>JBGPNN010000052.1:0-16665 GCA_041487495.1 bacterium
CTTGGAGGACCGGGGCGATTCCAGGAGGATTTCCACTTGGCGCGCATGCGCGTGGCGGCGGATGTTCGCGAGAGCTTCCTGCGCGATCCGGTAGAGCTCACCCTCCGCCCTAACCGACAGAGCTGTCTGCTCGCCGGCGCGCACGCGGACTCGCACGCCGGTTTCTGACGTAAACGCGCGCCCAAGCGAGACCAGCGCGTCGGCGAGCGGCTTTCCGTCGAGGGGCGTGCGCAGGTTGAGGACCGATTGACGGGCTTCCTCTAGACTCTCCCTCACGGTCGCCAGTGCGCGTTCCAGCCGCTGCCGGGCTCGCTCGGGGTTGCGATCAAGCTGGTGCAGGGACCCTTCGAGGTGCAGCGCAATCGCGGTCAGGCCTTGGGCAAGGGTGTCGTGGATCTCACGCGCGATCCGGGCGCGCTCTTCGGCGCGAGCCAGCCGGGTGCTCTCCTCCGCCAGCCGCGCCCGCTCGATCGCTATGCCGACCTGATACGCGATCGTGGACAGCAGGCGCAGTTCGTCCGACGTCAGCTTGCGCCACGATGGACCGGTGACGTTGAGAATACCCAGCGGGCTACCCTGAAAGTACAGGGGGATGCTCGCGTGATAAGCCAGTCCATCGGTTAGGTGGGCGGCGTTGGCCTTGACCGCCGGACGCAGCCGGCTGCATTCGAGCACATCGATGTTCTTCGGTGTCAGTTCGCCGCTGCGAAAGCTATCGAGGCACCAGCACGAGCGGCCGGTCATCCGCACCGGCTCCTGGAGGTACGGCGGGAGATTCAGCGCCGCGGCATTGTAAAACTGCTCGGTGTCTCGATCGAGCAGCCAGACCCACCCAGTGTGGAGTCCCAGCAGTTCGGTGACCGCGGCCAGCGTGCGATCGAGGGCCCGCTGCACGTCGGGCGCGCTATTCAACGCCTCGGCGATGGCATTGAGGATCTTGAGGTCGCGGGCTCCTCGCTCCCTCGGCACAACCCCAGCGTACTGCGCTTCTCAGCGGGATGCTACCAGCGGGCCGGACAGGGACTTACCTGGCCGTTTGGGCAGGGTGCTCCAATGCCTCGAACACGGCCAAATCCTGCCTGAAGCGGGCCAGGCGGGCATTGTAGTCGGCGACGCGCGCGTCCAAGATAGTCATGCGGTGGTTGTAGTTCGTGACGTCAAACTGATCGTCGGTGGCAGGGGCCGGGGGCATCACACCAGGGTACTGGCGGCGGCGGCTCTCGATGCGCCGCCGCAAGGTCTGGACTTCTCGCTTCTCATCCTCGATCGCGACCCGCTCTTGCTCTATCGACTGTCCGATGGCCATGAGCTCGGCGCGGCGCCGATTCATGTCCTCGGATGTCGCGGGCCGTGCGCTCGGCGCCGCGACCGAACGAGTTGTCCTCTCGTTCTCGTCGGGTGCCTTCGGCAATTGCAGCCGGGTCAGGATGACCGAGACCGCCACGGTGCTGGCCACCAGCAACACCACAGCCGCGCGGTAGAGCACCACCCGGCGCGGCCGTGTTTCCGACGACTCCTCAAGTATCGGGTCCACTATCGGGTGCATTCTCCACGCCCATGGCGACTTCCTACGCAGCCGGCACGTGCCCGGCCTCGCCGCGCATCGAGCGGCGGCCGGTCGTTTGAACTTCAAACCCGAGTTCGGCTGCTCGGGACACGAAGAAATCGATGTTTTCGCTCTTTGTGCGGTCCCCCAGGCTCGTCCGCTCGTAGCACCCGTCGATGCTGAGGACAACTGTCTCGGCCAGGCACGCGGGCACCAGCCCCGGTCCGTAGCCCATGTCCAGGCCGCCCCGCGGATCGCCGGGCAGCCGGACCACCCCGCCCGGGATGACTTCCACGTCATCGCGTGCGACCACCGACGCATCCACGTCGTAGGGCCGGCCGAGGTCGAAGATGACGGCACCGCTGCGGACGTGCCGCGGGAAGATCACCGGCGCGGGTTCGGAGGTCGCCGTGAAGATCGCATCGGCATCGCGTAGGGCGTCCAGGTTGACCCCCACGTCGATCGTGGCGCCGGGGTAGCGACGCGTGAGCAACTCGCGTGACCGCTCGAGCCGCTCGAGACTCGTACCGATCATGATCAGCCGGCCGACGTGCTCGACGACCGCCCGGCAGATCCCAAACCCCACGACCCCGTTGGCGCCCACCACCGCCGCTACCGCCCGCGAGGAATCGACCCCGCGCGACCGCAGCCGTGCCAGCACCAGCGGGACGGCCATCTTGACAGTGCCCGCCGTATACGCCCCGCCGTTGGTGATCGCGATCGACGACTGCGCCTGCACGGCAGTTCCCTTGTTGCCAATAACCGACCAGTACGCGCCCAGACCCAGGACCGTCGCCCCCAGATTTTCGGCCAGGTGCACGGCCTGGACGGCGCGGCGAACGGCCAGCGCCGGCTCGAGGCGGATCTGGTCCGGCAGCAGCGGCACACCGATGAGATAAATGCGGGCCCGCCGGCTGTCCGGGGTCACGATTTCGCGTATTTCATCAATCTTCATGGGCCGCACAAACCGCGCCAGCCAGCGGACCACGCGGTCCGAGATCACCCCTCGCCTCCGCAGTGGCGCGAGCCAGCGAAACCGGTTCGCCGCCCAGACATCGTCGACGGTCATGGGATGGACGAGGAACGCGCACACGGCCTCGCCGCCGTCGAGCCACGGCAGAGGCAGCCGCTCTCCCACGCGCGGCTCGACACCGTCCACGATGCGGGCGAGATGCTCCTTGTAATTCCATAGGGTGACGAGCGCGTAGACGGCGCTGAGCGCGAAGACCGCGGCGGGCGCGCCGGTGACCCACACCGTCAAGGGCAGGCTCAGCGCCGCCAGGACGGTCGCCAGCGAAAGGTAGCCCCACTGCCCTCTCGCGACGCGCGGCACGACAACGGTCGCCGCGGCGACGACCGCCGGGACCCACACCCCGATCCAGGACATCGTGCCCGATGCGGCCAGTGCCATGATGGCGCCGAGCGCCACGACGACGCTCTTCATGCGCCCGGAAGTTGAGCGCAAGATGAGCCAGACCGGCGAGTACGCGTGCCCGACGATGACGCCGGCGGCGGCCGCGGCCAGCGTCCAGCCCGTGGCGTCGAGCGCCCGCGCCGCGAGGATACCCAGCGCGCCCTTGACCAGGTCGAGCACGACGACCATGGCCAGCGCGGGATAGCCTACCGCCGCGATGACGGCGCCGAGACCGAGGTTGTGAGGTGAGAGGCGCCTGATGTCCACCCCGCGCATCCGGCGCGCCACCAGATAGCCGGTGGGCAACGCGCCGATGGCGGCGGCCAGCAGCACGGAGAGGATACCCATAAGCGGCCCTACTTCGTCCCGAACAACCTATCGCCCGCGTCGCCCAGGCCCGGGACGATATAGCCCTTTTCGTTGAGATGGCTGTCGACCGCGCCCGTGAAGACGTCGACGTCCGGATGGGCCGCATGAACCTTCTTGATGCCCTCAGGCGCCGAGATGATAGCCATGACGTTGATGTTACGGCAGCCACGGCCCTTCAGCGTGTCTATGGCGGCGACGGTCGAGCCCCCCGTAGCCAGCATCGGATCAAGGATCATCGTCTGACGGTCCGCAATGTCGGGTGGCAGTTTCACAAAGTAACTCACCGGCTGCAGCGTGTTGTGGTCCCGATAGATGCCGATGTGCCCGACGCGCGCGGTCGGGATCAGCCGGGTGATCGCCTCTTCCATGACGAGCCCGGCGCGGAGAATCGGAACGACGGCGATCTCCTGCCCGGCGATCGTCCACCCGGTGGTCCGGGCCAGGGGCGTCTCGACCTCGATCTCCCGAACCGCGTGATGCCGGGTCGCTTCGTAGGCCATCAGCATGGCGAGTTCCTGGGTCAACTCGCGGAACTCCTTGTGTCCGGTCCGCTTGTCCCGCAGGATCGTGAGTTTGTGGCGGATCAGCGGGTGATCGAAGACGTGCACGTTGGGCATCGGGTCCTCCTGAAGGCACAAGTCTGGTGCCCACCGAAGATCAAAGATAGCACAGGTGTGCCGATGCGAGGGAGGGCCGGGAATGCCACTGGCCACGCACGACCCAGAACTCCACGCCATGATCCAGCGCGAGCGCGAGCGGCAGCGCGACGGCGTCGAGTTGATCCCGTCGGAGAACTATGTCTCGGCCGCCGTGCTCGAAGCGATGGGCAGCATCCTCACCAACAAATACTCTGAGGGATACCCCGGGCGCCGCTACTACGGCGGCAACGAGGTCGTCGACGAGATCGAGCGCCTAGCGCAGCAACGGGCCAAAACCCTCTTCGGCGTGCCCCACGCCAACGTGCAGCCGTACTCCGGCAGCCCGGCGAACCTCGCGGTCTACATGGCCACATGCCGGCCGGGCGACGTCATCATGGGCCACAATCTCCCCGACGGCGGACATCTGACCCACGGCGCCAAGGTGAGCGCCACCGGGATCTTCTATAAGAGCGTCCCTTATCACGTCGGCGCCGACGGTTACATCGACTTCGACGATGTGTGGAGGCTGGCCCGTGAGCACCGGCCGAAACTAATCTGGTGCGGCGGTACGGCGTACGCGCGTGAGTACCCGTTCGCTCGCTTTGCCGAAGTCGCCGACGAAGTCGGCGCGTTCTTTGCGACCGATATCGCACACGTCGCCGGGCTTGTGGCGGGCGGCGCGCACCCCAGCCCGGTGCCCCACGTCCACGTCATCACCACGACCACCCATAAGACCCTGCGCGGCCCACGCGGTGCGATGATCATGGTCACGGAGCGTGGGCTCAAGAAAGATGCTGAGTTGGCCGATCGGATCGACCGCGCGGTGTTCCCGGGCCTGCAGGGTGGCCCGCACGACCACACGACCGCGGCCATCGCCGTAGCCCTCGCGGAGGTGATGAAACCCGAGTTCAAGACCTACGCCGTCGCAATCGTCGCCAACGCCAAGGCGCTCGCCAGGGGATTGCTGGATCGAGGGTTCCGGCTGGTGACGGGCGGCACAGACAATCACCTGCTCCTGGTCGACCTGACGCCCGATGGGAAGGGCCGGGGCGTCTTCATGCAAGAGGCGCTGGACGCGGTCGGCATCACGGTGAATAAGAACACGATTCCCCGGGAACCGTCATCGGCGTTCTACCCGTCGGGGATTCGGGTGGGCACACCGGCGGCGACGACCCGCGGCATGCGCGAGGCCGAGATGGTGCAGTTGGCGGCCTGGCTGGCGGAGGTACGCAAGGAGGCGCAGGAGTTCCAGCTTCCGGAGGATCGGGAAGCCCGAACCCAGGTGCTGCGACAGTTCCGGGCGTGGATCAAGGACAACCGGCGTCTCGCGGCGATCCGCGACGACGTGCGGGCGCTGTGCCGGCGCTTTCCCGTGCCCGGCATCGGCTAGGAGGCGGACACCATCGTGTTGGAAGCCATCGCAGTGATGACTCGCACATCTCCTTGGGTGAAGCGCACCCTTTACTGGATATGGTATCAATCGCTCGCCGCCCTCTACCCTAAGTTTGACTGGCCATTCATGAACTACGGTTTCGCCGAACTTGACCCGGACGCCACGCGGCCCGCTCTTGCTCCAGCGGATGAGAAGGACCGGCTCTACATCCAACTGTATGATCACGTTGTCAGAGCCGTGGATGTGCGGGGTCTCGATGTGCTGGAGGTTGGTTGCGGCCGCGGAGGGGGTAGCGCCTATATCGCGCGATACCTCGCGCCCCGATCAGTAACCGGCGTTGACTTCTCCCAGAAGGCGATTGCGTTCTGCCGGAAACGTCACCGTACGGCTGGGCTGACGTTTCTCCACGGCGATGCGGAGGTGCTGCCCTTCCCCACGAGCAACTTCGACGTGGTCGTCAACGTGGAGTCGTCGCACTGTTATGGTTCGATGGAGCGATTCTTTGCCGAAGTGGCCAGAGTCCTGCGGCCGGGGGGACACTTGCTGTTCGCCGACTTCCGGGAGGCACCCCTCCTGACCGGTTTGCGCGAACAGGCGCGTGCGGCGGGTTTCGAGATCGCGAGCGAAGAAAGCATTCGCCTCAACGTGGTCGCCTCACTCGAAGGGGATGAGGACCGAAAGCGCGAGCTCCTTCATGGGGCGGTGCCACGGCTGCTGCGGCGACCTATGCGGCAGTTCGCAGGCATGCGGGGCACGACAATGTATGAGGCGCTGCGCGATGGCCGCATCGAGTATTTTAGCTGGGTGCTCCGGCAGAATGATGTTGCCACCCAATAGCGAATACACAACTATCAAGCTCCAGGAGGTACAGTCGCCATGGTGATTCGCCGGCTCGTGTTTGTCGCCATTGCCGCGGTCGTCGCCTTTTGTGTGACTGCTCCGTCATTCGCCGGCCCAGCCGGGCCGCGCCCCACGCCCGTGCTCCGCGTTGGGACCAACAGCGAGCCGCCGGGCCTCGACATCCAGTGGCAGACGGCCACGATCACACAGGACATCATGCAGCACGTCTACGAGTTCCTGTTCACGATGGACCGGAACCTCGACTTCAAGCCGATGCTGGCCGAGAAGATGGACGTCTCCAGCGACGGCCGAACGTTCACGATCCTGCTGCGCAAGGGTGTGCCCTTTCACAACGGCAAGGAGTTGTCCGCCGAGGACGTCATCGCGTCGATGGATCGCTGGGTGCGTCTGGATGCCCGCGCCAAGCGCTTCATGGAAAACCGCGAGTCGCTAACGGCCAAAGACAAGTACACCCTCGAAGTGAAATTCAAGCAACCCAACGGCGCGTTTCTGTCGGCCATCGCCATCCATAATAATCTGCTGGCGATCATGCCAAAGGAAATCGTCGAGAAATACGCGAGCCCCGATCCTCGCGGAACCGAGATCAAGGAGGTCGGCGACCTGATCGGCACCGGCCCGTACCGGGTCGTCGAGTGGGCGCGCGACCGGCACGTGCGCCTGGTAAAGTTCGACAAGTACGTCTCGCGCAGCGACCCCGCGAGCGGCATGTCGGGCCAGCGGACGGCCTGGGCTCAGGAATTGCGGTTCGTCGTCATCAAGGATGACCTGACACGCCTGAACGCCCTGATCGCCGGCGAGATCGACGTGGCGCACGTGTTGAACCCGGCGCAGTACGCGCAAGTACGGCTCAATGCGGCCGTCGATCCCTACATCGTCAAGCCTGGATCGGCGCCGGTCGGTGTCTTCAACAAGAGCCAGGGCAACATGTTCAGGAACGAGAAGCTGCGCAACGCCGCGCACTGGTCGATCGACTACAGCAAGGTCATGGCCGGGTCGTTCGACAACCCCCTCTTCTTCAGGGTGGCGCACGCGCTGGCGTCGCGCGAGTGGGGCTTTTGGTACAGCGAGGCGGGCCGGGACTTCTATAACAAGCAGGACATCAACAAGGCAAAATCCCTGGCGGCCGAGGCCGGCTACAAAGGCGAACGGATCCGCTGGATCACGACCCGCGACTTCGACTACATGTACCGCTCGGCATTGATCGCCTCCGAGCAGATGAAAGAGGCGGGGTTCAACGTCGAACTGATCGTCAGCGACTGGCCCACGGTGATCAGCAATCGGGGCAAGCGCGAAGCGTACGAGATCTTCTCCACGGGCATCGGCTTCGGCGGTGATCCGACCGCGACCGCGGCCTTCACACCGGAGTGGCCCGGCTTCTACGATGACTCTGAGAACAACGCCAACTACAACGCCATGCTCACGACCGTGGATCCGGCGAAGCGCAAGCAGCTGTTCGCGGAGCAGCAGCGGCTGTTTTGGGTGAAGAACCCCTACCTCCGATTCGGCGAATTCTTTAGCTTCCGCGCCGCACGCAAGGACGTGAAGGGGATCTTCGCGCGCGGGCCGGGATTCTACTGGAACGTCTGGATCGAAAGGTAGATGCGCGCGCACGTCGCGCGCCGGCTCCTGCTGCTCTTCCCCATGATGGTGGCCATCGCCACCATCGTGTTTCTCCTCGTGCACTTGACCCCGGGGGACCCGGCCGCGGTGCTCGCCGGTGAGGCGGCCGGCCCGCAGGACGTCGAGGCGATGCGGAAGGCGCTGGGTCTCGACCGCCCGCTACCGGAGCAGTACTGGACGTTCCTGTCTCGGCTGTTCACCCGGCTGGACATGGGCGAGAGTCTCTTCCTCAAGATGCCGGTCACGCGGGCGATCGTCGACCGCCTGGAACCCACGATGCTTATGACGCTGTTGGCGGCGACCTTCTCGGTCGGGCTGGGTGTCCCGTTGGGCGTGGGCGCGGCCGTGCGGCACAACCGGGCGACCGACCGGGTGCTCATGGTCGTCGCGCTGTTGGGTCTGTCGATCCCGTCGTTCTGGCTGGGGATCAACCTGGCGATCGTCTTCGGATTGTGGATGAAGGTGCTGCCGGTGGCCGGGTACGCCCCGCTCGCCGAGGGGCTCTGGAGCAGCGTGCGCTACCTGATCTTGCCCGCGATGGCCCTGGGCCTTTCGGGGTCGGCGTTGATCGCGCGGATGATGCGCTCGTCGATGCTCGAAGTGCTTCGGATGGACTACGTGCGCACCGCGCGGGCCAAAGGCCTGAGCGAGCGGCTGACCGTCTACCGCCACGCGCTGAAAAACGCGCTGCTGCCGACACTCACGGTCATCGGTCTGTCGATCGCGGGGCTGGCCGGCGGCGCGGTCATTGTCGAGACCGTCTTCGCCGTGCCGGGCGCCGGCATGCTCGTGATCAACGCGATCTCGCGCCGCGACTACCCGGTGATCCAGGGCGCGGTGTTGTTCTCGGCGCTCCTGTATGTCGTCATCAACCTGTTCGTCGACCTGCTGTACGCCTACATCGATCCAAGGGTGAGGTACGACTGAACTGGCTTCGCCTGCTGGTGCGCAACCAGACGGCGCTGGTGGGCCTGGTCATCATGCTGGTGATGACGGGCGCAGCCGTCTTCGCGCCGATCATCACCACGAAGGACCCGACAAAGATCGATGTTCCACACAAGCTGCGGCGGCCGGCGCGTGACGCCCCGATGGGCGCGGATCAGGTGGGCCGCGACACGTTTGCCCGGGTGCTGTACGGCGGGCGGCTGTCGCTCGAGGTCGGGGCCCTCACGGTGGTCTTCACGGGGCTCGGCGGCACGCTCATCGGCCTGCTGGCGGGGTACTACCGGCGCCTGGATCAGTGGATCATGCGGGCGATGGACGCGATGATGGCGTTCCCCGGCATCCTGCTGGCGATTGCCATCATGGCCATCCTGGGCCCGAGCGTCACCAACGTGATCGCGTCGCTGTCGGTGGTATCGTTCCCCCGGTTCGCGCGCGTCGTGCGGTCGGCGGTGCTCGTGCTGCGCGAAGAGATCTATGTTGAGGCCGCCCGCGCGGTTGGGGCGCGCGACGGACAGATCATGCTGCGCCACATCCTGCCCAACTGCCTGTCGCCGATCATCGTGCAGTCCACATACGGCTTTGCCACGGCCGTCTTGAACGAAGCGGCGCTGTCGTTTCTGGGCGTCGGTGCCCCGCCGAGCGTGCCGTCGTGGGGCAACATCCTGGCCGAGGGCCGGCTGCTGGTTGCCGCTGCGCCCTGGCTGACCTTCTTTCCGGGCTTCGCCATCGTGCTCGTCGTGTTAGGCATGAACCTGCTGGGTGACGGTTTGCGAGACGCGCTCGATCCCAGACTGCGGGGGGCCTCCTGATGGCCGAATACGATCTCCTGGTCCGCGGGGCGCACGTGATCGATACGGCACAGAGCCTCGACGGCCCGGCGGACATCGCCGTAAAAGACGGGCGCGTGGCCCGGATCGGCGCGCTGGGGGGTGCCACGGCGGCACGTGTCGTCGACGCCGCCGGGCTCTACGCATCGCCGGGCTGGATCGACCTCCACGCGCACGTCTTCCACAGCGCCGGCGGCAACGGCGTGCATCCCGATCGCGAGGCCGGCGTCATGACCGGCGTGACCACCGCTGTCGATCCTGGATCCGCGGGCGCGAACCAGTGGGCGGGTTTCCGCGCGTACAACATTGACGTGGCGAAGACCCGTGTCCTGGCGTTCCTCAATGTGTCGATCTCCAGCGCTGCCCCGGGGATGCCGCGGCACGGGGCCTGGGAGAACTTCAACCAGCGGCTGACGATCCGGACAATCGAAGAGCAGCGCGACGTCATCCTCGGCGTCAAGGTGCTGGCGTCGCAGACGCACTGCGGCCTGATGGGTCTGGAACCCGTGAAGCTGGCCGTGCAGGCCGCGGACCTCACCGGTACCACCGTCATGTGCCACATCGGGCATGCGCCGCCGGTGATTCAGGATGTGCTGCACTTGATGAGACCAGGCGATATCATCACGCATTGCTGGCACGGCAAACCGGGCGGCATCTTAGGGCGAGACAAAAAGCCGATCCCCGAGGCCCTGGCCGCCGCTGCGCGCGGCGTCTTCTTCGACATTGGGCACGGCAATGCGAGCTTCGCCTTCGAGACGGCTCGCCGCGCGATGGACGCCGGGGTCCCCCTCCACGCGATCTCGACGGATATCCACCGCCTGTGCATCCGCGGGCCGGTCTTCGACATGGCAACGACGATGTCGAAGTTCCTCCACCTGGGGATGAGCCTGATAGACGTGGTTCGCCTATCGACGAACGGGCCGGCGGCCGCGATGGGCCAGGCGGGCACCCTCGGCAGTCTCCAGCCCGGCCGGGAAGCGGACATCACACTCTTCCGCGTCGAGCAGGGCGAGTTCCAGCTGATGGACGCCGAGCGCAAGATCGAGCGGGCGACGCGACTGATCCGCCCCGTCTATACCATCCGCGCGGGAAGGATCTGCCTCCAGCCGTGAGTTTGGTCCTCGGCGTCGATCTGGGATCGAGCTGGTGCAAGGCGGGTCTTTACGATCTCGAGGGACACATGGTCGACAGCGGCCGGGCCGATAGTCGGATCGGAGCGCTCGGCATCGGCGCGACTGACGAGAACCTGGAACACTGGTGGGCCGCGGTGATCGCGTCGGTGGGCGCGCTACGCTATCAAGATCAGGTGAGCGCGCTCGCCGTCTCGTGCCGCGGGTACTTCGGCACGTTGCTCGACGAGACGATGCACTCCGCCATGCCATTCAGCGTGCCACAGATCCCTCGCGATCTCTCCGCCCACGCGTCGGCGGGTTGGGAGCCCGGGGGCTTGTGGGCGCGGGCCTACGCGCCGATCATCGTGGCGAACGTCAAGTGGGTGCGCGAGCACCGTCCCGAAGTCCACGCCCGCATTCGCCGCGCGGGCGCGCTACACAGTTACATCATCTGGCGCTTGACGGAGCAATGGGTCACCGATCCCGCGAGCGGGCCGGGTGGTCTGCCCGATTGGCCCGAGGCGGCCATGGCGCTGTCGGGTCTCCCGCGGGTGGGTTTTGCGCAACCGCGGCCCGCCGAGGCGACGGTCGGGCCCCTGACCGCCCAGGCCGCCGCGGAGCTCGGGTTGCCGCCGGCGACACCGGTCGCGTGTGGTGGCCATGACGGGTCGCTGGCCAACCTCGGTGGTGGCGCGTACCGCATTGGGGACGCCATGATTACCCTGGGCACCAACACGGTGTTGCGCGTGGTCACCGGCTCACCCGTGGACGGCTGGTTTGGCTATCCGATCCCGCCCGGGATCTGGGCCTGGGTGCGCGGGGTGCCGGGTGTCGCCCCGCGCGTCGAGGCGGCGCGGGCGGGCGGCCGCGGAGCGTACAGCGCGGCGCTCGATGAGGTCGCGGCGGTCGTGCGGGATCTCACCGCCACTGCGGGCACGGCGGGGTTGTCGCCGCGACGGTTCCTCGTGACCGGTGGCCTGTCCAGCGTGCCGGCGGTGCGCCGGCGGCTTCGGCAGGTGCTGGGGCAACCGCCGATCTGGGTCGATCCGGAAGCGGGCATGCGCGGCGCGGCGATACTGGCGGCGATGGCCGCGGGCTGGTACAGGGATGTTCCCTCGGCGGCCGAAGGGATGCGCTATGTACACCTATGAGCGGTTGAACGTCCCCACGGTCATCAATGCCAGCGGGATGATGACACATCTCGGTGGCGCCTCACTAGCCCCAGACGTCGCGCAGGCGATAGCGCAGGCCGGTCAGGCGCACGTAGATCTCGGGGTGCTGAAGCGCCGGGCGGGTGACGTGATCGCGGCATGGGCCGGCGCGGAGGCCGGATGGGTCACGTCGGGCGCCTCGGCCGGCATCGCGATCATGACCGCGGCCTGCGTGGCCGGTACCGATCCGGCACGTGTCGCCGCTCTCCCGGATGCCGTCTGGGAACCCCGCAGCATCCTGCTGCAGACCGGTCACGACGTCAACTTTGGCGCCCCGGTCGAGCAGATGATCCGCATCGGCGGCGGCCGGCCCGTCCGCATCGGATGGGCAAACGCCTGCACGCCGGAACTGCTGCGCGCCTCGATCGACGCGCGGACGGCCGCGATCTTGTTCGTCCAGTCGCACCACGCGGTTCAGAAAGAGATGGTCGGGCTCGATCAGGTCATCGCCATCGCGCACGCCGTGCACTGCGCCGTCCTGGTGGACGCCGCGGCAGAAGAAGACCTCACGCGATACGTTGCGATGGGCGCGGATCTGGTCACGTATAGCGGCGGGAAAGCGTTCGGCGGGCCAACGTCCGGTATCATCGTGGGCCGCTCATCCCGCATCGACGCCTGCCGGGCACAGGAGGCCGGGATCGCGCGGCCGATGAAAGTCGGCAAGGAAGCGATCATAGGATTGCTGACGGCCCTGGAACGCTACCTGCAGCGTGACGACGCCGCGCGTGAAACCGAGCAGCGGCAGATCTGCGACGCGCTGTTGGCGGGGCTGAAGGACCTGCCCTACACGAAGGTTCAACTGGCCGCTGACGAGGCGGGGCGCGCAATCACCCGTGTGGCCCTTTCGCCTTCATCCGATGTGTTGGGATTCGACGCTGTGACGCTGATGCGAGACCTGGGTACAGGCTCGCCTCAGATCTTCGTTCGGGGCCACCTGGCGAGCACCGGCACCATCCTGCTCGATCCACGACCGCTGCGGCCATCCGATGTTCCAGTGGTCGTGAGGGCGATCCTCAACACCTACGAGCAACGCGGGAAGAAGACTACTTCTTGTGCTGCCGCTCGTACGTCGAGATCTTCTCGATCCGACCCACGTGCCGGCCGCCCTCGAAGGGCGTCGTGAGGAAGGTCCTGACGATCTCCCTCGCGACCTCCGACCCCACGATCCGGGCGCCGAGCGAGATGAGGTTGGCGTCGTTGTGGAAGCGCGCCAGCCGTGCCGTCGTCACATCGTGGACCACCGCGCAGCGGACACCCATGACCTTGTTCGCCGAAATCGCCTCGCCGTTGCCGGTGCCCCCGAAGATGATGCCTCGGTCGGCCTCACCGCGGGCCACAGCTTCGGCCACCGGGATGCAGAAATCCGGATAGTCGACGGGCTGGGGCGAGTTGGTCCCAAGGTCCCGCACTTCGTGCCCGAGTTCCAGCAGCAGCCGCGAGATCTCAGCCTTCAAGATCACACCGGCGTGATCTCCCCCAATCGCAATCCGCATCGCGCTCACCTCACCGCCGCGGCCATCAGCGGGCGCGCGGCGCCCGCATCGAGAACCAGATCGATGCTGTCTCCCAGGATAAACACAACGTGCTGGGCCGTCGGGGCCGGCGCCTGGCCCGGGCGGCATGTTGTGACGGCGAGCGCCAAATCGGCGGCCCGCATCAACGCCAGGGGAATCGGGTCGACCGAGATGCTGGCCGGCATCGACAGGCGGGCTGCCTGTTCGCGCGAGGCGGCCAGGTACCGCAGGTCCCGCTGCGCAACGCCGGTGACCTCGCAGAGCCGCCGTCGTGCAGTCTCATCCGTCGCTGAGCAGCCGACGATATAGCCCTCGGCGATGGGAAAGATCAATATTCCGCCGGCCTGCAGTGCCTCAACAGCCTTGCGAGGTGCCGCGTGGTCATCGGGGTTGACGCGAATGATGCGCACGGGCATCGGCGTGTGCTCGGTCGCGGTTGAAAACGACAGGCTGTAGTAGCTCAATTACATGCCTCCGGCGGCGGACCCGACGCGAGCGGCGATGACCCGTTCCCATCCCAAGCCGTCCTTGCGCGTCTGCATGGCGGGATACCCGGCTACTCGCTTCAACAGTTCGACCACACGCGGCGCCTGGCCTGCTGACACTTCCATCACCAGCCAGCCGCCGGGTCTGAGCACGTCGGGCGCCGCCTCGATAAGCCTTAGATGAAAGCTCTCGGAGCCGGCGGGCGCGATGACCGCCGCTGTCGGCTCATAGTCCCGGATCTCGCGCGGCAGGGCGGCGACGTCTTCGCCGGCTACGTAGGGCGGATTGCAGGCAACGACATCGACACGGATGCCACCGGCGGCGATGGGTTCGAGCAGATCGCCGGACAGAAATCGCACCCGCTCGCCTACACCATGCCGGGCTGCATTGGCGCGGGCCACGTCGAGCGCGCCGGCCGAGATATCTGTGGCGAAGATGGCCGCGTCGGACCGCGCGACGGCCAGACTGGTCGCGATCGCGCCGCTGCCCGTCCCGATGTCGACGATCTGAGGAGAGGCCGTCCCGGCGACCAGGTCGAGCACCATCTCGACCAGGACTTCGGTCTCGGGCCTGGGGATGAGCACGCGCTCGTCCACCAGGAAATCCAACCCCATGAACTCACGATGGCCGATGATGTACGCGGCCGGGCGGCCGCGCGTGCGCTCATCGAGGTAGGCCTGATAGCGCTCGAGCGCGCCGTCATCCACCGGGCGTTCCCAGGAGACATAGAGTGCCGTCCGGGACAGTGCCAGGGCATGGCGCAGCAGCACTTCGGCGGTAATCGCGGCTTCGTCGATGCCCTGGGCCGCCAGGTGCTCGCGACCCATTTGCCAGGCCTCGGCAACCGTCACTCGACCGCGGTCAACTGTGCCGCCTGGTCGGCGGCGGTGAGGGCGGCGATAAATTCGTCGAGATCGCCGTCGAGCACCGACTCGATTTGGTGGACGCTCTGCCCGATGCGGTGGTCGGTCACGCGGTTCTGCGGGAAGTTGTACGTGCGGATCTTCTCGCTGCGCTCGGCGGTGCCGATCTGCTCCTTGCGCTGTTTAGCGATCGCTTCGTGTTGCTCACGCTCGGCCCGTTCGAGCAGGTGCGCGCGGAGAATGCGCATCGCCCTCTCGCGATTCTGGAACTGGGAGCGCTCGTCCTGGCAGGCGACCACGATGCCTGTCGGGACGTGTCTGATGCGCACGGCGGTCTCGACCTTGTTGACGTTCTGCCCGCCGGCGCCACCGGCCCGGTAGGTCTCGATCTCGATCTCATCAGGGCGGATGGCGACATCGATCTCTTCGGCCTCCGGGAGAACCGCTACGGTCGCGGTGGACGTGTGGATCCGGCCGGACGATTCGGTCGCCGGGACACGCTGAACCCGGTGGACGCCGCTTTCGTATTTGAGCCGGCTGTACGCACCGCGCCCGACGATCCCAAAGATGATCTCTTTGAACCCGCCGATGCCCGTGGGACTGGCGGACAACACTTCGGTCTTCCAGCGCCGGCGCTCCGCATAGCGCGAGTACATGCGAAAGAGCTCGCCCGCGAAGAGCGCAGCCTCGTCGCCGCCGGTCCCCGCACGCATCTCCACGATGATGTTGCGTTCATCGTAGGGATCACGCGGCAGCAGCAGAGAGCGCAGATTGACCTCGAGAGCATCCATCTGCGCCCGCAGCCCGGCGGCCTCGCTGCGGGCGAACGCGCGGATCTCGGGGTCGCCCTCGTCGCGGCCCATTGCCTCGGCCTCGGCGGCTTCACGCTCCGCCTGCGCGTAGGCGCGCCATTTGATCACCGGCTCCTCGAGCTCGGCGTGCTCCCTGGCCGTCCGTTGATAGCGCGCCTGGTCGGCAAAGATGGAAGGGTCCGCCAATGCGGTCGACGCCGCCTCGTAGCGAGATTCCATTCCTTGCAGCCGTTGCCGCATCGCAGGATCCACGTCAGTCACCGCCCCGATTATAGCATCGGGCCCGAAGGCGTCATGCTCCCGCCAATCTTGGGGGCAGAAACACCGGCGCCGACGGCGCCGAACTTCAAGAGGAACGCGCGAAGGCTAGATTTTGAGGCCGTACTTCTTCGCAAACTTCTGGACACGGCCCTCCGCGTCCACGAACTTGCGCGTGCCCGTATAGAACGGATGACACTTGGAGCAGATCTCCACGCGGATCGATTTTCTGGTCGACCCCGTCACAAAGGTCTCTCCGCACGCGCAGGTCACGCGTGCCTCATGGTACTCGGGGTGAATGCCTTGCTTCATGGATGTCTCCTTGCGATCGGGATGGCAACAGGCGCGATTATAGCAGACCGGTCCACGAGCGTCGAGGCCGCGCGGGCTTGGGCCCCGAGGCCCAGCGGTTGGAGGACTTACTGGAGAAACTTCAGCGGATCGATCGCGTGCCCATTGACCCGTACTTCGAAGTGCACATGGGATCCGGTGCAGGCACCCGTGCAGCCGACCTGTGCAATGACCTGTCCCTGCGTCACCTGATCGCCGATCTTGACCAGGAGTTTCGACGCATGTCCATACACCGTGACCACGCCGTCGCCGTGAGCGACGAACACCACGTTCCCGTACCCGCCGTGCCACCCCGCGAAGACGACCAAACCGCCGTGGGCCGCCTGGATCTCGGTCCCCCACGGCGCGGCCAGGTCGATGCCGTCGTGGTGCCGGCGGTACCGCCACCCGAACCGTGACGTGAGGACCCCCCGCGATGGCCAGGACAAACCCTCGACTCGCTTCA
>JBGPNN010000053.1:0-16583 GCA_041487495.1 bacterium
CGACGCGCGCCGCGACGTCGAGCCTGGAGTTGCGCTTCACCGCCGAGGCGATGCCGAGGGGGATGGCGATGAGCATCGCCACGACCAGCGCAAACGTGGCGAGCTGAAACGAGAGCGGCAGCTTCTGCATGATGTCCGGCAGGACCGGTCGCGACGTCCGCAGCGAGACGCCGAAGTCTCCGCGCACGATACGACTCAGGTAATCGATAAACTGCGCGTACATCGGCTTGTCCACACCAAAGAAGCGTTTCAGCTCAACCAGCTGCGCCGGCGTCATCTCGACCTGCGTCCCCAGAAAGAGCTGCACGGCGTCCCCGGGAATGAGCCGGATCAACAGGAAGACGACGGCGAGAATGCCGAGCAGCACCGGAATGAGCGCGAGGACGCGCGAGGCCAGATAGCGTTGCATGTGGGCAGACAGTCCGGGAGCGGGCGTCGGGCCCGCCCCCGGACTCCGGAGATTCTACCGCTCGATGGTCGCTTCTTCGAGGTAGTACAGCGCGCCGTTGCCGATAATCCGGAAGCCCCTCACGTAACCCTGCAGGACCTGGGTCTCCATCGGCGTGTACAGGAACAGCGCCGGCGCCGCTTCGATCAGCGTCTTCTGCAGGTCCTCATAGATCGCCCTGCGCCGGTCGGCATCGACGTTGACGCGCCCCCGCTCCAGCAGCCGGTCGATGGCGCCATCCTTAAAGAGGAAGTTGTTCACACCGCCCGTGCTGTGGAAGGTGCGGTACAGAAAGCGGTCGGGGTCGGGATCGCCGCCGCGCAACTCGATCATCGTGTCGAAATCACGAGCGACCCAGCGGTTGATATACGTCCCCCACTCGATATTCTCCAGGGTGGCGTTGACACCGATCGCGCGCAATTGTTCCTGGATGACCTGCGCGACGGCGACGCCGCCTTCGTAGGTCGGTGAAGTCACGATGCGGGTCGAGAAACCGTTGGGGTACCCGGCCTCCGCGAGCAATCGCTTCGCACGCGCGGCATCCTGCTTATACGACGGGAACTGCGCGACCGGCAACGCCCACGGCGTGGAGGCCGGCACCGGGCCGGAGATCGTCGCAAAGCCAAACTCGGCAGTGTTCACGATGGCCGCGCGGTCGATCGCCCACGAAAACGCATAGCGCACGCGCTGGTCATCAAACGGTTTGCGCGTGGTGTTGAACGAGAAGATACGCAGGTTGATGCCGGCCTTCTGCAACACGGTGATGCCACTCTCGCGCTTGGCCGCCGTGATGACCGACCCCTGGTTGACCGTGGCGAAGTCCAGTGCCCGGGTCCGCACGCCGGCCAGCAGCGACGCCTGGTCGGGGATGACCCGGATGATCAGGGTATCGATCTTTGGCAGGCCGCGCCGGAAGTAGTCGGGGTTCTTCACCAGACGCATGAAGTTGTCCGGGACCCACTCGGCCAGCATGAATGGCCCCGTGCCAGCCTCGTTGCGCTGCAGGTTGCCGAACTTCTGCACGGCGGCCTTCTCAACGATCGCGAGGTTGGCCGAGGATAGACCCGACAGCAGCGAGGCCAGCGGCAGATTGAGCGTGATCCGCACCGTGTACTTGTCCGGGGTGTCGATCGCCTTGATCTGATCGATGAACGAGCGTCCGGGCGAGCGCGTGGCCGGATCGAGGACGCGGTCTAGGGTAAACTTGACGTCCTCCGCGGTCATCTCCGCCCCACTGTGGAACTTCACACCGCGCCGTAGACGGAAGACCACCGTGCGGGAATCGAGATACTCCCACGACTCGGCCAGGTCCGGCTCGATTTCCAGTTTGTCGTTGTACCGGACCAGCTTGTTGTAGAGGAAGTCCACGCGGCGGAAGGACGAGAACGACGTAACCAGGTTGGGATCGAGCCCCACAACCTCCTGGTCCACCCCGACCGTCAGCGTCGTGCCGGCAGGCGCGGCGCGACCCGGCATCGCCGGTAGCACCAACGCGGCCACCACGAGTAAGACCCACCATCGAAGTTTCACTGCTGTCGCCTCCTTCGAAATGTCTTGCGTTGATTGATCGGTCCCCGTGTCCTTCTGAACAGATACTCGGTGATCCCCGGCACCACGTAGTCCGGGATCGCTCCCACCCGCGTATACCCGAGCCTACGGTAGAACGTTTGCGCCCGCGTGTTGAAAGCCGCCACAGTTAGGAAAACGTTAGGCCCGCTGGAAAAAATCCGGCTCTCGGCATATTGCATCAGGCGCTCGCCGATGCCTCGGCCGCGGGCGTCCGAGGAGACGCCGATCCAGCGGACATACCCACTGTGATGAAAGGTCCCGTCGAGCCTGAACCAGACGAATCCAACGGCCCGGCGTCCTTCGCGGGCGACGGCGATCTCGCCTCCCGCGCGCGACGCGGGCCGGCCTCGCAGTGCGGTCCGGCCCCGGCGCATCTGCGCCACCCCGCGCCGGAACGCCTGCCTGGCACGCGGCAGGGTCACCCCATACCGCTGCCAGAGGGGGTCGCCGGCAACAATCCGAGCGCACGCTTCGACATCGCCAGGCCGCATGCGTCCAACCGTCACCATCGATGCCACCGAGCCCCCTATAGGGGTTCCGCATCGGACAGGACCTCCCTCCTCTCCCATCGAAGGTCCCGGACACGATGAACCTTCACGGGAAAGTCGCAGTTGTCACGGGGTCCAGCCGCGGGATCGGGCGCGGCGTCGCCGCTCGTCTGGCCGCGGAAGGGTGCCGGCTCGTCGTCAACGGGCACCCGAGCGAGGGGCGCGAGAAGGTCGACGCGGTGGCCACCGAGATCCGGAGCATGGGGGGCGAGGCTATCGCCGTGGCCGCCGATGTCGGCTACCGCGAGGAGGTCGACCGCCTCTTCGAGGCAACGATGCGAGCCTACGGTGGGATCGACATCCTCGTCAATAACGCAGGCCTGACGACCGCGATCGCCCACTTTCTCGAACTGGATGAGCCACTATGGGATACGGTGATCCGTACGAACCTCAAGAGCGTATACCTCTGCTCCCACCGGGCGGCCACGCTCATGGTCGATGCGGGACGACCGGGCAGCATCATCTCGATGAGTTCGTTCGGTGCCGCGCGGGCGCACCGGGAACTCGCCGCGTACGACGCCACCAAGGGAGGCATCGAGGCGTTCACGCGCGCCGCGGCGATTGATCTCGCGCCCTTCGGGATCCGCGTCAATGCCGTGGGCCCCGGAGCCATCCATACCGAGTATTTTGAGCAATTTGGCCCGGAGGCGAAGAGCCGTCGTGGGACGGACATCCCGCTGGGTCGCGTGGGCGAGCCGGGGGACGTGGCGGGCGTCGTGGCATTCCTCGCCTCCGCCGACGCCGGCTATGTCAGCGGTCAGGTGATCTACGTCGACGGCGGGCTGCTCGCGCAGGGACGCTCGCCACAGGTCGACCGCCCACTTCCTGCCACAATCGCCGCGCGTAGGACCTCCTTCCTGTCCCGGAGAATGTCTGACACATAGCTTTCTGCGGAGGTGCTGATGATGACCCGCTGGATCACCTTGCCGGTTGTGGTCCTGGTAGTCTTTCTCGCCCTTGGACCGGCCGCCACGGCGCCCGGTCCCGCGAACCTCTTGCGCATCGGCATGGAGTCGGCGCCGACGACGATGGACCCCGGCCTGTCGACCGACCTCTACTCGCAGCAGGTCTACTCGCATATCCTGGAAGGCTTGCTCGTGTTGGACACCGACGGTGTGCCGCGACCGGCGCTGGCGGAGTCCTGGACGCCGTCGGCGGACGGCAAGACCTGGACGTTCAAGCTGCGTCAGAACGTCAAGTGGCACGACGGTACGGAGTTCACCGGGGATGACGTCAAGTACACGATCGACCGGATTCTCAACCCCGACACGCGGTCGCCGCAGCGCGGGTTGCTGTCGCAGATCGCATCGGTGGACGTCGTCGACAAGAATACGGTGCGCATCGTCACGCGGGCCGCATTCGTCCCTATTCTGACGAACCTCGCAAGCGCAGCCTACATCGTGCCGCGCGCCTACCACTCGAGAGTCGGCCGGGACTTCGCCCGGCGTCCGGTCGGGACCGGGCCA
The DNA here is from genome assembly GCA_041487495.1 of bacterium. Classification (GTDB taxonomy): domain Bacteria; phylum Sysuimicrobiota; class Sysuimicrobiia; order Sysuimicrobiales; family Humicultoraceae; genus JBGPNN01. The sequence continues at coordinate 4,032 of JBGPNN010000053.1, forward strand.
TACAAGTGGGTCGAATGGGTGCCTGATGAACGGATCGTCCTGGAGGCCAACGCGGACTACTACGCGGGACGGCCGTCGATCGAACGCGTGCAGTTTCGCTTCATCCCGGAGGGGAGCGTGCGGCTGGCGGAACTCGAGTCCGGTGGCGTGGATCTGATCGCGGGCATCCCGGCGCAGGATCTGCGGCGATTGCGGGTGAGCCTTGTGGTGGACCTGCACGAAGTCATCGGCACGAACTACCGGCTCATTGGCTTCAACACCTCGGTCAAGCCCTACGACGACGTGCGGGTCCGTCAGGCCATCACACAAGCCATCGACAAGAAGAAGATCATCGACGTCGTCTGGAAGGAGCGGGCTGTGTTGGCCGAGGGCCCGATCCCGCCGACGTCGTGGGCCTTTGACGAACGCTTCAGGGGTCTGGGGTACAACCTGAACCGCGCGAAACAATTGATGGCCGAAGCCGGGCACGCCAACGGCTTCGACCTCAACTACCTCATGGTGGACGGCGAGGAGAATCGCAGCGAGGCGCCGCTCCTGATCGACATGCTCAAGCAGATCAATGTCAACCTGAAGGTGATCTCGGTTGACTTCCCCACGCTGCTCGACCGCCTGCTGAAGGCGAACTACGACGTCCTGCGGGTCGGCTGGACAGTCAACCCCGAGCCCGACGCGCTGCTCTACAGCCCGTTCCACTCGTCGGCGATCGGTGGGTTCAACTTCGTCAAATACCGCAACCCGAAGATCGATGAGCTGCTCGACCGGGGCCGCATTGTTACCAACACCAATGACCGGGTCCGCATTTACCGCGAGGCCCAGCGCACGATCGTGCAGGACGCGCCGATGGTCTTTCTGTTTCATGAGAAGCGAACCTACGCCACGCGCAAGAACGTGACCGGCTTCAAGCCTCACGTGGGCGGTTGGATCGTGCTCAAGACGCCATACGGCATCGACGTGAAACTGGGCCCGGGTCGCTGACGACGGGTCTGTAGGCCGCCGTGGGGCGCTTCATCACCCGCCGGCTGCTGGGGATGATCCCGCTGCTTTTCGGGATCTCCCTGGTGATCTTCGTGCTGCTGCGCCTGATCCCGGGCGATCCGGTCGTCATCATGATCGGTGCGGAGAATGCGACCCCGAGCGAGATCGCGCGGCTGCGCCACGTGCTGGGTCTCGATCAAGGGTTGCACGTGCAGTACGTCAAGTTCCTCGGCCGGCTCGTCCGGGGCGATCTGGGAATGTCGATCTCCTCGGATGAGCCGGTCAGTCGATTGATCCGTGAGCGCCTGCCTGCGACGATCGAGCTCACGCTCGCGGCCATGACTGTGGCGTTGGCGATCGCGATTCCGGTAGGCGTCATCTCCGCGATCCGGAAGTACTCGGCGGTAGATACGGCCGGGACGGTTGTGGCGCTGCTGGGCATCTCGATGCCGAATTTTTGGTTGGGCGTGATGTTGATCTTCTTGTTCGCCCTGCGCCTGGGATGGCTCCCGGCCTCCGGTCGGGGTGATCCTATGGTGACCGGTTTCTGGAACCTGCTGGCGACGGGCAGCCCGGCCGCGCTGGGCGGGGCGATCATGCACCTGATCCTGCCGGCGGTGACGCTGGGCGCGGCGCTGGCGGCCTTGACCACGCGCCTTACCCGCAGCAGCATGCTCGAGGTGATCGGGCAGGACTTCGTGCGCACGGCCCGCGCCAAGGGGCTGCACGGGGCCCGGATCGTCTTTCACCACGCGCTGCGCAACGCGTTGATCCCGGTGGTCACGGTGATCGGGATGGAGTTCGGCGCGCTGCTGGGCGGCGCGGTGATCACCGAGACGATCTTCGCCTGGCCGGGGATCGGCCGGCTGGCCATCCGTTCAATCGTCCAGCGCGACTTCCCGGTGGTCCAGGGTGTTGTCCTGATGATTGCTGTCGTGCGCATCTGTGCCAATCTCGCCGTCGACGTGGTGTATGCGGTCATCGATCCGCGCATCCGCTACGCTTAGCGGGACCGCCGCCGCGCCGGCGACCGGGGCGCACGACGGCTATTGGGCCGCGGCCTGGCGGCGTCTGCGCCGGCACCGGCTGGCGATGCTGGGTCTGGCGATCATCGCCGGCATCGTCCTGCTGGCCGTCTTCGCGCCGGTCGTCTCCCCCGCCGACCCCCTGGCGATCGACTACGCGCACGCCGCGGTGCCGCCGGGCGTGGCGGGGCATCCGCTCGGCACAGACGCCGTCGGCCGTGATATCCTGGCCCGGCTGATCTTTGGCACGCGGATTTCCCTGCAGGTTGGGTTCATCGCGGTGGGCATCGCCGCGACGATTGGCACGACGGTCGGTCTTGTCGCGGGCTACCGGGGCGGCGTGATCGACAATGTGCTGATGCGGACGGTCGATGTGTTTATCGCGTTTCCGGTGATCGTGCTCGCGATCGCCATCATCGCGGTGCTGGGGCCCAACCTGGTCAACGTGATCATCGCGCTTGGCCTGGTGGCGTGGACCACCTACGCCCGCGTCGTACGCGGCCAGGTGCTGGTGTTGCGGGAACAGGACTTTGTCCAGGCGGCCAGAGCGATGGGGACGAGCGACGGTCGGATCATCGTGCGGCACATTCTGCCCAACACGCTGGCGCCGATCATCGTCCTCGCCACCGTCGGCATCGCCGCCGCGATTATCGCGGAAGCCGCGCTGTCGTTCCTGGGTCTGGGCGTGCAGCCGCCGACGCCATCGTGGGGTACGATGCTCAACGAAGGCCGGGGCTTTCTGCGCACCGCGCCACATATCTCGACCTTCCCCGGTCTGGCGATCATGGTGACGGTTCTCGGGTTCAATTTTTTGGGCGATGGACTGCGCGACGCGCTCGATCCACGCCTGTAGAGCGGGAGGACATCTGCACATGGACAGACCGGCCATTACCCTCGACGACGTGCTGGCGATCACCTACACCTCGGCGCACACGTGGGCGCCGGATGGCCGCCGCATCGCGTTTATCCACGACGACGGTGGGCGGTTCTCCCTGCGTGCGGTCGAGGTACACACCGGGGCCGCGAGCGAGGTCTCGGAGGGCGATGATCCCGTGACGGCCTTCTCGTGGGCCCCAGACAGCCGGCTGGCGTACGTCCAGGGCGGCCGGCTCGTCGTCACCGGGCGCAACCCGGCCTCCCGGCAGGTTCTCTACGAGAGCGCCCAGGGCGCGACGGCCGTGCAGTGGTCGCCGACGGGCCGTGCGCTGGCGTTCGTGGCCGGCGACCGGCTGTGGACGTTCGAGTTCGATCCACCCGCGCTGCGCGAGATGCGGGTCCCGGGCCGCGTCCAGGCGCTGGGCCACGAGTCCGCGATGGCGTGGGCACCCGACGGCACGCTCATGGCCGCCACGTTCGAAGAGGATGGGCAGTGGGATCTGGCAGTCGTCGAACGGTCCGGGGTACTGGCCTGGCGATCGAGGACCGAGAACCTCGAAGAACCCTTCACCTGGCTCCGATCGGACTGCCTGCTGTTCGCCCGGCCGTCGGTCATGTACAACGTCCGGGAATGGTACGCGCTTGATCTTCCGAAGGGGACGCTACGGCTGCTCCATCGGGAAGACGAACCCGATGGACTGGGCGCGAGCTTCGCGGCCCAGGCGCACCCTGATGGCCGGCGCGCCGTGCTGGTCCTGCGCCATGAGGGCTGGTGGCATGTCTACATCATCGACACCGACACCGGTGAACTGCGCGCGCTGACCGGCGGCACGGGTGAGGACGTCGGGCATGCGTACGACCACCCGCGGATCAGCCCCGACGGGCGCGAGGTCGTCTTCTCCACCAACCGCCTCAGCCTCGGCATGCGCCACCTCTACGGCGTCGACATCGCCACCGGCGCGACACGCGCGCTCGTCACGGCGCCGGGCACGAGTGTGGAGGCCGACTGGTCGCCCGACGGCGCGCTGATTGCCTTCAAGCACAGCACGGTCCACCATGCGCCCGAGATCTGGGTCGTCGGCAAAGACGGCCAGGGCCTCCGCGCGCTGACGCGATCCATGCCGGAGGAAATCGATACGCGACGGCTGGCGCTGCCCCGGTTCGTCAAGACACCCGGCGCGCTCGGCTGGGAGATCCCCGGGTACTTGTTGACACCCCGCGACCTGCAGCCCGGCCGGCGGTATCCGGCGCTGCTCTACATCCACGGGGGCGGCATGCGCCAGATGCGCGAGGGCTTTCCGCCGCTGGAAGCCTATGCGTTCTTCTACGCCGTCTCGCTGTGGCTCGCCGAGCGCGGCGTCGTCTCGTACCTGGTGAACTACCGCGGCGGCATCGGCTACGGTAAGACCTTCGAGCAGGGCAACTCCGGCTGTCTGGCGACGCTGGAATGTGAGGATTGCGTCCGCGCCGGCGAGTGGCTCAAATCGCAGCCGTTCGTCGATCCGGAGCGCGTCGGCACGTGGGGCCTCAGTTACGGTGGATGGCTGACCCTGGCGGCGCTGGTCCGGTCGCCCGAGACGTTTGCGCTCGGTATCAACATGGCCGGCATCTGGGATTTTGATCGCTGGATGGCGTGGGCCAAGCGCGAGTACCGTCCGGCGTACGATTACTTCCTGGGACGCGCGCGCGGACTGCGCGAGCAGAGCCCCGACGTCTGGGACAACGCGTCGCCGGGACGGCTCGCGGCCCAGATGCGTGCGCCATTGATCAACTTCCACGGCACGAAAGACGCCGCGGTGCCCTTCGAGCAACTCGACCTGATCGTGAAGGACTGCCTGGAACACGGCAAGTCCTTCGAAACCCACTACTACCCTGATGAGAGCCATCTCTTCACGCACCGCGCGACCTGGCGCGACGCCCTACGGAAGGTGGAGGCCGCGCTGCAGCGACACCTGGGGTACGTGCCTGAGGACGATACCGCTGAAGAGGTCCGGCTGGCGCTGTCGAGCCGGGAGGTGCGCGTCGGGGCGTCGACCACCGAGCAGTTCTAGACGGCGCGCGTTAGATCGCCTGGGCCACCCGGATCAACATCCGCGTGTACGGGTGCTGGGGCTCGGTGAACACCTGCAGCGTGGGCCCGTGCTCGACGATCGCGCCGCGCCGCATCACGTAGACCGACTCGGTGCGGTGCGCCACGAGGCCCAGACTGTGCGTGATGAGCAGCAGGGACATCCCCAGGTCCTGCTGCAACCGGTAGATGAGATCGAGGATCTGCGCCTGCACCGTCACATCGAGCCCCGAGGTGGGTTCATCCGCGATCAGGAGCGCCGGGCCCGGCGCGATCGCGGCGGCGATGAGGATGCGCTGCCGCTGTCCCCCCGACAGCATGTGCGGATATCGCCCGAAGAACGACTGATCGAGGCCCACCTGGCGCAGCGCGTCGAGCGCCCGCTCGCGCGCGCCGCGCTTGCCGTGATGGATGACGATCCCTTCCAGGACCTGCTCCCCAACCGTGAGCACCGGGTTGAGTGCGGTCCCGGGCTCCTGGAACACAATGGCGATGCGTCCGCCCCGGTACCGGGAGAGCGCGTCCTCAGAGAGCTGGACCAGGTCGGTGTCGCCAAACAGGATCCGCCCGCCCGTGATCGACGCCGCCTCGGTGGGAAACAGGCGGATGATGGCGTAGGCGGTCATCGACTTGCCGGCGCCAGATTCACCCACCAGCCCGACCGACCGGCCGGCCGGGACGGCGAGGGAGACGTCGTTCACGACGGCGGTGACGCCTTCCCCTCCGCGGACCGTGACGGTCAGGTGCTCGATGCTCAGATCCATGTCAGATATATCATAACGCCCCTGCCGTTACCGTGCCGTCTCGAAGGACCAACCCGCGCGGACGTGGACTATAATCGAAGCATGAGGCACACAGGGCTCGTGGGGATTGTTGCTCTTGTGGTTGGCCTGATGACGGCTCCCCAAGCTTCCGCGGCCGGCCCAGAGTCGGACCTCAGGCTTGCGGTGACCGGTGTCTCGCATGCCGTCGACGGCCGCGCGCTGGTCATCAGTGGATGGGTGGAGAACCGGGGATCCCGGGCGGTCTCCCGGCTGGTCGTCGATGCCACGGGCTTCGGGGCGTCAGGTGATCCCGCGTTCTTCGGCAGCGATGGCATCCCCTGGGATATTGTCCCCGGCGGCGCCGAACGGTTCACGATCCGCCTGTCGCTCGCCGACCAGCCGGTTCGCGATTACCTCGTACAGGTGGCGTTGGTCGCCCAGCCGCGGCGCCCGCTCGCCAGCGCCCGGCGCAACGTCGACATCGCGTTGTACCGTTCACTCCTCCTGTCCATTGTCCGCGTGACCGGAGACGTACGTGCGGGCATCCTCCAGGTGCGTAGCGACACTGGGGGATGGCCGGTCGCCCAGGTGACGGTTGAAGCCACGGTCCTCCTCCCCCGCATTGGCAGGATCGCCCGCGTGGAAACGTTTACCCTAGATGTCGCCGGCGGCGGGACGGCGACCCTCGGCCTGGGGGTTGATGCGACGCTGCTCGCTCTGCGCGTGGTGGACGTGCGCCTGCGGAGCGTCTGGTCAGACTGAGGCTCGCCGGCGCGCTCGGCTAGCTCACCTTGACGCGCTGCAGCGTCTTGATCAGTTCCCGGCAGAACGCCGGTAGATCTGGCGGGGTGCGCGACGTGATCAAGTTGCCGTCGATGACCACCTCTTGATCAATCCACCGAGCGCCGGCGTTGACCAGGTCGTCCTTGATCGCCGAGACGCTGGTGACCGTCCGGCCGCGGACGATGCCCGCGGAGATCGCCACCCATCCGGCGTGACAGATGAACGCCACCGGCTTGCCGCCCTCATGCATCGTGCGTACCAGGGTCAGCATCGCGGCGTGCCGGCGCATCCGATCCGGCGCATAGCCGCCCGGAATGACGATGGCCTCGAAGTCGGCGGCGCGGGCCTCGTCCATCCCGAGATCCGCCTTCGCCGGGTAGCCGTGCTTGCTCTTATAGATCTCGCCGGCCTTGGGACCGATGATTTTCACGTCAGCGCCGGCCTCGCGCAGGCGCATGACCGGATACCAGAGTTCCAAATCTTCGTACATCTCTTCGGCGAGCACCGCGACGCGCGTGCCTTTCAGTTCCATCTCGCTCACCCCCAGTGTTTATGGAGCAAGGATTCGCCCAGATCACCCCTACCTCTTCCTGTCGGGCAGCGACGGCGCTGGGGCGAGGATGACATCGGTGCGCTTAGCTTCGATGGCGACGCTGTCCATGGTTATCACGGTGAAAGCATATCACTACCAGCCGCTTAGCCGCGTTTGTTCAATATCCTTGCTGCTTGTCGACGATGTTGAGCAGCATCTCCCCGGCCAGGTAACGACGAAGGTTCTCGCAGAAGAGCGAGGTGATGCGCTCGGGGTAACCCGTGCTGATCCCGGACATGTGCGGCGTCAGGATGACATTCGGGAGGTCAAAAAAAGGACTGGTCGTCGGCAGCGGCTCCTGCGCGTGCGCGTCGAGCCCGGCGCCGCCGATCCAGCCCTCCCGCAGCGCAGTGAGCAGCGCAGCCTCCTGGATCACTTTCCCACGGCCGATGTTGACGAGATACGCGTGGGGCTTCATCGCCCCAAGCTCAGCCTGGCCGATCAATCCCTCCGTCTCGGTGGTCAGCGGCAGGCATACAACGACGGCGTCTGCCTCCGCCAGCACCTCACGCAGCCGATCAGGCGGATAGACCCGGACGCCGTCTTCCTGCGCGGGACCTGCACGCGAGCGACGCGTCGCGACGACCGACATACCGAGACATCGCGCCAGGCGCGCTACCGCGCGGCCGATCGACCCGAAACCGATGACGGCCATCGTCGTACCGGCCACCTCGTTGCCCGCGCACTCCAGCCACGGGTTCTCCGGCCAGATCCTCCCTTTCTGAAAGCGCTCCATCAGCTGGGGGAACCGGTAGTGAAACGCCAGGACCGATGCGATGACGTATTCGCTAATCGGGACGGCGAAGATGTGCGCATTGGTGATCAGGATGCCGCTGGCCAGAACCGGCGCTCCCTTGAGGTGATCCACCCCAGCGCCGCCCAGTTGCAGCCAGCGCAAGCGCGGGGCCGCCGCCATCTCGAAACGCGCGTGATGCGAGAACAGGACCTCGACGTCGCGCAGGTCGGAATCCATACCGGCCGGCCGGTCGTGAAACGAATAGGGCCGGTGGGTCAGGTGCACGTGGGGCGAGACGGCGCGGATCCGCGCAAGATGCTCGTCCCCTAGTGGAATAGTGGCGTGGACGGAGAGTGGTGCCCTCATCTATCTGTCCTTTCCCATTCGACTCTTCTCGCGGGTCTTCCCCGTACCCGGGCCCCGATAGAAGAGAACGTGTGGACGCGACCGCCCGTGAAGCGCATTCGAGAAGGAATCTCGCACACCGTGTCGTACGTGATTATATATAATCGATAATGTACGGCTAGGAGTCCTCTACTGTCCACCCTAACTCTTCCCACAAAACAACAGGCGCTTGAGCGGTTCCTGCGTGACGCGATTGCTCGAGGACGCCTGAAGCCCGGCACGCGGCTGAAGCAACAAGACTTGGCCCGGCAGTTTGGCGTCAGCCCGACACCGGTACGAGAGGTGCTGAGGCGTCTTGAGGGTGACGGACTGGTCTTGTATGCCGCGAACCGCGGCATCCGCGTGGCCCAAGTCGACTATCCGGAGGTAGAAGAAATCTACCTGATGCGAATCGCATTGGAGGGGCTTGCCGTCCGTTACGCGGTCCCCAAGCTGACGTCAGAAGACTTTTCCCTCCTGGAACATCTCCAGGAACGCATGCGTCGCGCCGTCGTCCGAGGCCACCTCCGCAGGCTCCGCGATCTCAATTACGACTTCCACATTGCGATCTACAGTCGGGCGGGGTTCCGCCGCCTCCTGCAGATCATCCAAGCCTTGTGGGGTCTCTTTCCGTGGGACACCTTGCAGGTGATTCCAGGACGGGCTGTCTCGTCGATGGGTGAGCACGATGCCATCCTGCGCGAGCTGCGCGGTGGACGCGACGCCGCCGCGGCAAACTTGATGGAGGCGCACATCTCCAGAAGCTTCAGAGCGCTCAAGACCTTCCTGATTAGCACACGGCGGGCCCGGCGTAAGGCCGAGTCATGAACACGGCCCAGCTCCTCGACGACATCCTGGTCCTTGATCTCACGAGCATCGTGTCCGGAGGCACCACCACCTCCCTCCTAGCCGATTTTGGCGCCCGAGTCATCAAGGTCGAGAATCCGGACGGAGGCGATCCGCTGCGCGCCTGGGGACCGTCGAAAGACGGTGTCTCCCTATGGTGGAAGGTTGTCTCGCGCAACAAGAAATCCATCACGCTTAACCTCCGGCTTCCCCGTGGCCAGGAACTGCTGAAAAGCCTGGTCGCCCAAGCCGATCTGCTCGTGGAGAACTTCAGGCCCGGCACGCTCGAACGGTGGAACCTGGGCTACGAAGCGCTCTCTAGCATCAACCCAAAGCTGGTGATGGTCCGCATCTCGGGGTTCGGGCAGACCGGGCCCTACTGCGACCGCCCGGGATTCGGCACGGTCGCCGAAGCGATGAGCGGCCTCGTGGCGCTGTCGGGGTTTGCCGATGGGCCTCCCGTACTTCCGCCAATCCCGCTGGCAGATGAAGTAGCCGGGCTGTTCGGCGCGGCATCGGCCATGATGGCTTTGCACCATCGAGACCGGGCGGACGGACGAGGCCAGATGATCGACATCAGTTTGTACGAACCCCTCTTTCGACTACTCATCCCCCATATTCCGCAGTACTTGCTGCTGGGCCAGGTTCAGCGCCGTGCCGGGAACCGGTTTCCCAGCGCGGCGCCCCGCAACCTCTACCAGGCGGCCGACGGCGGCTGGTTGGCTGTCTCCGCCACCACGCAGCGGACGTTCGAGCGATTGGCGCAGACCATTGGCCGGCCCGACCTGATCGCCGACGCGCGATTTACGGATAATGCCAGCAGGGTGGCGCACGTTGATGAACTGGATGGAATCATCCAGGACTGGATGGCGACCCAATCGCTCGATCGCCTGCTACGGCTCCTCGAGGACGCCGAGGTGGTCGCGGGCCAGGTGTACGACGTCTCGCGGATCCTACGCGACCCGCAGTACAAGGCCCGCGATGACATCGTCACGGTTCCCGACGCCGAAATCGGAGATCTCCCCATGCCTGGCGTGATCCCAAAATTCTCGCGTACCCCGGGGCACGTGGTCCACGCGGGTCCGCGTCTGGGGGAGCATAACGACGTCATTTACGGCAGCCTCCTGGGTCTTACGCGTGTCCAGCTCGAGGATCTCGCGCGCGAAGGCGTGATCTGAGGAGAATCTAGACCTTGCAAAGGGGGAAGACCATGAAAAAGCATCGGTGGCGGCGACTCTCCAGTGTTGCGCAGGGCCTCGGGATCCTGGCGTTTCTGCTCGCGATCGGGCAACCGGAATCGCTGCGAGCGCCGGCGGCGTTGATGGCGGCTCCAGCCTCCGGCGGCCAGGTCGTGGTCGCCGAACCTACGCCGCCAGACACCCTGGATCCCGTTGCGCACTCCAACTTCAATAACTGGTACGTATGGCAGCTCGTGTATGAAACCCTGGTGGTCGTGCAGCCGGATGGGAAAATCGCGCCGATGTTGGCGGCGTCGTGGCAGGTGAGCGCTGATGAACTCACCTACACGTTCAGGCTCCGCAGCGGCATCCGGTTTCACAACGGGAATCCCTTCACGGCCGAGGACGTTGTGTTTTCTTTCAACAGGCTGGCTCAGAAGGGCATCCCCTATGCCAAGGCGCGCTTCCCCACGCTGGCTTCGGTGCGGGCGGTCGACCCGACGACCGTCGCATTCCAGCTTCGGAAGAAGGACTCGTCCTTCCTCAGCAATCTCGGCGACCCATTCGTGGTCGGTGGCGCCATCCTGAGCCGTCAGGAAACCAGCGATCCGGCCACGAAGATGGTCGGCACGGGTCCGTTCAAGATGGTCTCCTACAATCCTGGAACAGAGCTCGTCCTGGAGCGGAATGCAGAGTACTGGCAGCCCAACATCCCGCGCGCCGATCGCCTGGTCGTGCGGTTCATCAAAGAGCCTCAGTCGGCCGTCGCCGCGGTGCTTGCCGGCGAGGTCTCGCTGATCTATCCGACACCCGAGACGTTCATCGCCTTGCGAAGCAACCCGCGCGTGAAACTGCTCTCCGTCCCCACCGCATCCACGTGGCAAATCAACATGGGAAGTGTCAAGCCGCCCCTCAGTCTCGTGGACGTCCGGCGCGCCATCGCGCTCACACTCGACCGCGAAGCGGTCGCCAAGCTCGCCCTATTGGGCGAAGGGGCCCCGACCGGGCCGTTCCCGCCTGGGCATCCGTGGGCCCTTCCTGTCAGCCAGCAGCCGTATTACAAGCGCGACATCACCCGTGCGAAGCAGTTGTTGGCGAAGGCCGGCTACCCGAATGGCCTCGATCTCGCCTTCATGTTCCCGACCGGCCTAGGCCAGAGTGAAACATACCGGCGTATCACCGAGGTGCTCCAAAGCCAGATGGCCGAAGCGGGGATTCGCATCAGGATCGAAGCGCTGGAGACGAACGTGTGGCTGGACAAGCTCGTCAAGGCGAACTACGACCTGACCATGACGAACCCACCGTATTTCTCGGATCCCGGCCTGTATGTGGTTCCGCGCGCCGGTCGGCAGGGCCCCACGCCACCGGAGCTTCAGTGGGCCCTGGACCGAGCCGAGGAATCGGCGTTCGACCAGCTTCCGGCCGTGTACCGACAGATTCAGCTCATCGAGGCGGAACTAGCCTACCCATTCACTGGGGTCGTGGCGGAGAACAAGTGGGTGGTCTACCGTGGCGATATGATCGATGGAGTGAAGATCGACTTCACAATGACCAGGAGACTGTACTTCGACGTCAGGAGACCCCGCTGATCCTCCGGGTCGAGGACCTCCGGACTCACTTCCCGACAGAATACGGGTGGGTACGCGCAGTTGACGGGGTGTCCTTCGGGGTCAATGCGGGCGAGATCGTCGGACTAGTGGGGGAGTCGGGGTGCGGGAAGAGCATGACGGCCCGCTCCATCCTTCGCCTGGTCCCTCCGCCGGGTAGGATCGTCTCGGGAAAGATCTTCCTCGATGATCGCAACCTCCTCGAGGCGACTGAGTCCGAAATGCGCGCGATTCGCGGCGCCGACCTCTCCCTGATCTTCCAAAACCCGATGACATCTCTGAACCCCGCGCTCACGATCGGATGGCAGCTCACCGAAGCGCTCTTCGCGCACCAGCGTCTGGCCCGTCCCGTCGCGGGGGCACGGGCGGTCGAAGCCCTTCGCCGGATAGGTATCCCCGATCCGGACAAGCGCATCCACGACTATCCTCACCAGTTCTCCGGAGGCATGCGCCAGCGGGTTCTGATCGCGATGGCGCTGCTAAATGACCCGGGCTTGCTCATCGCCGATGAGCCTACCACCGCGCTGGATGTCACGATTCAGGCACAGATTCTCGAGATTCTCCGCGCCGCCGCCGACGAGCGCCGGATGGCCGTCCTCCTGATCACACACGATTTAGGCATCGTCGCCAGCCTCTGCCACCGGGTCATCGTAATGTATGCAGGACAGATCGTGGAGGAGGGGCCGATCGACGAGATCTTCGCGAACCCCCTCCACCC
>JBGPNN010000054.1:0-16485 GCA_041487495.1 bacterium
CGTCGGTCGGACCGTCGATCATGGTGTGGCCACTCGGGTTCGGGCCAGATGTTTCCTGCAGGTTGTCCCAATGCTCAACGATCTTTCCGTTCTCGAATCGGAAGATGTCGAAGCCGATCTTCGGCCCGAAGAACTCGTAGTCGGTGTGCGCGAAGACGTAATCACCATCCTCGAAGACACGGGCCGTCTTCACCCGCGCTGATCCCTTGGGAAGCTGCTGCATGAGTGCGCCGAAGCCGGCCAAGCCGTCAGCCGCGGCGAGGTTGTGCTGGATGTACTTGTTTGGGTTGATCACGGAGATCGGTTCCGCGGCACCGGTCTCAATCGCCTTGAGCAGCTCCACCACTTGTCGCTTCTGAGTCGTCATCGCGGCCTCCCGGTAGCCCGAACGCAGCCAACCCGCCAAAGATAGCAACGCCAAAATGTTAGGTCATGTCTTTGGAAACTACGCGAGAATGAACTGTTGTGGACGAACCGGTCGGATGAGTCGGAAGCAACGCAGTGTCTTACACAAGTCCCGACAGGTTTCCTTCTGCTTGTCAGACGACCGGCAGTGTCTGCGACCACGTTGCGCCCCTCAAGATCAGCCGGCACGTTCGAGCGCGGCGCTCTTGTCAGCGATGCAGGTCAGCAGATCGTTCCAGGACTTGACGAAGGCTTGGGCCCCCTCGCGTTGGAGGTCTGCGGCCAGCGCGTCGACATCCACGCCAGCCCGGGCGAACGCATCCAGCACCTCCTCGGCGTCGCCGCCGTCGGCCGGCAGGGGCGGACCCACCCGGCCGTGGTCGACGAACGCGTGCAGTGTGGCCTCCGGTATCGTGTTGACCGTGAAGGGCGCCACGAGCGCCGTGATGTAGAGCACGTCCGACGCCTCGGGATCCTTTGTCCCGGTGCTCGCCCACAGGAGCCGCTGGGGCCGGGCGCCAGCATTGGCCAGCCGCAGCCAGCGGTCCGAGTTGAGCAAATCGCGGTAGGCTTTGTAGGTGCGCCTGGCGATGGCGATCCCGAGCCGGTCGCGCAGCTCGCCGGACACCTTGCCCATCACGGCCTTGTCCCACCGGCTGATGAAGACCGACGCGACCGACGGTACGTCCGGCGACTGCCCCGCGGCGATGCGCCGCTCGATGCCGCGCATGTAGGCCTGGGCGGACGCGAGGTACTGCTCCCGCGAGAAGAGCAGCGTCACGTTGATCGGGACGCCGGCGAAGATCGCCTCTTCGATGGCCGGGACGCCCTCGCGGGTGCCCGGAATCTTGATGAACAGGTTGGGTCGAGCCGCTTTGGCAAAGAGGTCCCGGGCTTCGGCCACTGTGGTGGCGGTGTCGTAGGCGAGCAACGGCGAGACCTCGAGCGACGCCCAGCCGTCGACACCGGCGGTCCGCTCGTGAATAGGCCGAAAGAGATCCGCGGCCCGGGTGAGATCTTCGAGCGCGAGCTCGAAAAACAGTTGCTCGCCGGACATTCCTTCGGCCATCTTCCGGCGTATCGAGGCGTCGTAGTCCTGGCCGTTCTTGATCGCGTGGTCAAAAATGGTCGGGTTCGAGGTCAACCCGCTGATGGAAAGCTCGTCAATGTACCGCTGCAGCGTCCCGCTGGTCAGCAGCCGGCGGGTGATATTGTCGAGCCAGAGACTCTGGCCCGCATCGTGGAGTCGTCGCGTCGCCTTCATGACTTGTACGTGAGCACCCGGCCCCACAGGCTCTTCGTCCCCCAGATCCCAGACCGCAGGCACTCCAGTTGCACGATCTGACTATGGTCGACGAACAGATTGACTTCCGGACCGTAGTTCTTGATGTACCAGGCGAACACTTCGGGATCGGACGCCTCAAACATCACCCGCTCCAGCCCCAGCGCATCCACAAACTTGGCGGGCACATCGGTGCGCCAGACTCGAACGTTCTCCGTGATCCCTTCGGATTCCACCATGATCATGTAGGCGCCGGCGTCGAGGAACCGCCGGGCCTGCGCGATCGCCATTTCCGGCGCGCGCGTGCCTTCAGCCTCCAGTTCCGCCGCCGCGGTCGCCCCGCCGGCCCCAAACTGGATACCCACTTCTGGTTTAGCCTTTAGGCCCGCGTGCTGCACGGCCTCCACAAGGCGCAGCCAGTCGTCAGTGGGGATGGTGATGAACCCACTGGAGATCTCGATGATGTCGAAGCCCAGCGCTTTGCACTCTTCGATGTACCGGCGAACGGCCTCCGGGCCCTGCGTCAACACAAACTCGATGAAGCCTCCGGTCGAGACGAGCACCTCGTGAGCGTGACACAGGTCGATAAGGTCCTTCACGGCCTTCCGCGGCATCAGGGAAAACGACCCGCCGGCAAACTTGAGGGCGTCCACGTACTGGCCCATCGTTTCCAGCACATCCTGCAAATAGCGCACGCCCACGGGCGTGTAATAGGGTCCCCTGATCTCAGTCACTCCTCGGGTCCGCGGCTTGGACGGCCGATCGTTGACTTTCACGAATGGAAACGCGCGATCCATCGACGCCTCCTTTTCTCATCGGCCCCCGCCGGCACGAGACGAACCCTCGTCGGCGGTTCGGCGGAGAACCTTCGCCAGCAGCCTCGTCAGGTCAGCCATCTGGATGTCCGCAAGATGCACCACCGCGTCAGCGATGTCGCGGCGCAGCGCGGCATCGGTGCGCGGCGCGCTCAACCGCTCGAACTTCTGGACCACCGTATCCCAGCGCATTGGACGCGTGTGGAATCCTTCGTAGTCTTCCTTGTCTCGAACGAGCGTGCGCCCGTCACGCAGCACGATGCGCACCTGGCACGGCATGCGCTGTGGGAAGCCCCGGCTGAAAATCAACGAGGGGCGAACCACGACCTTCCGCAGCAGTGCCTGGACGTCTTCACGCAGGATGCGCTCCGGCCGGTACTGCTCAGGCATCACCTGCCCGTCCAGCACTGCCACCGCGATCATGTATGGCAGGCTGTGATCCGCCTCTTCCTTGGTGCGGATCGTGGTCTTCTCCCCTTCCTCGCCGCCGCCGATGATGTGATACGCGACGTCGAAGGTGTCAACCTCGATACGGGCCACGTCCTCGGCGTGGACGTCGTACTCGCGCTTCAAGTCCAGGACGGCCTCCAGCGTCGACTGGGAATGGATCTCCGCGTTGTACCTCTTGACGATGGTCTGCGTGACCCGCTCCAGGCCCTCCTGAGCCCAGTCAATCTCGAAGTGTCCCGCGATCGCCTCCATGAAACCTTTGTTGCCTTCGAACACCTCCAGGGGACCGGTGATGCCCCGCATCGCCAAGAAGACGGCGTGGGTCGCACCGAAGGCCGTGTTCGGATAGGCAAGCCCTTTCCAGTGGGATAACGCGCCGGTGCGAGTGACGCGGAGCGCGTTGAACGCGGTGCCGCTGATCGCGATGGCGTTGGCCGTTCTCTGCGCATCAAGGCCCAGCGCCTTGGACACACCGGCAGCCACCGCGTACGCTCCCTGGGTGGTGTGATCAAACCCCCGGGCGCGCACAGGGGCCACGTCGCTCAACCGGCACTGCACCTGGTACGCGACCGCCAGCGCGGCCAGAAATTCTCGGCCGCCGCACCCGGCATATTCGGCCGCGGCCAGGACGGCACCGACGTTATCGCTGGGATGGCAGGTCTCGCCCGGCGCCAGGTAACTGTCGTTGAAATCCAGGTAGCGGACAAGCGCCCCATTGTACAGCGCGGCGCGGTCCGGCGCCGTCTGCCCGCCTCCGATCAGCGTGCACTGAGGCCGGCCGCCGAACTCCTCGATCTGGGCGCGCAGCAGGCGCACCGGCTCGCCGTCCACAGCCCCGATAGCGCAACCCAGCGCATCCAGCACGCGGATCCTCAACTGCTCGCGTGCGACGTCGGAGAGGTCTTCAAAGGACGCCCGCGTCACAAAGGCGGCGAGCCGCTCAACCTGCGTCATGGCGCCTCGCCCCCCGCATGTCGGACCAAGTTACCCTTTGTCGTGCCGACTCCTGCAGGGCGACCTGTGGATCAATGCCAAAGGACTTACTGACGCCGCGGCAAACCTGTTCAATGTGAAGGGTCCTTCCGCGCATGACCTAGACGATGCATAGTGGGTGTGCATTCT
This sequence comes from bacterium, assembly GCA_041487495.1. Taxonomy (GTDB): domain Bacteria; phylum Sysuimicrobiota; class Sysuimicrobiia; order Sysuimicrobiales; family Humicultoraceae; genus JBGPNN01. The sequence continues at coordinate 4,075 of JBGPNN010000054.1, forward strand.
GTTCTCAGCCACTCAATCGTCTCGCTTTCAACGTACGCTCCTGAATCCTGGCTGCTGGCACTGCATGGTGCCTTTGGCACGGGCCGGAACTGGGGGACAGTGGCCCGTCGACTTGTGAACGCACGTCCGCAGTGGGGCGCGGTTCTGGTGGATCTGCGCATGCACGGGGCATCGCTGGGATTCTCTCCACCACACAGCCTCGAAGCCTGCGCGGCGGACCTCCGTGCGCTGATGGCTGACCTGGGCCTGCGGGCAACAGCCGTGCTGGGACATTCTTTCGGAGGGAAAGTTGCGCTCGTGTGTGCCGCGGACCGCCCCGAGGGTCTCCGGCACGTGTGGGTCGTCGACTGCGACCCCTCGGCGACAAAGCCCGCCGGTGACGCCTGGCAGATGTTGCAGGCCGTGCGGGCGCTGCCGTCGGAGTTCCCGTCCAGGGAAGACGCAATCGCCGGTTTAGAGCGCTTCGGATTCGGGAGACGTGTGGCGGAATGGATGACGACCAATCTTGAACGTTACGGCGATCGCTACCGATGGCGATTGGATTTCGATGCCGTGGAAGCGTTGCTCGCGGACTTCTCCGAGACAGACCTCTGGAGCGTCGTGCAGAATCCACCGCCGGGCGTAGAATTCCACTTTGTGAAGGCCGCCGAGTCCGACCTACTGGGAAACGCCGCACTCATGCGGCTGGAGGCCATCGGCCGGATGACCGGGCGCGTGACCGCACATCGGGTCCAGGGCGGGCACTGGCTGAACGCCGATAACCCCGATGCCGTCGTTGGGCTCCTGGTCAGTACCCTGCCCTGATCTCGATAACGTCGATGCCGAGGCCTTTGCGCACCGTTTAGGGAAGTTCGACGAGGATTTCGCGGCCCTCGACGCGCACGGGATAACTGGCCACAGACCGCTTGGCAGGCGGCCCAACCACCTCACCCGTCGTGATATCGAAGCGGCTGCCGTGCCAGGGACAGGTCACAACCTTGCCCTCCACCGCGCCCTCGCCCAGCGGCCCGCCCACATGCGTGCAACGATTGTCGATCGCGTAGAACGTTCCCCCGAGGTTGAAGAGGGCCAACGTCTGCTCCCCCGCCTTGATGACCCGGCCGGTCCCGGGCATCACGTCGTCGATCTCTCCCACCCTGAGCAAAGTCATTGTCCGTCGCCCACCCTTCTCACAGGGACTTCTCCCCAGCACGCGCGTGCTTATGCAGAGCCTCGCCACCTTCCACTTCGCTTCGCCTGGATTGGGCACGTGGTACGCGAGCGGTCGTGATGACGTAGTCTGAGAACGGGTCGCCCTGCCGCATGCACCTCGTGCGGGTCAGTGGGGTCCCGAACAGAGCTTCGAGCCAGCGATGAACCATGTTGCACACTTCCAGGTGCGCAACCGCCAGCCGTATCACGGGGCAGTTGTGCTCCCGCAGCAGGTATCCGTCTCGGGTTGGGCTCAACGACGGCATGAAGCCGCGCTCAGCTAGAATCTCCTTCGCCCGCTCCAGTCGCTTCCGCCCCCGGAGATCCTTGACCCGGGGTAGGTCGCGGGCGATCCACCGGTCGCCCACTCGCCGGAGCAGCCGGGCCAGGTTTCCCTTCCCCTCTTGTCGGAGCTCTTCTAGTACCTCTGCCGCGAAATCGTCATAGGTCTTCGGGAAGAACGCGTCTGCCGATACACTGAGCGTGTACACGACGCTGGGGCGTCGGCGCCCAGGGCGCAGTCCCTGCTGCCTGACCAGCCCCGCGGCCTGCAGAGCCGCGAGCTGGCTGGTGATGGCCGTCCGCGTCACGTGGAGGGCCTGGGCCAGCTCCTCGACCGTCCGGCCGTTGTGCATCCGTAGGAGCTCCACGATCTGCTGGCGAGTCCCCCGCAACTTACCCGCAGCATACGATGATTCTGGCATCCTGTCAATAACAACAATAACTATTGACACAATAGATGAAATATGGTTATGGTGGTTTGTCGGCCAGCAGCGTTGGCTCGACAATCCGATCTGAGGAGGAGGAGTTACGATGCGAGCGTTGATGGCCACGGCCATTCTAGTGTTGAGTCTGAGCGTTGCCGTCCCTGTCCTGCTGGCTACCCCAGCCCTGAGCCAGGGATCGGTTCCGACGGTGAATGCGCCGGAGAAACAGTTTGCCTTCCGGAATGCCATGCGGGCGCTGTGGGAAGACCACATCGCCTGGACACGCCTGTACATCGTGAGCGTCGCGGCGGACCTGCCTGACAAGGACGCCACGGCGCAGCGACTATTGCGGAATCAGGCCGACATCGGCAACGCCATCAAGTCGTTCTATGGGAACGCCGCCGGTGACAGGCTGACCGCACTGCTGCGAGGACACATTCTCACGGCCGCCGAGTTGCTGGCCGCTGCCAAGGCAGGCGATACGGCCAAGGTCGGCGAGGCCAGCAAGCGCTGGTACGCCAACGCTGATGAGATCGCGGCGTTCCTGAGCAGCGCGAACCCGAAGTCCTGGCCCCCGAGTGAGATGAAGGTCATGATGAAGGAGCACCTGGACCTGACGCTCGAGGAGGCGTCGGCCCGGCTCAAGGGCGACTGGGCAGCGGACATCGCAGCCTATGACAAAGTGCACAAGCAGATCCTGCATATGGCCGACATGCTCAGCGCGGGGATCATTCGCCAGTTCCCCGCGAAGTTCAGGTAGTCAACGGCGTCGCGGCGGGCACCTATCGCCGCGCGACGGCTCGCCGGGAGGGCGGACGATCCTCGGGTGAAATCCGCCCTCCCATGGGAGGGACCGATGCTCAGACTAGCGCTTCCGCTGGTTGAACGCCGCGAGGTGGCGCAGGGTACGATGAGTTTCGCCTTCGGCCTCGAAGGTCAGGCGTTCCCCTTCAAGCCCGGCCAGTTCAATACCGTGACGATCCCTGACCCCCTGTACCAGGACGACGAAGGGAACGTCCGGAGCCTGTCGATTGCCTCATCACCGAGCGATCCCTTCATTTTGATCGCCACCAGGATGCGGGGGAGTGCTTTCAAGCGCACTCTCGCCGAGGTGCCGCTCGGCACCCGGGTGACGTTTAGCGGCCCGCAGGGATCTTTTACCCTGCCGGACGATGCGGCCGGGCCCGTGGTCCTCATCGCCGGTGGCATCGGGATTACACCGTTTCGCAGCATGATCAAATACGCCACGGAACAGCGCCTGCCTCGGGCCCTGACCCTGATCTACTCGAACCGCACGCCGGAAGAGGCGCCGTTTCTGGACGATCTGGCCCGCTGGCAGACGGAGAATCCTCGCTTTCGCTTCGTGCCGACGATGACCAAGCCAGAAGCCTCGAAGCAGTCGTGGACAGGGCGGACTGGGTACGTCGACGCCGTCTTTCTTCGGGACACGCTCGGCGCCCTTGACCGGTCCACCTTCTACGCCGCCGGTCCTCCGGGCATGGTCGCCGGGGTTACGCAGGCCCTGGCCAATGCAGGTGTCGCCGGCGATCAGATCAGGACTGAGGAGTTCTCGGGCTACTAATACTAGGCCGTTTCAAGGGGGTGAGGAGGTGCAGGTCTCTCACGTGTTTGGGCTTGCCGGGACGATCATCGTGGTCGCCGCCTATCTGCCGCAGCTCATCCATCTTGAGCGCGAGCGGTGCTCAGGAGGCGTCAGCCGTAGGGCGTATGTGCTGTGGTTTGTCGCTTCACTGCTGATTCTTGTTCACGCCATCATGCAGGGGGACCTCGTGTTTGTCACGCTGCAGGGAGCAAACGCGATCGCGACGGGCGTGATCGTGGTGTTGACCGGGCGGTACAAGGATAACATCTGCGCCACGCATCTGCGCAGGTTCGACCCGCGCTAGGCGGCGGGCGAATTTTGGGTCCTTCGGAGTATGCCCGCTACGACGGCGCATGATCACGCCTTCGGCTTGTGCTGCAGGGACTCCGGCACGCGGTCCAGATCCGGTGGAAGCAACTCGATGTCCCAGACGAGGGGAATAGCCTCGGGCGCCCAGCACACGCGATTGTCGCACGCCTGAAGTCGGAGCGAACCCGAGAGCCGCAGGCCCCGACCGGCCTCATAGACGGGTGCCATCTCGATCCGGGTGCCCAGCGCCACGTCTACTGCGACGTGGATCGGATGTGTGTATCCGCCGAGGACTTCGTCCGTCCAGGGCAGGCTGAGCCGCGCGACTGGGGGATACGTCGGTTCGTGCGCGCGGAGATACGGCAGCGGATCCATTTCCACGGCCAGGCCCTGGTACCCGCCGCCGACGTCTGGACCGTAGACGTGCACGCCGGGCAGCAGCTCGACGTCCACAAGGAGCGTGAACCTGTTGCCCGGACGTACCGACCTATCGCTGGCTCCCGTCCGGACGCGCAGGTGCTCGCGTTCCGTCGTCTCCGACACTGCGGTCGTGTCGAGCCCGAGGCGCCAGAACACCGCGGGGATCGTCATCCGGTTCCAATACCTCTCTTCAAAGAAGCGCTCGCGCACGACGCCGCTCGCATCGACCAGGAAGATCCCGGGATGCGGGATGCCGTAGTCGCGCTTCTCGGGCGCCACCTGATCGTTGAGAAGCCCAAAGCGGCGGATGATCGCCGAGTCGGGATCAGACAATAACGGATACGTGATACCTCGGCGCTGCGCGAAGTCGCGCAGGATCTCCACGGAGTCGTAGCTGATCGCGCACACGCCGTAGCCTTGCGCGGTGATCATGTTGAGGTTTCGCTCCAGCTCCACGAGCTGGCCTTTGCAGTATGGTCACCAGTCCGCCGAGCGATGAAAGAGTATGAACGCGCCGTTGGGCCCCCGGATGGTCTCGAACGACTGCTGCCGCCCGTGTTGGTCCAGAGCCTCGAACGGAGGAATGCGCTCGCCGACCTCAGGACCGTACCGCATGGAGTGCATACTCTCCCGTCTCAAGACACGACCCACACGTTACAGGCTGAGGAGTTGCTCCAGCTGCGCGCGGTTGAACCCCACGACCGCCTCGCCGTCGATAACGGTCACAGGCGTCGCCGAGTATCCTATCTTCATCAGTTCATCCAGCGCCTGTTCATCAGCGCTCACGTCTTTCTCGGTAAACGCGATCCCCTTCTGGTGAAGGAACTCCTTCACCTTACCGCAAAACAGTCAGCCCGGCTGGGAATAGACGATAACGGTCCTGGCCATTGGGGTTCTCTCCTCCGTACGCCATCAACTATACACCTGTCCAGTCCTTTTCCCGTACGGCGCGCTGTAGGCCACCCTTCCATCCCTTGATATGCTGCCGGCAGATCAGGAGCCGTTTGCGACTCCGGTCTCCGGCCTGTGACACGTCACACACAGTACCCGTGACCGGGCAAACTGCTGAGGAACGTTCTGCGAAGGTAAGGTAGTGCAAGAAGGGGTGAGGACGATGAAGACAGTGGGGCAGTGGATCGTCGGCGGTCTGGTGGTCACCTGGTGGGTTGTGTTTCTCGGATTGACGCTGGTCTTCCTGATCGCTGGGTCTAAAGGAGTTTGATCCCAGGAGCCACGTCCAGCCGCGACGCCGCGGCGCGATCCATCCACCAGATGAGCCGGCCCTGCGCGGGCCGGACCCTGGCCGCCGGTGGCGCGTCGGCGCCCGCATCCTGGGTGATCACCCGGCGCAGCGCCTCGGCTTTGTCACCCCCCGCAACCAGGAAGCAGACCTCCGCGGCGTGATCGAGCACCGGGAACGTCAGCGTCAGACGCACATACGGCGCCACCGGCGAACGCGAGGCCACCACCCAGCGCTCTCGTTCCTCGAGAGCCGCTGAGCCGGGAAACAGCGACGCCGTATGGCCGTCGGCGCCCATCCCCAGCAGGATCACATCGAAGCGTGGCACGGGTAGCCCGACGTGTTGCCGCAGTTCATCTTCATAAGCGCGCGCCGCATCTTCTGGGTCGGCGAAGTGCGTCGGCATCGGGTGCACGTTCGCACCGGGCACCGGCACGTGGTCGAGGAGCGTCTCTCTGGCCATCCGGTAGTTGCTGTGCGGATCGTCGTGTGGGACGTATCGCTCGTCGCTCCAAAAAATGTTTACCAGCGCCCAAGGTATCCGGTCACGGTAGTCCTCCGCCAGGCACCGATACAATGTACTCGGCGTGTTGCCGCCGGACAGGACAAGCGCGAAGTTCGCGCCCCCCGCGGCCCTCGCCGCGATCTGCGCGGCCAGATGCTCGGCGAGCGCGCGACTGAGGGCGTCCGTGTCGGGGAAGACGCGGAACTCGGGGCTCAGGCCGGATGCCACCGCTGTCCGTCTTGCTGCGCCAGGCGTGTGGACCCCGGCGGCCCCCACGTGCCCGCCGCGTAGAACTCCACCTGCGGTGGATGCTCCAGGACCGGCGTGTAGAGACTCCAGGCGGCTTCAACCTCGTCTGACCGGACGAAAAGCGTTTGATCGCCGTTCAACACGTCCATCAGCAGCGTCTCGTACGCCTCCCGCAGCGGCGAGAAGGCCTCGGCGTACCGGAACTGCAGGCGTTGCGTCTGTAGGGCAATGCCTTGCCCGGGGGCCTTGACTTCAAACCCGAGTTCGAACCCTTCATCCGGTTGGATCGTGATGGCCAACACATTGCGGTGGATCGAGTCGATGCCAAACGTTCGGAAGATCGACACCGGCGGCCGGCGAAACGTCACCACGATCTGCGTGAGCCGCCGCGCCAGCCGCTTGCCGGCGCGCAGATAGAACGGCACGCCGTGCCAGCGCCAGTTCGAGATCTCCAGGCGGAGCGCGGCGAAGGTCTCGGTCTCCGAGTCGGGCGAGACGCCGGGTTCCTGCCGGTAGCCCGGCACCGCCTGCCCGTCGATCAATCCCGCCACGTACTGTCCCCAGGCCAGGCGGTCGGGGACGATGGGCGTCATTGCGCGGAGGACCTTCACCTTTTCATTGCGGATGGCGTCGGCTTCGAACGCGCTCGGCACTTCCATGGCCACCAGCGTCAGCAACTGCGTCAGGTGGTTCTGGATCATGTCGCGCAGCGCCCCGGCCTGCTCGTAGTACCCGGCGCGTCCCTCGATCCCCGCGTGCTCGCCCACTGTGATCTGGACACTCTCGACGCGGTCCCGGTTCCACATCGTTTCAAAAATGGGGTTGGAAAAACGGAAGACCAGCAGGTTCTGGACTGTCTCCTTGCCCAGATAGTGGTCAATCCGGTAGACCTGTGATTCATCGAAGTGCTGGTGCACCAGACGGTTCAGCTCGCGGGCCGTGGCGAGATCGCGGCCGAAGGGCTTCTCGATGACCAGACGCGTCCACCCGGCGCTGCGACCCAGGCCCGCCTGGCCGAGGCCGGTGATCGTTCCCGGAAATGCCTGTGGCGGCAGCGCCAGATAGAGCACGCGGTGCGCGGGCAGCTCTTGCGAGTGCTCGAGAGACTCAAGGCGCACGGCTAACGCGCGGTAGTCGTCCGGCTGTCCCGAGCCGAGGGACTGATAGTGTAAACAGTCCTCGCACCAGCGCGCGGACTTGGCCGCATCCAGCCCCGAGTCTTTGAGCGCCTCGCGGGCCCACGCGCGGAAGCCCTGGTCGTCCTGATCCTTCGATCGCGCGGCGCCGACAATCTGGCTCCGCTCGTGCAGCAACCCCTGCTCCGCCAGCCGGAAAAGCGCCGGGAGCAGCTTGCGGTGCATCAGGTCGCCGGTGCCGCCGAGCACGACAATCGTGGAGGGATCCGTCACGTCGTCTTCACCGCATGCCCGCCGAACTGCTGGCGCATGGCGGCGAGGAGCCGGTCGCCGAATGAGTTCTCCTCGCGCGAGCGGAAGCGCCGTTCCAACGCCAACGTGATCACGGGGATCGACGTCTCGAGTTCCAATGATTCCATCACAGTCCACCGGCCTTCGCCGCTGTCGCTCACATACGGGGCGAGGCCGTCCAGTCGAGGGTTGTCGGAGAGGGCGCGGGCAGTCAGGTCGAGCAGCCACGACCGCACGACGCTGCCGTGGCGCCACATCTCGGAGATCTGGTGGAGATCGAGGTGAAAGGCCTCCTTGCGCTGCATCAGCGCAAAGCCCTCGGCGTAAGCCTGCATCATCCCGTACTCGATGCCGTTGTGGATCATCTTGACGAAGTGTCCGGCACCGCTCGGACCGACGTGGCCCCACCCGCGATCGGGCCCGGGCGCGAGGGTCTGAAAGATCGGCCGGAGCCGCTCGACGGCCGCGCGGTCTCCGCCGACCATCAGGCAATAGCCCTCCGCGAGCCCCCAGATGCCGCCGCTTGTCCCCACATCGACGAAGGATAGGCCGCGCTCGGCGACGAGGGCGGCGCGGCGCATGCTGTCCTTGTAATACGAGTTCCCGCCATCGATGATCACATCACCTTTGGCGAGGTGCGGCAGCAGGTCCCGGATCGCCTGATCAACAGGATCGCCGGCCGGGATCATCAACCAGACGGCACGCGGCGGTGAGAGTTGCCCCGCCAGGTCGGCCAGCGACGACGCTCCCGCACCGCCCAGCGTTGTGACGCGCTGTACCGCCGGTGTCTCGCGCGCGTAGCCGACGACGCGGTGGTCTCCCCGCAGCAATCGCTCGGCCATGTTGCCACCCATCCGCCCAAGACCAACCATCCCCAATTGCATCGAAGCCCCTCCTCAGAGATCGATCCCCAACGCGTGGAGCGCCGCCACCAACTGCTCGGGGTCGCGATAGTGAATCGTGTGCATCCCGTAGCCGCCGGCACACTCCAGGTTGAGTGCCCGGTCGTCGATGAAGAGCGTCTCCTCGGGCGCCATGTGGGTCACCTGCAGGGCGACCCGATAGATGGCTTCCTCGGGTTTCTTGACGCCCAGGAAGCACGAACTGAAGAACGCCGTGAAGTAGCGCCGAAGCTCAAAGCGGGCGATGCGGTACTGGTTGAGTTCTCGTGACTCGTTGTTCAGCGTCGAGAGTTGGTACCGCCCGGAGACGGCCAGCCGCTCGACGATCGCCAGAGCTTCGGGATGCGCCTGGGATTGGGCGAACATGAACTCCTTAAACGTTGCGCGCTCGAATCTCCGGGACTGATAAAATACCACACGATCGAGGTACTCATCGAGCCCGAGACGCCCGATCTCGAACGGCGTGTCCACCTCGGCGTGGCGCGACTCGAACTCCTGCCAATCAAGCGCGAACGTGTCGACGGCGCTCCGGCGTGCCGTGCGATCCCAGCCATTGGTGAGCACGACACCCCCGACGTCCCAAAACAGGCTCTTGATCTCAGGCACCCAGCACCCCGGTCACAGCGCAAAGGCCACCGGCGACGTCGCGACCCAGGCTGACGCGCAGCACCCGGCGGCCGCGCTGCCGTAGCGCGGTGTCATCGCCGAGCGCCTGCGCCCGGATCAGTTCCCCGAACGTGTACGAGGTCTCCGGTACCGGTACATCCTCATCCAGCGTGTCGATCAACTGGATGAAGACCCCCGTATTTGGGCCGCCCTTGTGCAATTGACCGGTGGAGTGCAGGAACCGCGGTCCGTACCCCGCCGTCGTGGCCGCGTGTGTGCGATCGCGAACGATCGAGCGCATCTCCCGGAGTGCGGCGGACGTGTGCTCGGTGGGCGGCAGATACGCCTGGATGCACACATAATCCCCCGGACGCACAGTCGACAGCATGCGCCCGACCTCGCGTGCAAGGGCCTGCGGATCGGATGCGCTGACCCCTCGGGCAGCCGTATTCTCACCGGCTCGTCCACCTTTCTGCATCGCCTGCTGCGCCAGATCCTTGGCGAGCTGCACGTCAGGCTGATTGAACGGGTGGATGCCGAGTACCGCGCCGGCCGCGGCCACCGCGATCTCCCACCGAAAGCACTCCCCTCCGATGGCCGCCTTCTCGGAGAGGTCGACGCGGATGATTGGATGGCCGGCGGCTTCCAGCGCGTTGAGGCGTGCGTCGAGATCGTTCGACTCATCGCCCGCAAGACGCAGACCTGCGAACACTCGGTCCCGACTGTAGCTTCCCGGCGGGCCGGGAGGCTCGTCGACGACGGGGACGATCCCCTTCCCATCCTTGCCCGTGCTTTCCGCGATGAGCTGCTCGATCCACGATGGCAGCGCGTCGAGCGAGCGGGAGGTGAAGAATGTCACTTTGTCGCAGCCCGCCAGTGCCAATTCGCCGAGCGCAGCGCCCAAGGTCAACCCCGGGTCGCCGGTTTCGGCCGTTCGCCGGGCCTGTTCCAGGACGCGACGCACATCCACGCCGATCAGCGCGGCCGGGACGAGCCCGAACACCGTCAGAGCGGAATACCGACCTCCGATGTCGGCGGGCGCGAGGAACGTGCGGCGAAATCCGCGTTCCCGGGCGAGCCGTACCAGCGGGGTCTCAGGGTCGGTAATCGCCACGAAGTGCTCGCCGGGTTTTGCGGACACGCCGGCGACACGGTGCCAGAAGTACCGGAACAGCGACAGCGTTTCCGTCGTCGTGCCCGACTTGCTCGAGACCAGAAACAGCGCGCGGCGCAGGTCGATAGCGTCGTCGACCGCGCGTACCGCCGCGGGGTGTGTGCTGTCGAGCACGACGAGGGCCGGAGAGCCGCCGGCGTTCCCAAAGATGCGTTGGAACACCTCGGGCGCGAGGCTCGACCCACCCATACCCAGCAGCACCACGTGCCGCATCCCCGCGCCCGCGGCGTCGCGGGCAAATGCCATGAGGTCGTTGAGTTGCGCAGGCATGGTCTCGGGCAGCGTAAGCCACCCAAGGCGGTCGATGATTTCAGGAACCGGCGTCGGGGACCAGAGTGTCTGATCCTTTGCCCACAGCCGCCGAAGAAACTGGGCGTCGTGCCAGGCGCGCACCCGGGCATCCACGAGCGCGCCGAAGTCTCCCAGGGCCAAGCCTTGCGCGTCCATCCCAGCCGCTAAGCGAGCAGCTCGCGGACCGCTGCGACGATGGCGTCGGCGTCGATACGCGCCGCGTGCAGCAGCTCGTGGGGCTTGCCTGATCCGGGCATGCCTCGCACGGCCAGATGCCGGTATCGCAGGGGCGGCGATGACGCCCCTCCCGCCGCGTGCGCCTCAAGAACGGCGGCGCCCAGCCCGCCTTCCGGCCAATGATCCTCGACCACGACGAGGCGGCCCGTGGTCGTGCGCACGGCTTCCTCCAATGTGGCGCGATCGATCGGCTTCACAGAATACGCGTCGACCACGCGGATCGCAATCCCCTCGCGCGCGAGCACCTCGTACGCCTTGAGCGCCTCATGCAGCGTAATGCCGGCCGCGACCACCGTGACCCGATCCGCCGCCGAACCCCGCACCACCTTGCTGCCTCCGATCGGAAACGACTCACCGGGCTCATAGATCACCGGGGTGCCCGCACGCGTGGTCCGCAGGAAGCTGATCCCGGTCTGATCCACCATCGCCGCGACGAGCTTCGCCGTCTGGTTGGCGTCACACGGGTACAGCACAGTGCTGCCGTGGACGGCCCGCATCATCGCGAGGTCTTCCAGGGCCATCTGCGATGGACCGTCCTCCCCTATAGAAACACCCGCATGCGACCCGCAGAGGCGGATATTCGCCTGCGAGATCGCCGCCATCCGGATGAAATCGTAGGCACGGGTCAGAAATGCCGCGAACGTCGAGGCGAACGGCACGTACTTCCTAACGCTCAGCCCGACGGCTGCGGCGACCATCTGCTGCTCCGCGATGAACATCTCAAAATAGCGTTCCGGATACGCCTTCGCAAACTCGTCGGCGTGTGTGGAGTTGCTCACCTCGCCGTCGAGGCACACGATCTGCGGGCGCGACGCTCCTAGTGTCCGCAGCGCATCCCCGTACGCCTTCCGCGTCGCCACCACGTCGCCGGGTTTGTACGCCGGAAGCTCCACGGGCCGGTTGGTGGTTGTACGATCGGCGGCCACAGGATCGAGCGCCACGCCGTCCGGTTTGGCGACCGCGACGGTGATGGAACTCTCGCCGCCAAGTTCGACGATCGCCTGCCTGGCCTGATCGGCATTGAGAGCCCGCCCGTGCCAGCCATCCTTGTCCTCGAGAAACGACACGCCGCGGCCTTTGATCGTCTTGGCAATGATGACGGTCGGCTGGTCCCTGGGCTCTTGCGAGTCCGCGAAGGCGCGGTCGATCTCGCGGAGGTTGTGGCCGTCGATGAGCACCGTGCGCCAGCCGAAGGCCGCGGCGCGAGACGCGTACGCCTCACCGTTCCACCCGAGCTCGGTGGGACCGCGCTGCCCCAGCCGGTTCATATCAATGATTGCCGTCAGGTTGCCGAGCTTATAGTATCCCGCTTTATCGAACGCCTCCCACATAGACCCTTCGGCCAACTCGCTGTCACCGCAGAGGACCCAGGTCCGATAGGAGCGCTTGTCCAGGTATTTGCCCGCCAGCGCGATCCCGATCGCGATCGGCAATCCCTGGCCGAGCGAGCCGGTGGCCACGTCCACCCAGGGGATGACGGGGGTCGGGTGTCCCTGCAGGCGGCTGTCGAACTTGCGAAAGCTCAGCAACTCGACGTCAGTGATCGCGCC
>JBGPNN010000055.1:0-16304 GCA_041487495.1 bacterium
GAGTACGCGATCGGCGCGCGCGACTTCTCGGACAACATCCTGCGCGCTAAAGCCGCCGGCGCCGAGGCCGTGTTCGGTGTCCCCACGCCGCCGGACGGGTTGAACCTGGTCCGCCAGATGAAGCAGTTGGCGTTCAACGCCAAGATGTACATGCTCATCCGCGCGGCCGACGCGGTGGTGTGGAGCCAGAACCTGAGCAAGGACGGCGATTACGTCATGCTGGCACCCGGCTGGCACAACGCCATGCGGTTTCCCGGGGTGAAAGAACTAAACGACAAGCACCAGCGCGCATTTGGGCGTCCCGCCGACGTGATCACGGGACCGGCCTATGCCAGCGTCCAGATCCTGGCAGACGCTATCGCGCGTGCCGGCACGCTGGACCGCGCAAAGATCCGCGACGCGGTCGCTTCCACGAATATGATGACGGTGGAGGGCCAGGTGCGGTTCCGGCCGGACGGGACCGGCGTGGTCACCGTCGTGTTCTTGCAGTGGCAGCGCGGCAAGCAGGAGCTGGTCTGGCCCAAGGAGTTCGCGACCGCGCCGTTCCAGTACCCGGCGCCGGCCTGGGAGCAGCGCTAAGGCAGCCGTCTTCAGCGGGAGCGGCGGTTGGAGAAGATCGTTATCCGTGATTTTACGAAGGTCTTCCCGGCTCGTCATGGGGCGGTCACGGCACTCCTGAATCTGAACTTTGCCATCCGCGAGGGTGAGTTCTTCGTGCTCCTGGGACCCTCCGGATGTGGCAAGACGACCCTGATCCGGATTCTTGCCGGTCTCGAACGTCAGACATCTGGGGAGGTTTCGATCGCGCGCTCCGATGCGGGGAAGCCGCTCACGGCGATGGTGTTCCAGGGGGACTCCGTCTTTCCATGGATGACCCTTGAGGCCAACATCGGCTACGGTCTGCGCATGCAGAAGGTCCCCAGGGAGATCGCCCAGCGAACCGTCAAAGCCTATATGGAGAAGGTGGGACTCACGCGGTTCGCCAGGGCCTATCCGTTCCAACTCTCCGGCGGCATGAAGCAGCGAGTCGGTGTGGCCAGGGCGTTTGCCGCCGATCCAGAGGTGCTGCTCATGGACGAGCCGTTTGGGTCCCTCGACGAACAAACGCGCGTGCTGCTTCAGGGCGAGCTGAACAGGATCTGGGAGGAGAACCGCAAAACGGTCGTGTTCATCACCCACAGCATCGATGAAGCCGTGGTCCTGGCTGACCGGATCCTGGTGATGACCGCCACCCCGGGGCAGGTCAAGGCTATCGTCGAGGTGCCGTTTCAGCGCCCACGCCAGCCCTATGAGATGCGGGCCGACCCACTGTACGGACAGTTGACCCGTCATCTCTGGGAGTTGCTTCGCGACGAAGTGTTGAGGGCGAGGGCGGAGGAGGCCCGGACCGATGCCTCAGCGGTCTGAACGGGCACCGTTTGTGCGGGTGCTGGCGGAGCAACTGGTGTCGATTCTGTCACCGTTGCTGTTCATCGCGGCATGGGAGATGGCCGTGCGGACCCGGGTGCTGGACTGGCGCTTCTTCCCCGCGCCGTCGGCGATTCTGGGGACCTTCAGCGGCATGATCGCTTCCGGCGAACTGTTGCCACACGTCACCGCGAGCCTGAGGCGGGTCCTGCTCGGATTTCTTGTCGGCGCGGTGCCCGCGATCGCCCTCGGCCTGGTCATGGGACTGTCCCGTTGGGTCAGGGCGGCGGTGAACCCTTTGATCGCCGCGACCTATCCGATCCCGAAGAGCGCGATGGTGCCGCTGGTCATGCTGATTTTCGGTCTGGGGGACGCGTCCAAGGTTGCCCTCGTGGCGATCGGCGTCTTCTACCTGGTGCTCATCAACACGATGACGGGCGTCATGAATATTGAGGGCCTCTATCTGGACGTGGCGCGAAACTTCGGGGCGGACCGTCTGCGGCTCTTCCTCACGGTGGCCCTCCCGGGTGCGCTGCCATTGATCTTCGCGGGGCTGCGGCTGGGGATGGGGATCGGCCTCATCCTCATCGTCGTCGCCGAAATCGTCGGCGCACGCAGCGGGATTGGTTATTTCATCTGGCAGTCCTGGCAGATCTTTGCGGTCGAGCGCATGTTCGTCGGTCTGGTGGTGATCGCCCTCCTGGGCTGGGTGACGGCGCTGCTCTTCGATCGCGCCGAGTCGTGGCTTGTGCCCTGGAAGCCTCGATGATGCAAAGGAGCGCATGATGCCCGCATATCGGAGCGACGTGGTTGGCAGTCTTCTGCGTCCGGCCTATCTGAAGGAGGCCCGCGAGCGCCGTGAGGCGGGGGCGATCAGCGATATGGCCTTCAAGCAGATCGAGGACCGCGCCGTCGACGAAGCGATCGCCCTGCAAACGCGGGCCGGGTTAGATGTGCTGAGCGACGGCGAGATGCGGCGCTACGCGTTCTTTGGTCACCTCGTCGAGGCGGTGGAGGGGTTCGACAAGTTGGGAGGGTGGGCGGTCCCCTTCCGCGATGAAAAGGGAGAAGAATTGGTGTTGAAGCGGCCCGTGGTCGTCTCTCGTCTGCGGCGGCGGCGCCACCTGTGCGCCGAGGAGTTCACCTATCTGCGCGCGCGCACCAACCGTCCCGCGAAGGCTACGCTGATCAGCGCGCAGCAAGGGGCAGCCTACTACGACCCGGCGAAGTCGACCGGAGCCTATGCCACCATCGACGCGTATCTCGCAGACCTCGTGGATATCCTGCGCGAGGAGGTGGCCGAGTTGATACGCCTGGGCTGCACCTACATCCAGGTCGATGGTCCCCAATACGGCGCGCTGCTGGATCCGCAGCTCCGCGAGGGGTACCGGCAGCGCGGCAGCGATCCGGACCGCCTCCTCGACCGGTGCATCGAGTTGGACAACGCGGTGATCGGGGACCATCCCGGCATCGCTTTTGGACTCCACATCTGCCGGGGCAACAACCAGAGCAAGTTCTACAGCAGTGGCGACTACGAACCGATTGCAGCCAGAATCTTCCGGCAGACCCGGTTCCAACGCTTCCTGCTGGAGTACGACGATGCGCGATCAGGCGGTTTCGAGCCGCTCCGGAACGTCCCCGGAGACCGGACGGTCGTCCTCGGGCTGGTGACCACCAAGAAGCCCGCGCTCGAACACAAGGAGGAGCTGAAGCAGCGCATCAAGGAGGCCCAGGCGTTCGTGCCGTTGGAGCGACTGGGGTTGAGCCCCCAGTGCGGGTTTGCCTCGACAATGGAGGGCAACCTGCTCACACCGGCTGACCAGGAAGCGAAGCTCCGTCTGGTGGCCGAAACGGCCAGAGAGGTGTGGCGGCAGTGACACGCATCGATATCTCGGCGCACATCTTCCCCCGGCGTTACTTCGATCGCATGGTCCAGGTTGCGCCTCCCGGCTTCTACATGCAGAAGCGGGTGACGGGGATTCCCACCCTTGTCGATCTGGATGTCCGGTTCCGCATCATGGACGGCTTCAAGGACTACGTCCAGGTCATCTCTCTGGCGCTGCCGCCGATCGAAGCGCTGGCCTCGCCCGCGCAGAGCCCCGAGCTCGCCCGCATCGCCAACGAGGAACTGGCCGCGCTCGTCGCCAGGTATCCGGACCGGTTCGCGGGCGCCGTCGCCGGGCTGCCGCTAAATAATATTGACGCTACGCTGAAGGAGATCGACCATGCGATCCGCGGCCTGCGGCTGAGCGGCGTCCAGCTCTTCACCCACATCGACGGGAAGCCGCTCGATCATCCCGACTTCCTGCCGGTCTTCGAGGCGATCGCCGCGCTTGACGTGCCGGTCTGGCTCCACCCGGCTCGGGGGGCCGCCGTGCCGGACTATCCCACCGAGACGAAGTCCCTGTTCGAAGTCTGGCATGTCTTCGGCTGGCCGTTCGACACGACGATCGCCATGACCCGGCTGATCTTCGGCAAGGTGCTCGACCGGTTTCCGACTTTAAAGATCATCACTCACCACCTGGGCGGCACCGTGCCGTTCCTGGAGTCGCGCATCAAGGGCGCCTACGATCAGTTCGGTGCCCGCACCGCCGACGAGGACTATGCCGCGCTCGCGAGGACCCTCAAGAAGCATCCATACGAGTACTATCGGATGTTCTATGCGGACACGGCGTTGTACGGCTCTCCCCCGGCGCTGGAGTGCGGGCTGACGTTCTTCGGGGCGGACCACGTGCTGTTTGGCTCCGACATGCCGTTTGATGCGGAAGGCGGAGCGCGCTACATTCGCGAGACGCTGCGCGCCATCGACGCGATGACCGCATCGCCCGAGGACAAGCAGCGGATCCTCCACGACAATGCCTTGAGGTTGTTGAGGAGATGACGTACCTACGCGCCATCGGGATCGCCGGGGTCATCGGCCTGCTCCTGGCCGGACCGACCCCGCCGGCGATCGGCCAGACGGTACTGCGGCTTGGCGTCGTCGCGTCGGTCAGCGACGCCGGGTTCTTCGTGGCGCAGGATAAGGGGTATTTCACTGAGCAGGGCCTGACGGTTGAGTTCGTGCCCTTCCAATCAGCGGCCCAGATGGTGGCGCCCCTCGGCGTGGGGCAAATCGACGCCGGGGGTGGCGCCGTAAGCGCCGGTCTGTTCAACGCCCTGGCCCGAGGCATCGACCTCCGGATCGTGGCGGACAAGGCCACGATTCGACTCGGGCAGAGCTACGAGGCGCTGGTCATCAGGCGCGATCTGGTCGACTCAGGGCGATTCAAAGGACTCTCGGACCTGCGGGGCCTGCGTATTGCCCTTGCCGCGAGAGGCATCTCGCCGCACATTGACCTGTGGATGTTCGCCCGGAAGGGCAACGTCAACATCGACGACGTCGAGATCGTGGTCATGCCTTTTCCCGACATGGTGCCGGCCATGACGAATCGGGCGATCGACGGAGCCCTGCTCATCGAGCCGTTCAAGACACGCGCCATCGAGGACCGGATCGGTACGCTGATCGAGACCGCCGACAAGGTGTACCCGGACCACCAGGTCGCGGTTGTGCTGTACTCGCCGGAGATGCGCCGCGAGAAGATCGATCTCGGGCGGAAGTTCATGATAGGCTACATCAAAGCCGTCCGGGACTACAACGATGCGTTCATCAAGAAGGATGCCCGCAAGAAGCGGGAAGTCGTCGACAGCCTTACCCGGCACACGTCCGAGAAGGACCGGGCGCTGTACGACAAGATGGTCATGCCCTGGCTCGACCCGAACGGCGCCGTGATCCGCCAGAGCCTCCGTTTCGACCAGGACTGGTACGCGCAGAACGGTTTCGTTCCCCGCACGGTGAACCTGAGTCTCGTGGTGGACGATCGCTTCGTGCTGCATGCCCTGGAGAAACTCGGCCGGTACAAATAGGGTGGAACACGGGCTTCTCGAAGTCCAGGGGATCAGCAAGGCCTTCGGCGGCCTGACCGCGGTTCGTGATCTGAGTTTTGCGGTGCGGGCCGGTGAGATCCTGGGCTTGATCGGGCCGAACGGCTCGGGCAAGACGACCGCGTTCAATCTCATCACAGGCTTCGTAACGCCCGACGCGGGCCGGATCCGGCTGGCCGGCGAGGAGATCACAGGGCTCCGGCCGTACGCGATCTGTGCCAGGGGCCTGACGCGGACCTTCCAGCTCGTCAGGCCGTTTCCCCACCTCTCAGCACTGCGCAACGTGATGGTGGGCCGGGTCTACGGGCGGTCCGGTGGGGCGGGCCTGGCGGACGCGGAAACCGAGGCCCGCAAGATCCTGGGCGCCATGGGGTTGGGCGGCCGGGAAGACGTGCCGGCTCGACACCTCACGTTGGCGGACCGCAAACGCCTGGAATTGGCGCGCGCCCTCGCCACGCGGCCTCGCATACTGCTCCTGGATGAGTTTATGGCCGGACTGAATCCGCACGAAGTCGAGGCGGCCATGGCCCTCATCCGCCGCATCCGCGATAGTGGGCCCGCGGTGATCATGATCGAGCACATCGTCAAGGCGGTGCTGGGGCTGTCCGACCGTGTCGTCGTGATGAATGCGGGTCAGGTGATCGCCGAGGGCTCGCCTGAAGCCATCCGGCGTGACGCCCGCGTGATCGAAGCCTATCTCGGAGGGTCCGGTGGTGCTTGAGGCCCACGGACTCGACGTCTTTTACGGCGATCTCCAGGCACTGTGGGGAGTTTCGGTACGCGTGGAAGCGCGCGAGATCGTGGCACTGCTCGGCCACAACGGTGCCGGAAAAACCACA
This sequence comes from bacterium, assembly GCA_041487495.1. Classification (GTDB taxonomy): domain Bacteria; phylum Sysuimicrobiota; class Sysuimicrobiia; order Sysuimicrobiales; family Humicultoraceae; genus JBGPNN01. Next base: position 6,168 of record JBGPNN010000055.1, read on the forward strand.
CTGCTGCGCGCCATCGCCGGGCTGCTGCGGCCGGCCGCGGGTACGGTGCGCTTCGAGGACCGAGCGCTGCACGTCGAGCCCCCGCACCGCATCGTGGAACTGGGTGTCGCGCTCGTGCCCGAAGGCCGCCGCCTGTTCGCCGGCATGACGGTCTTCGAAAACCTCCTGCTGGGCGCCTATGCTCCGAGTGCGCGGCGTCAGAAAGATGAAACGCTGCCGTGGGTCTTCGAGATCTTCCCCCGGCTGGCCGAGCGCCGCGGGCAGGTGGCCGGGACGCTCTCCGGTGGCGAGCAGCAGATGCTGGCGATCGGACGGGCATTGATGGCGCGGCCGAAGATCCTGCTGCTCGACGAGCCGTCGCTCGGACTAGCGCCGCTCATCGTGCGGCGCATCTTCGAGGTGATCCACGATCTGAATACCCGATGGGGCATCACGGTGCTGCTCGTCGAGCAAAACGTGCGGGCCGCGCTCGAACTGGCCCAGCGGGCGTACGTGCTGGAAGCCGGCCGCATCGCGGCCGACGGCACCGGCCGCGCGATGCTGGAAGACGCGCGCGTGCAAGGCGCGTACCTGTGAACCTCCAGTTTCTCGTCCAGAACCTGATCTTCGGGCTGTTGACCGGCGCGCTCTACGGCCTGGCGGCGGCCGGGTTGTCGCTGGTCTTCGGTGTCTTGCACGTGCTGAACGTCGCGCACGGCGAACTCATCATGATTGGCGGCTACGCGTCGTTTTGGTTGTTTGCCAGCTACGGCCTCGATCCATTCGTGTCCCTGGTGCTGGTGATCCCGCTGATGTTCGCCATTGGCCTGGGGCTGCATCAAGGGCTGTTCACGCGCGTGGAGACGCTCGATGAAGAACCCCGCATCAAGAACTCGCTACTCATCGGGTTCGGACTCGCGCTCGCGGTCCACAACGTGGCGATCCGGTTGTGGACAGCCGATGAGCGGAGCATCGCCACGGCTTACTCTGGAGCCGTGGTCCACCTGGCCGGCTTTGTGTTCCCCGTGGTTCGCCTCGGCGGGCTGGCGGCCGCCGTGGTGGCGATCCTGGCCATGCACGTCTTCTTGGGGAGGTCGTACGCGGGCTGGGCGATCCGGGCCACGGCCGAGGACTGGGAAGCGGCGGAGTTGATGGGGATCGACGTCCGGCGTACGTACCTGCTGGCGTTTGCGCTCGGGGCCGTCTTGGCCGGGATCGCGGGCGCTCTGGTAAGCGTCGGCTATTCGATCAACCCCTCCATCGGCCTGGAGTGGACATTGAAGGCGTTGATCGTCGTCGTGCTCGCCGGGTTGGGCAGCATGCCGGGGACGCTGCTGGGCGGGATGCTGCTGGGTCTGGCCGAGGCCGCCAGCGCGGGAATCCTGGGCAGCGCGTATCGAGAGGTTATCTCGCTGGTCATCTTCTTGCTCGTGTTGATGATCCGGCCGCAGGGACTGTTCGGCCATCAGTGGAGGCGGGCATGAAGCCGGCGGCCGCCGCAGTGTCCGTCGTGGCGCTGGCGCTGCTGCCGGCGTTCACAGGCCGGACCGATGTGCTCAATCTGGCCTTCCTGGTCTTCCTCTATATCACGCTGGCACAGAGCTGGAATGTGCTTGGCGGTCTCGCCGGGCAGATCAACCTGGGACACGCCGCCTTTTTTGGCATCGGCGCGTTCGTCACGCGGAGCCTCTGGATCTCCGGCGTCCACCCGTACGCGGGCATGCTCGCCGGCGGTGTCGTGGCGATGCTGTTTGGCCTCGTGATCGGCGTCCCGGCGTTTCGTCTGCGCGGGGCGTATTTCGCCATCGGTACCCTGGGGCTGGCTGAAATCCTTCGCATCACGGCGGGCAACGCGCTGCCGGAAGTCTCAACACTCCCTGGGTCGTTCATCGCGGGCTACAACCTCGCCCACCGATACTACCTCGCCCTTGGGCTGGCGGTGATCACGATGAGTACCGTGTGGGTCCTGGCGCGCTCGCGCACGGGGCTGGCCCTGTTGGCGCTCCGGGATGACGAGGACGCGGCCGAGGCGACCGGGGTGAACACGCTGAAGTACAAGCTGGTCGCGCTGGCGATCAGCACGGCCCTGGCCGGTCTCGGCGGCGGGGTCCTGGCCTTCTACCACGTGAGTTACTATCCACAGATGCCCTTCGGGCCCACATGGACCTTCGACCCCTTGCTGATCACTTTTATCGGGGGGGTTGGGACGCTGTGGGGGCCGGTGCTTGGGGCCGTCTTCTACATTCTCGTGAAAGAGGTTCTGGCGCGCTCCCTGGTAGAAATCCACCTATTGGTCTTTGGTGTGTTGTTTATCGTGGTGGTGATGATGCTCCCGGGCGGCCTGCTGGAGGCCGTGCGGTGGCTCCGGCGCCCGACCGGGAGAGCGTACGCTGGGCCATGAACGTGACTGGAGGAGGGGTCGGCCGGTGTCTACGGTAACCGAGCAGATGCTCCAGGAACGGATTGCGAAGGGCCACCTGGTCGAAGGGCCCGAGTATGCTACGCAGCCGTACATTGAGTCCCTCAAGCGGACGCTGATCGTCTCGGCAGACACCGAACTGATCAGCGCGCCGTCGTATCTACGCGCGGCCCGCGACGCCCCCAGCATCAATTCCTATATCTCGGCCACCGGGATCATCCAGGACGAGCTGGGGCACGCGCACATCGCCTACCGGATGCTGCGCGACCTGGGCGTGGATACCGACACGCTGGTCTACGAGCGCGACCCGAAGGATTTCAAACACCCGTATGCGTTCGACGTGCCGCTCGATTCGTGGACAGAACTGATTGTCGCCAACGCCTTTTACGACCGGGCGGGCTTCTTGCTGCTGGGTGATATCTTCAAGCACACGACGTACGGGCCGTGGAAACGGGCTTTGGCCAAAGTCGACCGCGAGGAAAACTTCCACCTGCGCCACGGCGAGAAATGGATGCGGACCCTGTCCCACGATCCCAAGGGGAAGGCCGACGTGCAGCGCGCCGTCGACTGGATGTTCCTGCTCACGGTCGAATGGTTCGGCCTGCCGGATGCCCTGAAGCGCCACAAAGACCAGATTGGTTACGGCCTGAAGGGTTACACGAACGATCAGCTGCGGCAGCAGTGGATGTCGACCGCCGTGCCCCTGTGCGAGGAAGTCGGGATCACCGTTCCGGCGCGCCATGACGCTCAGCGCGGCGAGTACGTGATCACCTGCCCGTTCCCCGCACGGTTCGATGCCGGCCAAAAGCGGTGGCTGTTCGAAGAAGGGCCAATCACCTGGGATGAGGTGCAGGTCCGGTGGAAGCAGCGCGGGCCGTGTAACCGGGAGTTCATCGGCCAGATCCAGCGCGGGTACCAGGAACTGGGGCGGCGCGTCGATGCGTGAGCGTCCAACGCCAACGCACGCGGCCCACGGCGCGCCGGTCGACGCCGAAGCCGTACGCGGCGCCCTGCGCGATGTGCTGGATCCCGAATATCCGGTTAGCATCGTGGACCTGGGCCTGATCCGCGGCGTCGAGGTCAGCGGCTCGACGGTGCGGGTGCGCCTGACGTACACCTCGATGGGCTGTCCGTGCATGGAGATGATCCAGGACGACATCCGGGAGCGTCTGCGTGCGTTGCCCGGCGTAGACCGTGTCGAGATCGATGTCGTCTGGGAACCCTGGACACGCGCACACATCAGCGAGGACGGCTGGAAGCACCTGCGGGGCGTCGGGGTGGTGTGAGTGCACGGTGAAGAGATCTACGAAGTGTTCGCGGCGCGCGCGGAGGGGACGGAACCGCTCAAGAACGTGGGCGCCGTCAGCGCGCGCAGTGCCCGCGAGGCCGCGATTTTTGCGCACAAATTGTACGACGAGTGGCGCTGGAAAGAGATGTTCGTGGTCCCTCGCCGGGCGCTGGTTCGTGTCATCCGGCCCGACTGAGATGACACCCTCTCCGCAGACGGGATCATCGGTGCGCCGGCGCTATCTCGTCCTGGCACGGCGAGCCTACACTGAGTCCCTCGCATATCAGGGTGCGATCGACACCGGTCCCGGCGAGGAGCCCGGTGCCGTCGCCCGCCAGCGCTTCGGCGCCGACTGGCTCGAACTCGTCCTGGCGCCCGAGGGCGCGATCCACTGGGTGATCGCGTGAGCAAAGCCACCGTGCCGATACATGAGCGGGCGTTGGGCCCCCTGGTCAATCTGATCGTGGTCCTGGCCGACACGAAGTACTTTCTGGGCCGGCGGATTTCCGAGTGGGCGCCGGGCGCGCCGTTCCTGGAAGCCGCGGTCGCCTGCGCCGCCATCGCGCAGGAAGAACTGGGTCACTCGCGCGCCATATACCCCTTGCTGGAAGAACTGCCCTGGCCCAACCATCCGGTGCCGCTGGAGCGCGAGGGGGATCGTGAGCGGCGCTATTGCGTCGGGTTTCTGGATCGCTCGTTCCCCTCGTGGTCTCACGTGGTCGCGGCCTGCGTGCTCATCGACACGGCGGTGTATACGATGTTCGAAGCACTGGTCGACGCGCGCTTCGAGTCGTTGGCCAGCCGCATCCGCCGGGCGCTCGAAGAGGAGCGCTTCCACATGGGGTACGCGGAGAGCCTGACCCGCCGGATCGTCGGCACCGTTCAGGGTGCCACGGCGCTGCAGCAGCGGGTGGACGAACTCTTGCCCGAGATGCTGTGCTGGTTTGGGCCGCCGGGTGAGGCCGGCGTCGAGGCGCTCGTCGCCGAGGGCATCCTGAGCCGGGCCGGCGAGGAACTCCGGCAGCGCTACCTGGCCCGCGTCGCGCCCCTGCTGCTGGAAGTCGGCATGAGGCTTCCGGTGCGCTGGAATCTGGAGGCCGGCGCCTGGGAGTACGACGACTTGCCGTGGGAGCGATGGAACCAACTCCAACGCCGCCTCGACGCCCCGACGACCGCGTAGACCAGGACCGCCGGCTTCTTCAATGCCCGTGGTGCGGGTCGACGCGCGCGGAACGCGTCGCGCCATTTGCGGCGCATTTGATATCAGAACAGTATATGTGTCTGGACTGCAAGAGCCCATTCGAGCGCATCCGCAGGTAACGGAGGGAACACGATGGCATTGCTTCTGATCAACGGAGAAACGGTTGGTGCAAAGTCGGGTGCGCAAATGCCCGTGATCAACCCGGCGAACGAAGAGGTCGTCGATACGGTGCCGAAGGCCGGCCCCGAGGACGTCGACGCCGCCGTCGCCGCGGCGCGGAAGGCGTTCCCCGGCTGGGCGAAGACCGATGCGGAAGCGCGCGCGCACAAGATCCGCGAGGGTACCTCGAAGGCGCGTGCCGCCGCGCAGGAGATCGCCGACCTGCTGGTGCGCGAGCAGGGCAAGCCGCTGCACGAGGCCCTGGGCGAGATCAATCACTTCTTGCACGGCATGGAGTTCTACGCGGATCTGGCCGGCAAGATGCGCGGCGCCTACACCCCTCTGCCGTCGGCGCTCGGGAAGAGTTACGGCATGGTGATCCCGCGGCCCGTCGGCGTCTGCGCGGCGATCGTGCCATGGAACTTTCCGCTGACATTGATGGGCACGAAGATTGGCCCGGCGCTGGCCGCGGGGAACACGGTGGTCGTCAAGCCGGCCAGCACCACGCCGCTGTCGACGCTGCGTGTGATCGCGGCGTTGAATGAGGCCGGGCTGCCCGCGGGCGTGCTGAACGTCGTCACCGGGCCGGGTCGCATCGTGGGCGAGGCGCTGGCCGCGCACCCCGATGTCCGCCGCGTCGCGTTCACCGGCGAGAGCGCGACGGGCCGCCGCATCATGGAGGTTGCCGGGCCGCAGTTCAAACGCATCACGCTCGAGCTGGGCGGCTCCGATCCGACGATTGTCTGCTCGGACGCCGACGTCGACAAGGCCGCGCGGGGAGTGCTGATCGGGCGTTTCTGGAACATGGGCCAGGCCTGCCTGGCCTGCAAGCGCGTCTATGTGTTTGAGGACGTCTACGACAAGTTCATGGAGAAGTTGCTGGCGGGGGTCGCGCGCTACGAACCCGGCGATGGCTGGGTCAAGGCGGAGCGCCCGAAGATCCGTGTGGGGCCGGTGCATACCGCGGGGCAGCGTCAGGAAATCATCGACCAGATGACCGACGCGGTGACACGCGGCGCGCGCGTGGCGTTCGGCGGCACTGTGCCGGAAGGCCGCGGGCGGGGATTCTTTTTCACCCCGACCGTGCTGGAGGGCGCCCCGCACGACAGCCGCGCCGTCAAAGAAGAAACGTTTGGCCCGCTGCTGCCTATCTTCAAAGTCAAGGACATCGATGAGGCCATCCGTATGGGCAACGACTCGATCTACGGCCTGGGGTCGTCGATCTGGACGTACAACATCAAGTGGATCAACAAGGCCGCGCAAGATCTCGAGGCCGGAATGACCTGGGTGAACCAGATCCACTACGGCTACGACGAACTGCCCTTCGGCGGCGTGAAGGCATCGGGCATGGGCCGCGAGCACGGGCCCGAGGCGATGGACTACTATGTCGAGCCGAAGTCGGTCGTGATCGGCGATCTAGAGTAGTCAACCACGAGCAGGAGGCTGATATGCCGGTTGAATACGCACGCGAGGACGCCATCGGGTTCATCACACTGAACCGCCCGCCCGCCAATAGTTACGATTATGGGTACATCGGAGAACTGCAGGCGGCCATCGACGCCGCGGCCGCCGACGGCGCGGCGCGCGCCGTGATCGTGCGCAGCGCGCTCGACCGGTTCTTTTGTGGGGGCGCCGATATCAAGGCGTTCAGCGAGAACTCGGCCGACCAGAACATGGCCATGTGCCGGCTCGCGCACCAGACGCTCGGCCGGATCGCGGCGACCCCCAAAGTCTTCATTGCGCAGATTCGCGGGCACGCGCTGGGCGGCGGGCTGGAGATCGCGCTGGCGTGCGATCTTCGCTTCGGCGCCGAAGGCGAATACTATCTCGGCGTGCCCGAGGTGACGCTGGGGTTGCTGCCGGGCAACGGCGGCACCCAGCGGCTGCCGCGGTTGATTGGCTGGAACCGGGCATTGGACCTGATGATTACGGGCCGGCGGCTCTCACCGAAAGACGCCTTCGCGATGGGCATCCTCGACCGGCTGTTTCCGGCCGATCAACTGGAGACGCAGACCCACGCCTATGTGCAGGGGCTCGTCGACGGCGCGGCGAGCGCCATCGGCGCCATCAAGCTCGCCGTGCAAAGCGGACGTGACCGCACCCTGGACGACGCGCTGCGCATCGAGCGCGAGATGCTCGACACCCTGTTTCGCAGCCCCGACGGCCATGAGGGCGTGAAAGCTTTCGTCGAGAAGCGCAAGCCGCAGTTCAACAAGATGGCCTGATCGCGCGTAATGCAGGAGTATCTGTCCTTCCTGATCGTGCTGTTGTCTGCGATGGGAACGGCGGCAACCGGTTTTGGATTCAACCTGCTCAGTACCCCACTGCTGACGTTTCTGTACCCTCCGAGGGTCGTGGTGGTCCTGACCCTTTTGCTCGGGTTGCTTGCCAGTGGCGCCCTGTTGCTGCATGCTGACCTCCGTCAGGCGATCGACTGGGACCTGGTGCGTCCGATGGGTATCGCCAGCCTGCTCGGGATGCCCGCAGGGTTTCTCCTGCTGCAGCATGCTGACGCACGCGTACTGAAGGGACTCGTCGCCGGGCTCACAACGTTGTTTGCGGCGCTGATGCTGGCCCGGTTGCGCCCGCGTCGGCCAACCGGGCGCCTCGACCTGGTCACCGTGGGAGCGGTGAGCGGCTTTCTCTCCACGAGCACGAGCCTGAACGGACCTCCGGTGGTTCTCTACCTGATCGCACGCGGCTGCCCGAAGGACCGTTTTCGCGCCAATATGGTGGCGTTCGTCTTCCTGGCGACTCTGGCGAGCGTAGCGGTCATGGCGGCCGGCGGCGCGGTTCCACCTTCGACGATGGCACTCGCCTGGAAGTTGACACCGGGAGTCTTGCTGGGATTCGTGAGCGGCTCGTACCTCGGAGGACGACTCGCCCCCCAGACGTTTGACAATGTTGTGCTCGGGTATCTTGCGCTGGTGGGCCTGCTGGGATTGGGCAGTGTCATCACCTCGCCCTAGAGGTCAACCGTGCCGATCGTGGACAATCCCGGGTTCGCTCGCAACCTCCGTGATCTTCCTCACGCTCTGACCGCCGGCGGCCTGGCCAGCGCCGCCGTGGCCGGCCTGTGGAACATCAGTCCCCTCCTGATCACGCTGTCGGCGGCCAGGCAGGCCAATCTGCCCGAGGCCGTGGCGGTGTCGTGGATTCTGTCGGTCAGCGTGGTCGGCGGCGTATTGAGCATCGTCCTCAGCCTGCGCTACCGGCTGCCGATCGTTGGCGCGTACACGATCCCGGGCGTCGTGCTCGTAGGCGCCGCCCTGGCGCACCTGCCGTTCGATCAGGTGGTCGGCACCTACTGGCTCGCCGGCGCGGTGGTGCTGCTGCTGGGCGCCACGGGCGTCATCGGCCGCGTGACCGCGCGGCTGCCCGTCCCGATCATGATGGGCATGGTGGCCGGTGTACTGCTGCCCTTCGTGCTCGCGATCGTCCGGGGCCTCCAGCAAGCGCCGCTTCTGTGCGGCGTGACGGTGGCCGCGTTCTTTGCGACCGCCGCGGTGCCGGTCGTGCGGCGCGTGCCACCGGTGCTGACCGCGCTGGTGGCCGGACTGTTGACGGCGACGGCGCTCGGCCAGGCCGACTGGACCGCCATGACCTTCACGGTGGCGCGGCCGCAACTGGTCACCCCAGCGTTTTCAGCGGCGGCCGCCGCGGAACTGGTGATTCCCCTGGTGCTGATGGTCATCGCCGTGCAGAACGTGCAGGGCCTCGCGGTGCTCTGGGCGGCCGGGTATCGCCCGCCCGTCACAGGGCTCACGGTAGCGGCGGGGATTGGGTCGCTGGTCTCCGCGGTGACAGGCGGCCACTCAGCGTGCATCGCCGGGCCATCCACGGCCATCGTGTCGGGACCCGCGTCGGGACCGCCGCAGAGCCGCTACGCGGCCAGCGTCGTCCTTGGTGTGGTGTGGATCGCCACCGGGCTGCTGGCACCGGCCGCCACGGCGATCACGCGCATCGTGCCGCGCGCGCTCGTTGACGTGCTGGGCGGCCTGGCGCTGCTACCACCCATGGCGCAGTTCTTCCTCCAGGCGTTTGGCGGCCGGTTTCGTCTCGGCGCGCTCGCGGCGTTCATCGTGGCCGTCTCGGGGTTGGTCCTGGGCCGCATCGCTGCGCCGTTCTGGGCGCTTGTGGCGGGTGCGGCCGTCTCCTTCTCAGCCGAGGGATCCGACTTCCGGACACCATCGCCGTTGGCTGGAGAAGCGTCGCAGGAGCGGTGAGCGGCGCGGTCCGGCGGGCGTTTCGGTGGCTGCCCAGGCCCGATCGAGCGAACATGGGCATGTGGGCGATTGCGGGCGGCCACGCCACGACCCACACTTACACCGCGGCCTTTGGTCTCCTGCTTCCCTCGATACGCTCGCACCGCTGGCCGCCGGATTCCTGCTGGCGTATCTGACCTGGCGTCAGATCCTGACGGCGAATGTCGTGCTGGGTGTGGTGATCGCCGCCGTCCTGGCCCGGATGTTGTCACATATGCGGCAGCAGCCCGGTGACATCACGAGCCGGGCTCCCTCGGTGCGCAACTACACTGAGGGGATTCTCGCGCTCGCCCGGAACAGCAACCTGCTGGTCCTGGCGCTCGTCTCCGGCATCCGCTCCATGACGCAAACTGGTCTGAGCACGTTCCTTCCCCTGTACCTCGTCTATGAACTCAAGCTCCCTGCGTCGGTGGTGGGCCTCTACCTGGGACTCGTCCAGGCGTCTGGGATGGTGGCGACGCCCATCGCCGGGACGCTCTCCGACCGCTACGGGTTGCTTTCGGTCTTCTATTTTGTCGCGGGGTCGATTCTGGTGGCGAACCTGGTGACGCTCACCGTCCCCGATCTCCGCCGGCCGGCCTCCGTGTCCGAGGCATCTGGCCGGGGGAGTGAAGCATGAAGTGTCGCGGCCAAGGGACGGACCATGCTGACCATCGGGATTGCCGTGGCATTCGAGGCGACCGATAATTGGGGCTAATGGCGGCTTCCGCGCTGGAAAGCCCCAGGAAGCGCCCAGGAGTCGGCGGATCAATCCTCCCGCTCCTTGACTCCGTCAAGACCGGTTGGCCTTCCCGGTCATAGAAATCGTCAACTCACCTGAGGTATC
>JBGPNN010000056.1:0-16297 GCA_041487495.1 bacterium
AGAGCACCGGGATCAGATGGAGCAGACGCCTGCCGATATACCGGCGGGACACCATGCCTAACGCTTCAAGTAATCGTACCAGACCCGGCCCGCGGGCAGCGTGAAGTCAGTGATCCAATAGAAACCGGAGATGACGTCCAGGACCGGCAGCCGATAGACCGGCGCCTGCGCGTTGGGTCGGAGTTCCAGGGTGGGGGGTCCGGTCCAGACTTCAGAGACATGCACGTTATCGAGATCGCGCGCGGTGATCTGTTTGATGGCCGGTGTCCCGTCGACATGCGGGATGATCTTCACATTTACGTTTGTCGTAAACGCCACCGGGCGTGAGAGCGCGTCGACCGGCGCACGCTGCTGCTTATAAGGAAGCGTCGCCGTGATCACGTCGATGGTGTTGCGCCTGACCCGACCGACGAACAGATCCCCATGGACCTCGAGACTCGGCTCACCGGCCTTCTTGGGCTGACCGTAGACTTCGCGGCCGGTTGACACCGGGCCGTCCCCTTCCAGATACAGATAGGGAGAATAGGCCCCGCGCTCTTCTCGGCCGGTCAGCGACAGGTGGGCCGGCAGCCGGCACTCCACCTGCACGGCGGATTCGTGGTAGCGACCGAACCACTCCGCGTCGTTCATCCGGTAGATGTGCACAACGGCATAGTCACTCGCGGGCTCCAGCGGCTCAGGTAGTACCGCGCGGATCGCCTCGGGCCGCGTCCGGTAGACCACCGTCAGGATCTCCACATTCCGAAACGTAATCGGAAACGGGGGAACCAGCGGATTGTCGATCGGCGTGGAGTAGGCGCGCCGGACCTCGTCTAGCCCGGCCACGTCAGCGCCCTCCTTCCACGTGCCATTCGCGGTGCATCTCCCGAAGACACGAGACGGTCCCTTCGATCACCACGCCGGCGGCTGCAGGCGTGTATGGCGTGGTATCGACTTCGTAGCCGCGGCGCGGATACTCGTCCGGCACCGGGAGGTATCCGAGCCAGCCCCCGACATAACCGCCGAACCAGGTGAACGCAAAAGGCGAGGCCGCCTTGATCGCGAGCGCAATGTCGCAGAACGGCTCGCAGGGAATGGCAGCCAGCACTGCCGACCCGATCTGCAGGACGTTCAGCTCGACCGGCAGCTCGGACCTACCACCGAAGAGCTCCGCGCGTCGCACTGCCATGTTGGCACGCTTGGTCACCCACGTGACGGCTTCGACCTCGGCCGCGGGAGCCCCGCGGGCGATGAGATCGCGGAGGCGCTTTTCAGATTCCGCGCGCGTGGCTTCAACCTCCGCCAGCGGCGGCTGCTGGATCAAGGGGAGTCGCAGCGCCAGGCTGCGGCTGCGGACTGCCGGCAGGTGATCAGCCGCCGGCACCGCCGTCCACTTGCCCAGCGGCGCGCCCGACTCCCAGATCCGCTCATGATGGAACTGCACCGGGGGGAGGTGCATGTCGGCATAGACGCGGACGGCCTCGCAGCCAACCAGCATCCCCAACTTGCGAACCACGCGTACGTCGTCGGTGAATCCTTCGGGCCCGGGGCCGACGTTGCCGGTGGCGCCCTGGGCGAAGAAACACATCGCGCCGGTAGCGGTCTCGACAGTCCGCTTGAGATGACCCGGCCAGTCTGCGCTTATCAGGCGGTTCGTGGGCCCGAGCGTCGTCGGGTGCATCGTGTAGCCGACGATGGCCGCCAGGGGGCTGCCGTCCTGATGGTCGATCCTGATCACCAGGACTTGGGGATCGATCGTCCCGTAGAAGTTTGTGCCGGTCACGGTGCGACCGCCCGGCGCCGTCTCGCGGCGGTTCTTCGCGACCCGACTCTCCCCGGCCCCGGCACCGACACGGGCAGGCTTCATGCGATTCTGCGCCAGGCGCGCGGCGCCTGCGACCATGTCCGGCAGCATCGCGTAGTACGCCTTGTGCGCGGTCCGCCCTTCTTCGACCCAGTCCCAGTCGCTTGGCGGAGGACCGGCGTGGTTGTGTGTGAGCGACACCCGTACGGACGAGGGGTCAATCTTGAGCGCGCGACCCACGGCACCCCGGACCGCCTCGGACTCCTCAGGGGTGAGGATCACCAGGTCCAGGTCCACCAACGCGGCGCTCTCCCGCCCGTCATCTAGGACCAGCACCGACGCCCACAACTCGGTCTCAACGCCGTCGGCCAGGATGTGCGTCTGTGCGCCCCAGCCGGCGTGCGGCACGGTCAACGGTGGCGTGATCGTCACGCGCCCTGCTCCTGCTCGAAACGTGGCCTGGCTCATCGTCCCAACCACCCCCCGTCAATCACGAGCGTATGACCGTGGATGTACCGCGCCGCGTCCGACGCCAGAAACCGCACCGCCGGCGCGACCTCGTCCGGTGTGCCCCAGCGCCCGGCAGGAATGCGCTCGGTGATCTGCCGGTACCGCGTCGGATCGTTCTTCAACGGAATACCCAATTCCGTGTGATCGATGTAGCCAGGCGCGACGGTGTTCACGTTCACGCCTCTCGACGCGCACTCGTTTGCCAGCGCGTGGGCCAGGTTGACCAGCGCCGCCTTGGCGCTCGCGTAGGCAGGAACCATCAGGCCGCCCTGATACGATAGCACCGATGACGTGAAGATGATCTTCCCGCGCCCCCGCTCGAGCATGAGCCGGCCGAAGCCCTGCGCCAACAGGAAGGCCGCCTTCAGGTGCACGTTGAGCACATGATCCCAATCCTCGACGGGAAATTCCGGCAGTGGATGCCGCCGCTGAATGCCGGCGTTGTGTACGAGAATATCCACCTGCCCGAATCGTTCGAGGACGTGTTGCACAAGGGCCGGGATGCCCTCGACATTGCCCAGGTCGTGGTGGACGACGTCGTACCGCCGGCCGGCTTCACGGACCGCAGCGGCAACCGGTGGTTCGTCTTTCGTGCGGTGGATGGAGATGACGTCAGCGCCGCCCCGGGCGAATTCCAGCGCGATCGCCGCACCAATACCACGACTCGCCCCAGTCACCACGGCCCGCTGGCCGTCCAGGCGAAAGCGCCCATCCATCGAGTGCGCCTCCGCCCTCACACCTTGTACACGGAGAACCCGCCATCGGCGACGATCTCCTGCCCCGTGATGTACGCGGCGGCGGGCGACGCCAGGAAGGCGGCCAGACCGGCGATCTCTTCGGGGTCGGCCAGGCGGTGCTGGGGGATCTCGCCCAGCACCACGTCAGGATCGATGTGCTTCTGCTCGAAGGCGTGCCTGACGAGATCCGTCGCAACGTAGCCGGGTGCGATCGCCACAACACGGATGTTGTACGGCGCCCACTCGACGGCCAGCGATCGCGTAAGCGCGGCCACGCCCGCCTTCGTGACGGCGTACGGCATCCGCCGGGGCCAGCCTAACGATGATGCCACTGATGTAAGGTTGATGATGACCCCGCCGCCCTGCCGGATCATCTGCCGGCCCGCCGCCTGGCAGCAGAACACCGTCCCGTGCAGGTTGACCGCCAGCACCCGAAGATAATCTTCGGGTTGGAGATCGGCGCTCGCACAATTGAACTGGATGCCAGCGCAGTTCACCAGAACATCGAGGCGGCCCAGGTCGGCGACGATGCGGTCGGTGGCCGCGTTCACCTGCCGCGCGTCGGTGACGTCCAGGACATAGGCGGCCGCTCGGCCCCCTGTCCCCTCCACGGCCTGTACGGTGCGTCTGGCCGCGTGGATGGCGAGATCCGTGATCGCGACATGCATCCCGTCGGCGGCCAGGCGCGCAGCAATCGCGCTGCCGATCCCGCCACCCCCGCCCGTCACCATGGCGACCATCGGTGAAGGGGTCATGGCGCGTCTCCTCGGACCGCGTAGCGTTCGACCGCATCCCAGTCGAGCGTCAGGCCCAGCCCAGGCTCCGTGGGTGCGGCCAGCATCCCTCCGCGCGGCTGAAGTGGCGCGCGCGCAAGATAGTGGAAATTGCTGATGCCGCCGGCGGTCGTCACGTATTCGACCGCTTCCACGCCGGCGAGACCCGCCGCCAGATGGATGTGCACGTGCGGAAAGTCGTGCGGGATGACGGCCCGTCCCCACGCCGCCGCCATGGCGTGGACTTTCAGCCACTCACTGATCCCGCCCGCGACGGTCGCATCGGGGCGCAGGATGTCGATACCCGCGCCGATCAACTCGCGGAACGCCCAGCGTCCAGAATCCGTCTCCCCCGACGCCACCGGGACCGGTGACGCCTCGCAGAACGCACGTAGTCCCGGAAGGTTCTCCGTGGGCATCGGTTCTTCGACAAAGGCGACGCCCTCGTCGACCAGCGCCCGGCTGTATCCCGCCGCCGTCTTGGCATCCTGCCAGGCGCCGTTGACATCGATCGCGACGCGCACCTCGTCTCCCACGGCCCGGCGCACGGCCCTCACCCTGGCCAGGTCAACCTCGAACGGCGCCGCGCCACCCATGAGCTTGATCAGGCGGAATCCCTGCTCGGCATACGCGGCGGCCTCGCGGGCATCGTCATCGGGCCGCCGGCCTTCCGTGTAGTACATGCCGGCCATGAGCACAGGCACTACTGGCCGGTAGCCGCCCAGGAGCACGTGCAGCGGCAGGTCCACGACTTGTCCCTTCAGGTCCCACAGCGCGACGTCCACCGCGCTGAGCGCCCGCATGACCATCCCGCCGCGGCCGATGTACCGTGTGGCATGATACATCGCCTCCCAGAGGCGCTCCGTCGCCAGGGCATCCTGACCCTCGATCAGCGGCTGGAGATTCCGACGCACAACGCCTGCCAGATCCCCGCCGCGCGTGTAGCTCCACCCAACGCCGGTGAGGCCGGTCTCTGTTGTTAGTGTGACGAGCAGGTACTCGCGCTCGGCGATCCGCAGGCCGCCGCCGAGCACTACGGGAATTTCCAACGGGATGCGAAGCGTCAGGGCTCGGACGGTCAGGATCCGCATGCGTGCCTCCGTACATCGGACGTGCGGTGGTTCGGCGCCCTACGTCCACTCCCCTGGCGCGTGCGTGCGCGTCGCCGAGGTCTGGGCAGGGTGCCGTCAGGGCATAGGGAAGTGATGTAATGGGAGACACCGTGCCGGAACAACTCATATCGCGCGAGCCTGCCCAAAAGCCATCGTCAATCTTCTCCTTCGTCCGCAAGCGCGCGTGGGCGTTCCGCCGGCTCCTGCGCCCGCGGCAGTGGGTGAAAAACGGCCTCGTGTGCGCCGCGTTGCTATTTTCGGGCCGGCTCGTGCAGATCGCGTCGGTCGAACTGACAGTGCTCACCTTCATCGGGTTCTGCATGGCTTCATCGGCGGCGTACAGTCTCAACGACTCCATCGACGCCGAGAAGGACCGGCGGCACCCCAAAAAGCGCTTCCGACCGGTCGCGATGGGTCTCATCACCCCGGTGCAGGCCCAAGTGACGGCCGGGATCCTCGCGGTCGCGGCCGTAGGGCTCGGGGTGGCCATTGATCGTACGGTCGGCCTCCTGATCACCCTCTATCTGTGCCTGAACCTGCTCTACTCACTCGTGTTGAAACGCTACGTGCTCCTGGACATCATGGGGATTGCAGCGGGATACGTACTCAGGGCGATCGCGGGCGCGGCCGCGATACATGTCGATATTTCGCTGTGGTTCCTGGTCAGCGTGCCCCTGCTGTCGTTGTTCCTGGCCGCGTCCAAGCGCCGGCACGAGCTCGTGGCTATCGACGATGCCAGCTCGTTCCGCGGAGTCCTGACAGAGTACTCCACCCAACTGCTCGACCAGCTGCTTGCCGCTCTGAGCGCGGCCATCATCATGGCGTATTTCCTCTACTCCAAGGACTCGACCAAACCGCACCTGTTCATGGCCACGAGTCCTCTTGTCATCTATGGCGTCTTCCGCTACCTGTACCTGGTCTACAAGCGCCCCGAAGAGAGCAGCCCTGACGAATCGATGTTTTCCGACCTCCCCCTTCTGGTGGCGGTGGCCCTATGGGCGCTGGCCGTCGGCGTGATCATTTACGTCGTGCCGCACTGACCGGACCACGCGGGCCCGCAGGTCTGAAGCAACGCCATGTCTGGGTATAGGTGTGGGCGGGGGAGGTAACATGGTCTGGGTTGCCGGGCGCCCCTTCGTGAGTCCACGCTAAGGAGCGCACATGACAACCGTCCCCGCAAAGCCGGAACCAGTCTGGCTGAGGTTCCTCCTGGTCACGGTAGTCTTTGGAGTCGCCTATAGCCAGTTCTCCCTCTACTTTCTCGCACAGAACGAGTACTTCTTCTATGGGTTGGCCCGCGCCGGCTACGGGTTCATCAGGAGTGACTGGCTCTATCAGTCGTCCGATTCGTGGCCCCTCTTTAGTCTGCTGATCGAGTTCACCCATCGGTACCTGGATCTCCGACTCGTGTACGTGTACTACATTATCGTGCTCGGCATCTATGCGTACGCGCTCCTCGGGATCGCTTCCACGCTGTTCGGAATTGACAAGACGCGCACCCGGTACCTGGTGGCGCTGGCACTGCTCACCGCGCTGCATGCGCCCATTGTCGCGTTCGCGTCACGGAGACTCTTCGGCATCCCGCTGACCAGGGAACTCATCGCCGGGGTGGCTTCCCAGCGGATCCTCTGGGAGATGTTCCAGCCGGGGGCCTTCGGGGCACTCCTGCTCCTCTCGGTCCACTTCTTTCTCAAGGGACGGTGGGTGGCGGCGGTCATCATGCCTCCGTTGGCCGCAGGGTTCAATCCGACGTATGCCGTGACGGCCGGGGTGCTGACCCTTTCGTACATGGCCATCACCGTCCGGCGCGGGGAGGGTGTGCGGAAGACCGTCGGGTTGGGGCTGGTGTCGTTTCTCTGCATCTTGCCCGTCCTCATACATGGCTACTTTGCCTTCCGTCCGACGAGCCCCGAGCTGTGGGCACAGTCGCGCGACATCCTCACGCACTACCGGTTGGGCCGGCACGCACTGCCGGCGACATGGCTCGGGTTCGTCGCCTACCTCAAGCTGGCGGTCGTGCTCGTGGGCCTCTACACCCTGCGGCGCACACCGCTCCTGTGGGTGATGGCCATCGGCCTGGTGGCGGCGGTCGGCGGCACCGTGGTCCAAGTGCTGACCAAGAGCACGACGCTGGCGCTGCTGTACCCATGGCGGGTGTCCGTCCTGCTGGTGCCCCTCGCGTCTTCACTCTTGCTCCTGCGGGCCGGCGAGGCCGCCGTCGAGTACTTTGAGCGGGCCGCACCACGTCGGGTGCCCCTGCTGGCGGCGCTCAGTGTCGCCGCATCGATCGCCCTCGTCGTCGCAGGGATTGGCACGACGGTGCTGCGGTTCGATCAGAAACTCGAGGGTGACGAGACGCTGGGCCTGTTGCACTATGCGGAGACGCACCGGGCGGCGGGGCAAACGTACCTGGTCCCTGTCGCGTGGAGGAACTTCCGGATGTTCGCGGGTGTCCCGGTTTTCGTCGACTACCGGTTCGTCCCGTACAACGACACCGCGGTCATTGAATGGCACAGGCGCATCAATTTGGCAAACGAATTCTACCACACGGGTGCCGAGATGCGTTGTCAGAAAGGAGACGAACTCACATCACGCTACGGTGTCACCCACGTGGTCATGGCGATCCCGATCCCTGACGGAGCTCGGCGGCCATCACACACCGCGGACACGGAGACCCTGCCCGAAAACATCGAGGGATCCCCCTACCCTATGGACGCCTGTCCTCACTGGACGCTTCTCTACGAGGATCGGCGGTCGGCCCTCTACTCGATCGTGCGATAAACGTCCACATCGCGTAGCCCGGCGGCGCCGGGCCCCAATTTCTGTTGCGCCGCGCCCACATCCAGTGATATACGTATCTGCATGAGCGCCTCGGGACCTTTTCGGCTGGGATTCGACATCGGCGGTACGTTTACGGACTTTGTGCTGGTCGACACCTCGACCGGCCGATCCTACCTGAACAAGTGCCTGACAACCCCGCTCGAGCCCGCCCAGGCAGTGATCGAGGGACTGCGGCCGTTGCTCGCGGAGGTCGGCGTCTCCGCCGAGGACCTCGAGATCGCGATCCACGCAACGACGCTGATCACCAACGCCCTGATCGAACGCAAGGGCGCGAAGACCGCGCTGCTGACAACACAGGGGTTCCGTGATGTGCTCGAGATGGGCACCGAGGTCCGCTACGATATCTACGATCTCTTTCTGGAGCGCCCCGCCCCCCTGGTGCCCCGGCGGTGGCGGTACGAAGCCCGCGAGCGGCTCGACAAAGACGGCCAGGTGCTTACGCCGCTCAGCCGCGGGCCCCTCCGCCGCACCGCCGCACAGATGCGCCGCGACGGGGTCGAAGCCGTCGGCGTCGTCTTCCTGCACTCATTTCGCAACCCCGTGCACGAACGTGCGGCGAAGGCCATCCTTCAGGCCGAGATGCCGAACGCCGTCATCAGCCTGAGCAGCGAGGTGGCGCCGGAGATCCGCGAGTACGAGCGGATGTGCACCACGACGGCGAATGCCTTTGTGCAGCCGATCACCCACCATTACATCGCAGACCTGGAACGCCGCCTCGCCGCGCTTGGGTACAGGCGCCGGATATTCTTCATGGCGTCCTCGGGAGGCATCACCACCGGTGAGACGGCAAGAGAATACCCCATCAGAATGGTCGAGTCGGGGCCCGCGGCGGGCGTGTTGGCCGCGGCGCATTTCAGCCGGCTGATGGGCCTGGAAAGCGTCATCTCGCTGGACATGGGCGGCACGACCGCCAAGATCGGGCTCGTGCACCAGAACCAGCCAACCAAGGCCCACATGGTCGAGGTGGGTCGCGTCAAGCGCTTCAAGAAAGGCAGCGGGATTCCCATCCGGGTTCCGGTGATCGAGTTGATCGAAATCGGCGCCGGGGGCGGCAGCATCGCCCGTGTGGACACGCTCGGGTTGCTCAAAGTCGGTCCCGAAAGCGCCGGCGCCGAGCCCGGCCCGGCCTGTTACGGGCGCGGCGGTCTGGATCCGACCGTGACCGATGCGAACGTGATCCTGGGATATCTGGATCCCGGGTACTTCCTCGGCGGCACGATGCCGCTGGACGCGGCGGCCGCGCGAGGGGCCATCGAGTCACGGCTGTCGGGGCCGCTTCGCCTGTCCACGGTCGACGCGGCACGAGGCGTCTTCGAGATCGTCAACCAGAACATGCTCTCCGCGATGAAAGTGCACATCGCCGAACGCGGCGAGGATCCCCGCAAGTTCTATCTGTTCGCCTTCGGGGGTGCCGGCCCGGCCCACGCGTACGAACTGGCGCGGGCGCTGCGGATGAAGGGCGTCGTCGTGCCCCCGGGCGCGGGCGCCACCTCGGCTATGGGGCTGGTCGTGACGCCGGTGTCGTTTGATTTCGCCCGGTCATTCGTCACGCGCCTGGACCGCGTTCCATGGGATGCGCTGCGCGCCGTGTTTGAACCCATGACGCTCGAAGGGCGCACCATGCTGCAAGAGGCGGGCGTGGACCCCGATAGCGCCGGGGTCCGCCTGATTCGCGCGATGGACCTGCGGCACAAGGGACAGGGATACGAGCTGACCGTGGAGATTCCCGATGACCTGTTCGCTCAGGGCTCCGTGGATCAGCTGGCCGGCTTCTTCTACCAGCGTTACCGCGAGAAGTACGGGCACGCGCACACGAACCTCCCCGTCGAGTTGATTACGTGTCGGGTCTCAGTGTCCGGACCGCCCCCGCACGTGCCGGCGCAGACCGCGGCTGCGCCGCGGGGCGATCGCGTGTCGGCCGGCAAGGGCACACGGCGCGTGTACTTTCCCGAGGCCGGGCGGTTCTTGGAGACGCCGGTCTACGATCGCTACCGCCTGGCTGCCGGTGCCGGATTCGACGGGCCCGCGGTCATCGAGGAGCGGGAGTGCACGATCATCGCGGGTCCATCGTGCCGCGTGCGGATCGACCCGCACAACAATCTCTTCCTTGACCTGGCCGGATAATGGATCCCATCACGATCGAGGTGCAGTGGAACCGGCTCGTCTCGATCATGGACGAGGTCGATGTCACCGTGGTGCGTACCTCGTTCTCGACGATCGTTGGCGAAAGCCGTGACTTCGCCGTCATCATGCTGGACCGGCAGGGGCGCAGCCTGGCACAGTCGCAGCTGAGCTCGCCCGCATTCACCTGTCATCTGCCGATCACAGCAAAACACCTGCTCGCCGTCTTCCCGGTGGACACGCTGCAACCGGGTGACATCCTGATCACGAACGACCCGTGGATCGGGACGGGTCATCTTCCCGATCTCTCGATCATGACCCCGGTCTTCGACGACGGGCGTGTGGTGGCGTTCATGGCGTGTGCCGCCCACGTGGCGGATATCGGAGGCCGTCTGGACTTCTTCGAGGCCCGGGACCTCTTCGAAGAGGGTCTGCGCATCCCGCCCAGCAAGCTGTTCATCGCGGGCCAGGAAAATGAGCAGTTGACCCGGCTGATCGGGGCGAACGTGCGCGTGCCGGACCTCGTGCTGGGCGACGTGCACGCCGTCGTGGGCGCGGAGCGGTTGGGCGCCCAGCGGCTCGGAGAGTTCCTCGGTGACTATGGCGCGCCGGCATTCGACGCTTTGGCGGAGGAGATCCTCACCCGGTCGGACCAGGCGATGCGCCAGGCGCTGCGCGCGCTGCCCGACGGTGAGTGGTCGCACGAGCTCCAGGCCGACGGGTTCAACACGCCGCTACGCCTCCGCGTCAAGGTGTCGAAACAAGGGGACCGCATTCATTTCGATTACACAGGGAGCTCGCAACAGTTTAGCGGTGCGTCCATCAACTGCGTCATGAACTGCACATTCGCCGACACGTTCTATCCTCTCAAGTGTAGCCTCACGCCGGACCTGCCCAACAACGAAGGTCTGTTCCGCGCGCTGACGATCTACGCCCCCGAAGGCAGCGTGCTCAACACCACCTTCCCCAGCGCGGTAAAGTCCCGCTCCAAGACGAGCTTCCATCTCCACGTGGTGATCTTTGGGGCGCTCGCCGGCGCGATGGCCGACCGCATCCAGGCCGGGAGCGGGTCGTTCTGGGCGATCACGATGCACGGCGTGCACGATGACGGCACGACGTTCAACGTGCACGTCCTGCCCAACGGGGGAAAGGGCGCGACGGCCAGGATGGACGGTCTGCCCACGATCGCGTTTCCCTACAACGGCACGGTGACTCCGACCGAGATCATCGAGAACCAGGCGCCGGTCATCGTCGAGCACAAGCGTCTGGTGCCGGACTCGGGGGGCGCCGGCAGATTCCGCGGCGGCCTCGGTCAGGAGATGCAGCTGCGCGTTGTCGGGCGGCGCTCGATGATTGCGTCGGTGCGACCCGACAAGGTCCGTTTCCCGCCACCCGGTGTGTTGGGCGGCCGGCCGGGGCTGGCGGGCCGTTTCACGATCAATGGCGAAGATGTGCCGGTACGGCCGTACACGCTGAACCCCGGAGATACGGTGACGCTCCGTCTCCCAGGCGGTGGAGGCTACGGGAAACCGCGCGAGCGTCCCCGCGAGGATGTGCTGCGGGATATCGCCGAAGGGTATACGTCGCCGGCGGCCGCGCGCAAGGCCTACGGTGTCAAGAGTCGACCGGGCACGCGCAAGCGAACCGCGAGGCATAAGAAGGGGGACGCATGATGAGACGCGCCGTTCTGGTTCTGATCACCATCCTGGTCATCGGGTTCGTGCCGGGCGTCACGCGCGCGCAGCGCCTGCCGGTGGGACGGGTCACGATCGCCCAACCCGCGGAATTCCAGTACATGGATCCGCAGCGAACGTTTCTCTCGTCAGAGGTCAGCATGCAGATGTCGATCTTCGACAGCCTGATCCGCCGCGGCCCGGACATGGGGCTCATCCCCGCGCTCGCGACGGAATGGAAGTCCGCGAGCCCAACCGAGTGGCTGCTGACACTGCGCCAGGGAGTGAAGTTCCACAACGGCGAGTCCTTCGACGCCGAGGTGGTCCGTTGGAACGTCGAGCGCATCACCAAACCGGGGTTCCAGGATTTCGCGTTCATGTCCCCGGTCGCGCGGGCCGAAGTCGTGAGCAAGTATGTGGTCAAGATCATCACGAAAGCCGCCTATCCGACCTTCCCGTCGCTGATGACGCAGTTCTTCATTGTGCCGCCGGCCTACATGACCCAGGTCGGGCCGGAGGGCTTTACGCGCAAACCGATCGGCACCGGGCCGTACAAGTTTGTAGAGTGGGTGAAGGGCTCGCACTTGATCATGGAGGCGTTCGGCGACTACTGGTCCGGGCCGCCGGCGATCCGGGCCATCATCTGGCGCATCATGCCCGAGTCGTCCACCCGGGTCGCCGCGTTGCGCGCGGGTGAACTGGATATCATGCCGCAGTTGCCGCCCGACCTCATTCAGAGCATCGACGCCGAGCCGAACCTGAAGGCCATGGCCGTCCGCAGCATCCGGACGCCGTTCCTGCGTTTCTTCCCCGACAGCCCTCAGGGTGGGGGCCGGCCGCTGGCCGACCGCCGCGTGCGCCAGGCGATCAACCATGCCATCAACATCGATGCCATCGTGAGGGGTCTGCTGGCCGGGCAGGCCACCCGGACGGCGTCGCTGATGACGCCTGACATCTTCGGGTTCGACGCCGCCCCGAAACCGTATGCCTTCGACCAGGAGCGGGCCCGTGCGCTGCTGCGGGAGGCCGGTTTCCCCAACGGCTTCGAGATGAACTTTGAGACCTGGTCGAGCGGTCCGGCCCCCAAGCCGGTCGAGGTGGCGCAGGCGGTAGCCGCGGATCTGGAAAAGGTCGGCATCAGGCTGCGGGTGCGGGCCCTCGAGCTGGGTACCGCGCTCAACATGCAGGTGCAGAAGCAACTCGCTCCTTTCCATCTCTGGAGTTGGGGCGGGGCCAACCTGGACTGCGACGACAAGTTCTGGGGGGTCTTCCACCCCGCGTCGTCGTCGACGTTCCTGACCACACCCGACATCGTGAAACTCATCGACGAAGAACGATCGACCGTCGACGCCAGGCGCCGGCGGGAAATCTGCGCGCGGCTGCAGCGTCTGGTACCCGAGGAGGCCCTGATCGTGCCGCTCTTTGCGCAGCACGATATCTACGGGATCAACACGCGCGTGGAGTGGAAGCCGCGGTCCGACGAGCGCATCTTGCCCTGGGAGATTAACCTGCGGTCCCGGTGACCGCAAGGTCACCGCGATCGCATCCCAATGACCGCCTACCTGATCCGGCGGCTCGGGAGCACGCTGTTTGCGCTCTGGGCGATTGCCACGCTGGTGTTCCTGCTCGTGCGGGTGACCGGCGATCCCGCCGTGCTGCTCCTCTCAGAGCAGTACACCGCCGAGGATCTGACGCGCGTGCGTCACCGGCTCGGTCTAGACCGCCCGCTGCCCGTGCAGTACCTGCGGTTCATGACCGGCGTCCCGACGCTGGACTTCGGCCGTTCGTATCGGTTTGATCAGCCGGCGCGCGAACTGGTCGTGGAGCGGTTTCCGGCGACGCTGATGCTCGCGACCTCGGCGCTCGGCCTAGCGCTGCTCGCCTCTGTCCCGCTGGGGGTGCTGTCGGCGGCGAGACGCAACTCGCCGCTGGACGTCGGTGTCTCCTTCTTGTCGTTTCTCGGCTTCGCGGTCCCCACGTTCTGGCTGGGCACCATGTTGCTGATCTTGTTTGGGGTCGTGCTGCGCTGGCTCCCCACATCGGGTTTCGGCTCGTGGCGACATCTGGTCTTGCCCGCCATCACGCTGGCCACCTGGCCAACGGGACAGTTCACACGGATCCTCAGGTCGGAGATGATCAACGCGCTTGCCGAAGACTACGTGCGGACGGCGCGGGCGAAGGGGCTATCCGGTCGTCGGGTGTTGCTCGTGCACACCCTGCGCAATGCCCTCCTGACGTTCATCACGTTGGTTGGGCTGGTCTTTGGCGCGCTACTTGGAGGCGCCGTCGTCACCGAAACCATCTTCGGATGGCCGGGGCTCGGCCGCTTGGTGATCCAGGCCACAGTCAGCAGAGACTATCCCGTGGTCCAGACGGTCGTCATCCTGCTCGCGGTCGTCTTCATCAGCATCAACCTCATCGTCGATCTCTTGTATGCGGTCCTCGACCCTCGCGTCCGGCTGGGGTAACGCCGTCCCCGGCGCCCGGTCGCTCCGGATCAATCCCCGGGCGACGGTCGGGGGGCTCATGTGCAGTCTCGCCGTGCTCTGCGCGTTGCTGGCCCCGCTGCTCGTTCCTCAGAATCCGGCCGCGCTGGACTTGCTCGAACGTATCAAGCCTCCCGGATGGCGCAGCGACACCGGCGTCGCGCATGTCCTTGGGACGGATCAGCTTGGCCGTGACGTGCTCAGCCGCATCATCGTCGGGACCCGGACCTCGCTCGCCATTGCCACCGTGGCGGCAATCCTCTCCGCCGGCGTGGGTATTGTCGCCGGAATCCTCGGAGGATACTTTGGCGGGGCGCCAGATCTGGTGGTCGCGCGTCTGGTCGACATGACGCTGGCGTTCCCCGCGCTGCTGCTCGCGATCGCCCTCATCGCGGTTCTGCGCCCAAGCGTGGGATCGGTGGTCATCGTGCTGGCGATCACGGGGTGGGTGACATATGCGCGACTCGTGCGGGCCCAGGTCCTCGCGCTCCGCGAGCGGGAGTTCGTCGTCGCGGTCCACGCCCTCGGCGGGAATGACGCGCGCATTATCCGCCGCCACCTCCTGCCCAATCTCCTTCCGATCCTGATGGCCGTGGCGACGATCCAGCTCGCACAGTTCATTCTGGCGGAGTCGGCGCTGTCGTTCCTGGGTCTGGGGGTCCCGGTCAGCGTGCCGTCCTGGGGCGGGATGATCAACGAGGGCCGAGACTATATCTGGAACGCCTGGTGGATTGAAACGTTTCCCGGGTTCGCCATCGTCCTGGTCGTCTCCGGCGTCGGCCTGCTGGGCGACTGGCTGCGCGACCGCGCGGATCCGCGGTTGCGACTCTAGCGCGGAGGTTCTCCCCTATGGTGGTCATTGCGGGCAAAGAGTTTGGGCCTCATCAACGCGGCGTCGTGCGCCTTCCCGTGACGACGATGGCGACCGGGCAGCCACTCGAAGTAGCGATTCACGTCTTTGCGGGTGGCGCGCCGGCGCCGGTGGCGGCGCTCGTCGCCGGGCATCACGGGGACGAGCTCTTTACGCTCGAGATCCTACGCACCGTCGCCAGGGAACTGGCCGGGATGGACATTACGGGCACGGTGCTGCTCGTGCCGGTGGCCAACCCGGTGGCGTTCGAAGGCGGTACCCGTCACACCCCTCTGGACATGCAGAACCTCAACCGTGTGTTCCCCGGCCGCCGCGACGGGTGGCTCACGGAGCAACTCGCCGCCGCCCTGTCCGAGGCGCTGCTCACCCGGCTCGACGTGCTGCTGGACTACCACTGTGGCGCAGACGCCACCGAAGTGGACTACACGTACACGCGGCCGCGTGACAGCGCGCTGACGGAGCGCATCCACCGGCTCGCGCTCCTCACCGGCGCCCGCGCGCTTTGGGAAACCCCGCTCCCCGCAGGGACGCTCCCCGGAGAGACGGAGCGCCGCGGCATCCCCTGGTGCGTCTTCGAGATCGGCGGGTCGCCCGCGTTCGGCACCGACCGCCTGGCGCGGGCCGTGCAGCACACGATGGACGTCCTGCGGCACGCGGGCGTCCTCTCCGGCGCGCCGGGCGCCTCACGAGCAGAGGTGTTGATCACGGAAGGCACCGCGGTGCGGCCGACGCGGGGCGGGTTCTTCGTGCCCGACCTCGGGAGCGAGGTCATGGGGCGCCCCGTCCCAGGGGGGACCGTACTTGGGCGCGTCCTCTCTCCCTACACGTTCGAAGAACTGGAAGTGCTCCGGGCCCCATACGATCCGAGTTACGTCATGATGGCGCGCACCCGCCCGTCGCGCGTGCACGCGGGCGACTACGCCTTCCTCTTTGGCAACGGCGCCTCCGCCCAGAGACTATGATCCGGCAGCGGCACGCACGTCAGGACCTCCCGACCGGACGTTTAGCCCGCAGGCGCATGACCTGGTCCCCGCAGCCCTGCGCGCACCGCTGCCGTGGCCGCCCCGTCCACGCGACCGTCGTCGGTCAGCACCACGCCGTAGACTTCCCGCGCCCGGTCGGCTGAGACAAAGCTTTCCCGCACGTCCGCGGCCACCTGCTCCGGATCTCGCTCCAACGGGTCACCGAATCCGCCCCCGCTACCGGTGTGCATCTGGATCAGATCGCCTCGGGCCAACCGGAGCGCAGTGACCTTGCTCAAACGGCGAGGCGGTTCGCCTGCCCTCTCCACCACGAAGTAGTTTGGAGAGCCGCCTTCGCCTCCGGCAGCGCCCCACGCGGGGAACTTCGAGCGACCGAAGGATGCCGTAAACGTCGCTTCGCTGTTGAC
>JBGPNN010000057.1:0-16258 GCA_041487495.1 bacterium
AGTTCATCCTCTTCACGTCGAACCGCGGGACGCCCGCGCGGCCGGGCGCGAAGCCGCCGGTCCATCTCTGGGTGATCCCGCGGGCCGGGGGAGAAGCCCGGCGGATCACGCAGGCTGAGTACTCGCCCGCCGATTCCACGTGGTCGCCGGATGGCCGGTTGATCGCCTTTACCGGCAAGCCCCCGATCCCGAAGCCCTCGAGCGACGTGAAGATCATCACGCGCATCAAACACAAGGCCGACGGCGAGGGCTTCTGGGACAATCGTTACAAGCACATCTTCGTGGTCCCATCCGACGGCG
Organism: bacterium; assembly: GCA_041487495.1. Lineage (GTDB taxonomy): Bacteria > Sysuimicrobiota > Sysuimicrobiia > Sysuimicrobiales > Humicultoraceae > JBGPNN01. The sequence goes on from JBGPNN010000057.1 coordinate 301, forward strand.
GCCCGGCGCGCCAGTTCACCAGCGGCGACTTCGACCACCGCGAGCCGGCATGGAGCCCCGATGGCACACGCCTGGCGTTCGTCGCCAACCGATCACAGGACGCGGACTTTACCAATACCGCCGATGTGTGGGTCCTGACGATCGCGACCGGCGACCTCCGGCGGCTGACCAGGGGGATCGGACCGATCTCAGCCCCAGTCTGGTCGCCCGATGGCTCGATGATCGCGTATCTGGGCCACGACAACGTGTGCGTGGGCGCGTCGAACACCCTGCTCTGGCTCGTGCCGGCAAACGGGTCCGGCGAGTCCAGACCGCTCACCCGCCACTACGATCGGTCGTTGATGCACCATCTCCTGTCCGACATGAGGGCGCACCCGCACGCCGGCCGGCCGGCCTGGTCGGCCGACGGACGGTTCATCTTCGTGATGATCGCCGAAGGCGGTACGACGCAGTTGGCCGCGGTCGACGTCGGCGCGGGCACTGTGCGCCTGATGACGACGGGCCGCCGCGACGTCTATGGGGAATCGTACGACGCCGCGCGACGGCGCATCGCGATGACCATCGCCGATCCTGCGACGCCGGGCGACGTCTGGATCGCCGAGATCGATGGCCTGGCGGAGGGTCGGCCGTCCATCCCTGCCGGGAGCGAGCGGCGTCTGACCGCGATGAATGCCGGGCTTCTGGCGGGCATCTCCCTGAGCACGCCGCAGCGCTTCGCCTACCGCGGGGCGGATGACTGGACGATCGAGGGGTGGGTGATGCCTCCGGCCGGCTTCGATCCCCAGAAGAAATATCCCACGATTCTTTGCGTCCACGGCGGCCCGCACTTCGCTTACGGGGAGAGTTTCTTCCACGAATTCCAGGCGTTGGCCGCGGCCGGGTACGCGCTGGTCCTGACGAACCCGCGCGGCAGCCAGGGCTACGGCCAGACGTTCACGGCCGCCACGCACCACGACTGGGGCGGGAGGGACTACGCGGACGTCATGGCCGGCCTCGACGCGGCGCTCGTGCGGTTCGGCTGGCTTGACGCCGACCGTCTGGGCGTGCAGGGTGGATCGTACGGGGGATTCATGACCAACTGGATCCTCGGCCACACCAACCGGTTCAAGGCCGCGGTGACGATGCGCTCGATCGCCAACTGCCTCAGCCAGTGGGGCACGAGTGACTTGGCGTACTTTAAGGGGACCTGGGAGTTTCCGGGTGATCCGTGGGACAGTCCGGAGTTCTATTGGGAGCGATCGCCGATCCGTTACGTCGCAAATATCACCACGCCCTTGCTGATCGAGCACAGCGAGAACGATCTGCGCTGCCCCATCAGCGAGGGCGAGCAGCTCTTCACAGCGCTCAAGAAGATGGGCCGCGACGTCATGTTTGTGCGCTTCCCCGACGAGAGCCACGACCTCTCGCGCAACGGCCAGCCGCCGCACCGGGTCGAGCGGCTGCGGCTGATCACCGAGTGGTTCACACGGCACCTCCCTCCGATCGTCGCGGCCAGGCAGCCGGGCGCGCTGGCCGCAACGCCCGGGGGCGAAGAGGGCGCCGGCGGGTAGGCGATGCCGAAGATCTATACGAAGACCGGCGATGCCGGGCAGACTGGGCTCATCGGTGGGGGCCGCGTGCCGAAGGATGATCCGCGGGTGGAGGCCTACGGCACGGTGGATGAGGCCAGCAGCGCCGTGGGCCTGCTCGGTGCCTACACGGATCCCGAGTTCGCGGGGACGATCTCGAGTATCCAGCGCACGCTGTTCAGCGTCGGCGCCGAGCTCGCGACACCGGGGGTGGTCCGCACCCCGTCCGTGACGGCCGAGCACGTCAACGCGCTCGAAGGTCTGATCGATCACTGGGAGGAGGAACTGCCGTCACTGCGCCAGTTCATCCTCCCTGGGGGCACCGTGCCCGCCGCGATCTGTCATTTGGCGCGGTCGATCGTACGGCGGGCCGAGCGGTGCACGGTCGCGCTGGCGCAGCAGAATCCAATCAATCCCGAGATTCTCCGGTACCTCAACAGGCTGTCCGACTGCCTGTTCGTCATGGCGCGGATCCTGAACCATCGGAAGGGCGTTTCCGACGTGGTGTGGGAAGGGATGAGGGGGACGAACTGATGAACGCGTTCCGCCGGATCATCGACTCAGAGCGCGGTGTCGCGCTCATGGCTGTCATGTTGGCGCTGCTTGTTCTTGCGCTCGTTGTGGGCGCGATGACCTTTGCCACGATGGGCGAGAAGATGATGACGTTCGGGCAACTGCGCAGCCAGCAGGCCCTGGGCGCCGCGGAGGCCGGCTCCTATCGAATGCTGGCAGAGCTGCGCCGTCGCATCGATGTCGATCTTGCTGCGCACGTGGGGGCTCCTACGGTGGCGGCGGCCGACCTACACGCGATCTGCCGAGGGCACTTTGGCAAGCTGCCGGTCAATATCTTCACGGACTATGCCTATCCCGGAGCCAGTAGTGACTGGAGCCAGTCGGGCAGCAGCGCCGTCCTCGAACTCGGCACACCGGTGTCGCCGATCGTGATGAGCGACTCGGCGACGGGCGCGACGATCGCGTCGTTCTATGTCACCCTCTACGTGCGTTCTTCAGAACGCCCGGCACTCGACGAAGACTGCGTGGGCAGCGGCGACGACCCCCGGTTCGCGATGTGGTTCGATTACGCGATCGTGGCTACCGGACGCGTGGGCAACGCCGTCAGAAGCGTCTGCCTGCGCAGCCAGGGCGCCGACCGGTGCGCCGACTGGCTGCCGAGTGGGGGATCGTGGTCCGGCAGCGGGGCGGGCATCCCGGTCCTGGTGCAGCAGGAACCCGTCTCACGATACGCCGCCATGACGCTGTCCAGCGGGCCCGTGTCCTTCTATACGGGGGCGGTGCTCAACGGCCGGGTCCACTCCAATTCACAGATTCGCATCGCCGGCAATCCCACGTTCAACGCCCCGGTCACACAGGGCGATCCCAACATGCACTTCCGAGCCTGCGGCGCCGGCGCCGACATCGCCATCGACACCGGCACGCCCCCCGCTGATCCGAACTCGTACCTTCAAGTGTCGGGGTGCGACGCCCCGAGGTTCAACAGCACGGTCGCCAGCGGGGTGACCATCACGTTGCCGGCCACCGGCACCAACCCGGCCCGCGCAGCCGCCGGAATCACGCCGTCGTACGGTATCGACCCGACCGGCGCGGAGGTGCGTGCCAGCAGCAGCGACGACACCTACGCCCCGGGGCCAACGCTGCGGGACGGCGTCTACGTGATGGACGCGTGCCCCGTCGCGCCGTGTGGAATCTACATCCAGGGCAATGTGTATCAGATGGTGCTGCGGTCGGAGAGCGGCCGGCAGGTCATCCTGCTGACCATGGCCCGCCCCTACAATCCGGCGGATCCCCTTAGCTTGTCGGATCCGGCGCAGCGCGACCAGAAGATCATCATCGATCCTACCACCGCGACCGTCCAGCGGTGCTGGACAAGATCAGGGAGCGACCCCGGTAACGGCGACTGCGCGGGCTGGGCTTCTTCGAGGACCTATTCTGGATGGACGTTCAACGGCGTCGTCTTCGTCAATGGGTCGATCACGTCGGATTCGAACCCGGCGGCATCGTCGGGGCTCTATGGAATGATCAACCGCAATACCCGGCTGACGCTTGCTGTGGACAACGAGATCCGGATCACCGATCATCTGGTTTACGAAACGCCGCCCGCGGCGTCCGGACACAACCCTATCAACGTCTTGGGTCTATGGTCTCGCAACGGCAACGTCACGATTGTCGGGGCGCTCACCCCCAACGACGTCTATGTCGACGCGGCGGTTCTCGCCCCCAACGGCACGTTTTGGGTAGATGGGTGGAACGTCCCTCCGGCGAGGGGCAGCGTGTACTTCCTGGGCAGCACCGTCCAGTTGACTTTTGGGCCGTTTGGAGGATTTGGACCCGACACAGGCTATGGCCGTGTCATGGGATTTGACTGGCGCCTGTCCTCGGATGTCATGCCTCCGTTCATCTTGAGATCGCCGTTCTTCACGTCAATGCGCTCGTCGAGCACGATCTTCGGCAACGGGGATCCGCTCTACGATCGGCCGGCGTGGGAGGAACTCGTCGGGATCTAGGCGAGCGCCTTCGAATGCGTATCGTTGCGTTCTTTGCCGCGCTGACGACCCTCCTGGGCCTGCAGACCCTGCGGGTCTTCCTGCCGTCCGTCGTGTATGTCTACGGCGGCCGCCCCGACGTCACGTCGATCAGCATGGGCGCTCTGGCGATTGGCGTCTTCCTGACGGCCTTCTTGGCCGGCGTGCCACCCCGGTTGCTGGGATGTGTCAGGGCGCTCCAGGTCACCGCCGCCGTCCTCGCGCTGGCCCGGCTGGCCGCGCAACTCGTGGATCCCGGCACGGCGTTCGTGCTGTCTGCCGTCGGGACGGTCGCCTTTCTCTGGCTGATCCCGTCGCTCTTCGCCGTCGTGCGCGTTGGCGGCCAGGAGGCTGCCGCGCACGTCGGTCTCGGCATTGTCCTCGGCCTGGCGCTCGACGCGGCGGTCGGCGGGGCGTTCCATACTTGGGACCTGGTCTGGCAGCGCACGCCGCTCGCGGTCCTCGCAACAGTCGCCATCGTGATCGTCTTCGCTCAACTGCTCCGTATGCTCAGCCAGGAACGCGTGGATCCCGCGCAGACCGATGGGCCGTTTGGGGCCACGTTGACGCTTGTGGGCATAGGCCCGTTGCTCTTCCTCAACGTGCTGCTCTTTCAGAACACTGCGCGGATCGCCGCGGTGACGGGATGGCCGCTTCATCTAAGCCTCCTGTGGGTGCTCGTCATCGACGTCCTTGCGGTGGCGGTGGCGGCCGTTATGCGAGCCCATCGGCTGGCACTGCTGATGGCGCTGGCCCTGATCCCGCTGGCGTCGCAGGCGCACGGCACGGACGTGAGCGCCGCGATCGCATCGGGCGCCGGCGGCATCATGGCGGCTGTCCTGATCGTCGCCATCGCGGCGGCGCAGGGCCAGGGCCCGCGCGCGCCGGGGCTGAAACGCACGGCGGCCGGCTGGGGCGTGGGGATGTTGTTCTTCGCCGTGCCGGCCTTTCTGTACTACGTTGGCTACGACATTCATCTGCCTTTCGAGAACGACATCCTGCCGGCGGTGGCCGCGACCATCGCCGCGCTGGCCGCAGTCGGCCCGTTGCGTGTGTGGCCGGCCCTGCCGGAGATCCGGGCCACCGTGAGCCGTCCCGCGCGCGTGCTGCTGGTTGTCCCGCTGCTTTTGTGGGCCTTCGCTCGGCCACCGCAGGCGCCGGCAGCGTCCGGATACCCGGTCCGCGTGATGTCCTACAATCTGCACCAGGGCTTTGCGGTCTCCGGCGCGCTGGACCTTGAAGCGCTGGCCCGCACGATCGAAGAGGCCGGCGCCGCCGTCGTCGCCCTGCAGGAAGTGTCACGCGGGTGGGTCATCGACGGTTCAGCCGACATGCTCACCTGGTTGTCACGCCGCCTCCGCATGGCCGTCGCGTGGGGACCGGCGGCCGACGCGGTGTGGGGGAACGCAATCCTGTCTCGGCGGCCGATCATGCTCTCGGGACAGATCGAACTACCGCGAGGCGGCGTGCCCATGCGCCGCGGTGCCTTGTGGGCTGAGATCGAACTCGGCGGTCGCGACCGGTTGTTCGTCATCGCCACGCATTTTCACCACGTCGAACGCGACAGCCAGGTGCGCGTGCCGCAGGCGGCGGCCCTGGTCGACTTGTGGAAGAAGCGAGAAAACGCGGTGGTGATGGGCGACTTCAACGCGATGCCCGACGCGCAAGAACTCGGGGTCCTGCGTGCCGCCGGGTTGCGAGATGCGTTCATGCTGGCCGGCAGCGGCCCGGGGCTGACGTTTTCGTCAGATCATCCCGACCGCCGCATCGACTACATCTGGGTCTCACCGGATATGCTGGCGCGGGACTTCCGCATTATGCCCGGCCAGGCGTCGGATCATCTGGGGATCGTGGTGACCGTGGAGCGGGAAAAGCGCTAGCGGACCAACCCCCGCGCGGCCACGTCCCACACGACCTCGACCCGGCCGCGCCGCACCCCGATCAACTGCTCGTGGAGGTTGGTCACGACGCAGGTGTGGTTGGGGATCACCGAGACGATCTCCCCGACCTCGGGCCGCTTCGCGCACTCCGTCAAGTCGACGTAGCCGTGCTCTTCGTTGAGCTGATAGATGACCGCCTCAGGGTACTCGACGACGCGGCCGTGACCGGTCAGCGTGAACAGGTCGGACGAGAGCGTCTTTGAGCCCGAGTCGATGATGGCGCGGGTGGGTGTGGGCCGGCTCACGACGGTCGTGCGGACGCGCATCGCGCAGTCGTCCCACGTGGCCGCACCGCGCGCCACCGTGCCCCGGTCGTTGAACACGTATGTTCCGGCGCGATGCTCGGTGACGCCGGGCACTTCGTGCGCGTGTTGGTAGACCGGCGTGCCGCCCGTCGAGACGACGGCGGCGGGCAGCCCAGCCTTCTCCAGTTTGGGCAGCGTGGCCTCGAAGAACGGCCGCGTCCCCTCCAGAATGGGATAGGTCATCAGGCCTTCGAAGCGCAGACCCGGCAAGCCGGCGATCAGTCGGGCGAGTTCGAGGGCCTCGGCGGGCGTCTGCACGCCGTTCCGCCCCATACCCGTGTCACACTCGACGAGCACGGGGAGCGGTGTCGCCGCACCGGCGAACGCCGCCGACAGTTGTCGCGCGGCCGGGGCATTGTCACAGACGACGCTGATCCGCGCGCCCGGCCGTCCCGCCAGCGCCCGCAGCCGCTCGAGTTTGGCATCGCCCATGATGTTGAAGGTCACCAGGATGTCGGTGATCCCCGCGTCGAGCATCACCTGTGCTTCGCCGAGTTTCTGGCAGGTGATGCCCCGGGCTCCGGTGGTCACTTGCTGCCGCGCGATGGCCGGGATTTTGTGGGTCTTGATGTGTGGCCGGTTACCAAGGTGATGCGCGTCGCAGTAGTCCTGGAGGCGCCGGATGTTGGCCTCCATGATATCGAGATCGATGGTGACGATGGGCGTGTCACGCAGGTCGACGGACTGACGGGTCGCAACGGCTGGTGTCATAGTCCTACCTTACCGCGCGGGCCGTCCGCGTCAAGGGAGCACACCCGCGGGCGTCGTCACGGCGCCGTTGAGCGATGCCACCCACGTGGCCAGCATTTCGAGAAACTCCACAAGTTCGACCTCATCGGCGACCTGAAAACGGGCCGCGGTCAGCTGATGGGGGCCCACTCGAATCGTGATTCCGGCGTGAGCCAGTGCCATGAAGGCATCTTCATCGGAGCCGTCGTCGCCCGCGTAAATCACCGCGCAGCGCTTCGACCAGTCGGCGCCCACCGCGCGGGCGAGCAGCCACCGTACGGCCCGGCCCTTATCCCATTCGATATCCGGCCGGATCTCGATGGCCATCCTTCCCCGCTGAACCAGCACTCGGCCGGGCGGCAGGCGGCCGATTTCTTCCAGGACGGTCCGCACCACCTGGTCGACCTGCTCCCGCGCGACCAGGCGGTAGTGGAGGCTCGCACTGAGACCCTTGTCCTCGATAATCACGCCGTCGACGCGCTGGAGGCGGTCGCGCAAGCGGCCGGCGCATGCGGCGATGAGGTCTCGCGCCGGCCCCGCGTCCTCATGGACGAGGGCAATATCTGGACCCGCGATCTCGAGACCGTGATTGCCCACGTAATAGAGGCCGGGCAGATCAACCCGCGCCCGCACATCGTCCAGCGCACGGCCGCTGACCACCGCGACGAGGGAGCGTGGATGCCGCTGCAGGCGCGCCAGCACCGCCCGCACGTGCGCCGGAAGTCGTGCCTGATCCGGCCGATCGGAGATCGGCGCGAGCGTACCATCGAAGTCGAGCAGGATGGCGAGGCGCTCACCGGCAGAGAGCGTACGGCGGACCGCCCCGAGGTGGAGCAGCAACGGCCGCGTGGCTTCCGCAGCGTCGAGTAACTGCGCGGCGGCGTGGAAGTGCTGCGCCATCCAGGCGCCGATGTCGCGCCGAGCCAGGTGTGCGCGCATGTGGACCATGCGCCGCTCGCGCTCAGGCAGCGGCATGCTCAGCGCGAGGCGCAGCGCGTCGACCATGCCGTCCTGATCGAATGGATTGACCATAACCGACATGGAGGCTTCTTCGGCGGCGCCGGCAAGTTCGCTGAGCACGAGTACTCCGCGTCGGTCCACCTGCGACGCGATGAATTCCTTGGCGACCAGGTTCATGCCGTCCTGAAGGGACGTGACTAGGCAGACGTCGGCCATGCGGTACAGGGCGGCTATGCCGGCCGGCGATATGGGGCGGGGGATGTAGATGATCGGGTGCCAGTCCGAAGTGCCGTACGCGGTGTTAATCCGGTTGATCTCCGCTTCGACCTGGCGCTGCAGATCTTGGTAGGCTTTGATGCGCGTACGGCTCGGCGAGACTTTCTGAATGAAGACGAACCGCCCGCGCCACGACGGGTCGCGCTTGAGAAGGAGATCGATGGCCTTCAGGCGCTCAAGCAACCCTTTCGTGTAGTCGAGGCGATCGACGCCGACGCCGATGACTCGGCCGTGCAAGTGAAACCGATTGCGCAGTCGCGCGATCCAGCGTGCACTGGCGTTCGACCGGGCCAGGCGATCCCAGGCCTCAACGTCGATACTGATCGGGAAAGCCTGCACGCGAGTGGCTCTCCCCTGGTGGACGACGAAGCCCTGCCGCCGGTCGATGTCTGCGCCGAGTTCGCGCTCAGCGCACTCGAGGAAGTTCTCGACGTGTCGGGGGAGATGGAAGCCCAGCAGGTCGTTGGCCAGCAGGCCTTCGATCAACTCCGCCCGCTGCGGGCAGATGCGGAACACGTCCCACGCCGGCCAGGGGATGTGCCAGAACTGCATGAGGAACAGCCCCGGCCGGCGTTTGCGCAGATGCGGCGCGCAGAGCGCCAGGTGGTAGTCATGCAACCAGACGATGGCGTCGTCGTCGACGGTCTCCAGCGTCGCCTCGGCGAATCGTTGGTTCACGGCCTTGTACGCCGACCAGTACCGCCTTGCGAACCTGGCCTTATCGACTGCCAGGTGGAACAGAGGCCACAGCGCCTGGTTCGCATAACCGTGGTAGAAGCGCTCGACCTCGCTCCGGCTCAGGCGCACGCGGCGCAGCGTGTAGCGGGGATCTTCGGGGGGCAGACGCACGCAGTCGCGCGCATCGGTCACGTCAAAGTCGGCATCACCACTGCCCCAGGCGACCCAGATCCCTCCGACATCCCGCATCACGGGATCGAGGGCCACCACGAGCCCGCCGGCTGGGCGTTCGACTTTGGTGCCGCGAGCCGACCTCTGATGGATGTAAGGCTCGCGGTTGCTCACGATAACCAGGCGCCGGCCGCGCAGGGCGGCGGCGACCTCCGCGTGTACGGACTCGTCCATCGGCCTCACCTGCACCGCGCCCGTCGTGCGCCGTTTCTCTGTTGGAAAACATAACGACCCGGGAGAAGGTCACCGGGCCGGCATCACTGCCACGGATCCCTCCCTCGCTGCCTGCGGGGTTAGCTGACGGGCTCGGGCCGAGAGACTACCCTCGTCGCGTTATCCGCGACGTACGCCCCACGAACTGGGTCCCCCGCTCCCTGCTTGACGCAGAGATTCGGCACCAACCTTATGGGCACGCGTGCAGCCTCTATTATAACCTTCAACGGGGAATCCGTGCGTAATTACGAACCAGTAGAAACTGTGCGGGCCGAGGGTGAGGAAGTACGGCAGCTCACCAATGGGCGGGAACGGCGTTTGCCCGAACATCTCGACGGGCGTCCAGCCGGCGAAGCGGCGAAGGTCCAGCTCGCAGGGCTGCACGAACCGCGAGAGGTTCACGACGCACAGGATCGTCTCTTGGGCATCCCGCCGTAAATAGGCGAACACCCGCTGGTTCGCCGGCTCCAGGATTTCCAGCGTGCCGCCGCCGAAAACCGGATGGCGCTGGCGGATCCCGATCAATCGCTGCATCCAATTCAGGAGCGATGCTGGGTTCCGCCGCTGCGTTTCCACATTGACCGTTTCGTAGTGGAATTCGGCGTCGATGATGACCGGCAGGTAGAGCTGTTGCCGGTTGGCCGAGGAGAAGCCGGCGTTGCGATCAGGGCTCCACTGCATGGGTGTGCGCACGCCGTTTCGGTCGCCCAGGTAGATGTTGTCGCCCATGCCGATCTCGTCGCCATAGTAGAGACTTGGGGTTCCCGGCAATGAGAAGATCAGGCTGTTGAGCAGTTCGATGCGCCGGCGACTGTCGCCGAGCAGCGGCGCCAACCGGCGCCGGATCCCCAGGTTGAGGATCATCCGGCGATCGGCGGCGTACACCGCCTGCATATAGGCCCGTTCTTCATCGGACACCATCTCCAGCGTCAACTCGTCGTGGTTGCGGAGGAAGAGCACCCATTGACAGCCCGCCGGCGGTTCGGGCGTTGCGCGGATGACGTCAACAATGGGCTGCCGGTCCTCCTGATGAAGAGCGATGAACAACCGCGGCATCAACGAGAACTGGAATGCCATGTGAAACTCATCACCGTTCCCGAAATACGTTTGCAGTTCGGGCGGCGGCTGGTTCGCTTCGGCTATCAGGACGCGATCCTCGTACCGCTCGTCGACGAACCGGCGCAGCCGGCGGATGTAGGCGTGCGTCTCCGGCAGATTCTCGCAGTTCGTGCCTTCGCGCTCGAAGAGGTAGGGGACCGCGTCGCACCGCAGCCCGTCGACGCCCCGGTCCAGCCAGAAGCGGACCACGTTCAGCATCGCTTCCTGCACCCTGGGGTTGTCGTAGTTGAGATCCGGTTGGTGGCTAAAGAAGCGATGCCAGTAATACGCCTTAGCGACAGGGTCCCACGTCCAGTTGGAGATTTCGATATCGCGGAAAATGATACGAGCCCCTTGGTACCGCTCGTCTGTGTCACTCCAGACGTAGTAGTCGTGATACGGGGAGCCGGGCTGCCGCGCCTGCGCGAACCATTGGTGCTGATCGGAGGTGTGGTTCAAGACCAGCTCGGTGATGACCCTGATGCCGTGGCGGTGGGCCTGTTCCAAAAAAACTTCGAATTGCTCGAGTGTTCCGAAGTCGGGATGGACGTGGTAGTAATCCGCAATGTCGTACCCGTCGTCTTTGAGCGGTGAGACATAGAATGGCAGCAGCCAGAGGCAGGTGACGCCCAGGTCTTTCAGGTAGTCGAGCTTCTGCACCAGCCCGGGGAAGTCCCCGATGCCATCGCCGTTGCTGTCGAAGAAACCTTTGACGTGAAGCTGATAGATGATAGCGTCCTTGTACCAGTCCGACATGGAAGCCCGTGGTCAGCGAGGGCGACGCGACTTCGACACGTCCCGGTACCGGAAGCAATCTACGGTGTGATCATTGACCATCCCGGCGCTCTGCATGAAGGCATAGCAGATGGTCGACCCCACAAACTTGAAACCCCGCTGCTGCAAGTCACGGCTCATGGCATCCGATTCCTTGGTGCGGGCCGGGATCTGTGACATGTGCCTGAACCGGTTGACGATCGGCTCGCCGCCGACGAACTGCCAGATGTACCGATTAAACGTCCCGAAGGCCTCGCGTGTGTCCAGAAACATCCGCGCATTAGTAATCGTGGCCGCGATTTTGAGCCGGTTGCGGATGATGCCCGAATCGGCGAGCAGACGGCGGATGTCGCGCGCGGCGTAGCGGGCGACGCGATCAGGATCGAAGGCGTGAAATGCCCTGCGGAAGTTCTCTCGTTTCTGCAAGATGAGATTCCAGCTCAAGCCGGCCTGCATGGCTTCCAGGACTAGCAGTTCGAACAACCGCCGGTCTTTGTGGAGCGGCACGCCCCATTCGCGATCGTGATAGGCGGCCATCCGGGGGTTCGAGTTGCTCCAGACGCAACGTGTCTTCGTGCCTGTACGCGTGCTCATCGCTGGGTCACCAGGGTCTTCGCCCTCCCGTACAGAACGTACCACACACGCGGGGTGCCGCGCACTGCTTCTGCCGGAGGTATGCGATGGATCGCCGCCCAATCGCGCTCGAAGACGTGCTGAAGATCCGATTTCCGCAGGACGCTGCCATATCGCCCGACGGCAGCCGGGTGCTTTATGCGCTGACCCGACTCGATGAGGAGACGAACGAGTTTCGCGGCAACCTGTGGATGGTACCCGCGACCGGGGGCGCGCCGCGTCCCTTCACCGCCGACGAAGCCCGCGACGCGTATCCCGCCTGGTCACCCGACGGACGGTGGATCGCCTTCCTGTCGAACCGCGGGGGCACCCGGATGGGTCGCAAAAGGGCGGCGATGCAGTTGTGGGTGATGCCGGTCGACGGCGGCGAGGCCCGGCAGTTGACCTTCTTCAAGGCCGGGGTCAGCCAGCCGGTCTGGTCACCCGACGGCCGCCACCTGGCGTTCGTTTCCCGGGGATCCCTCGATCGCCGTGAAACAAAAGCTGAGGATGACCCGCTGATCGTCCGCGAGATCACGCGGCCCAAGTACAAGTTTGACGCTATGGGGTTCCTTGAAGGCTACTTGCACATCTGGACCGTACCGGCCGCCGGTGGCGAGCCGACGCGCCTCACCGACGGGGACTATGATCACGACACACCGGCTTGGCTGGGGGAAGGGCGCGAGGTGATTTGCCTGGCCAATCGGATGAAGGACGCCGACTTCTCGTTTGCCCGTGATGTCTGGGCCGCGGACGTGGAGACCGGCCGGCTGCGGCAGATCACTCGCAACACGGGACCCTGCGTGTTCGCGGCACCCTCGCTCGACGGCCGGCTGATCGCGTATGTCGCGCATGACTTTCGCGCGAAGACCGCGACCAACCTGGGCGTGTGGGTCATCCCGTCCTCTGGCGGCGACGCGCGCAACCTGACCGCGGGCTTCGATCGATCGGTCGGCAACGCCGTCGGCACGGACGTCCGTCTGGCCCCCATGATCCCGCACATCACGTGGACGGCGGACGGCAACGGCGTCCTATTCTACGCGACCGATAAAGGGCACACGCACGTCTATCGCGCCGGCGTGACCGACGCGGGCGTCCAGCCACTCACCGACGGCGCGGAGCTCGTCGGCGATCTGACGGCATCGGCCGGTTCTGTCGTCTACCAGCGGATGGGGCCGACGTCACTGGACGAGCTCTGGGTGTTGCCGCCGGCGGGGCACCCGCGGCGTCTCGTCGCGCCCAATGACGATGTGCTCGCTGGTCTCCGGATCGACGAGCCCCGGCACTTCACCTACGCTGGCGTAGATGGCTGGCCCATGGATGGGTGGCTGCTGACGCCGCCGGATTTCGATGCGTCGAAGAAGTATCCGGCGGTCCTGCGCATCCACGGCGGCCCGCACTCGGCCTATGGGGATGTCTTCACTCATTACCATTACCTGCTGGCCGCCCGCGGGTACGTCGTGGTCTGGACCAACCCCCGCGGCAGCCAGGGCTACGGCGAAGCGTTCACGAAGGCGGTCGTCGGCGACTGGGGCGGCAAGGACAGCCGTGATATCCTGATGGGTCTCGATCATGCGATCACCCAGGGCTTCATCGACGCGGAACGGGTAGCCGTCACCGGGAGCTCCTACGGTGGCTTCATGACCAACTGGCTCATCACGCACACAAACCGGTTCCGCTGCGCCGTCACCGAGGTCTGCGTGAGCAACCTGTACAGCTTCTGGGGGACCAGCGACATCGGCGCGACCTGGGGCGAGCTGGAGTGGGGCGCCAACCCCTGGGATGATCCGGACCGGCTCCTCATGCAATCGCCCTTGGCCTTTGTCAGAAACGTGAACACGCCGGTGCTGATCACGGCCAACGAGGAAGACCACCGCTGCCCGGTCGAGCAGTCCGAGCAGTTCTATATGGCCCTGCGCAAGCTTGGCAAGGAGGCGCGTTTTCTTCGGTTTACAGAGTCCAGCCACACCATGGGGTCCAACGGAAAGCCGAAGCAGCGCCTCGAGCGGTTCAGGCGCCTGCTCGCGTGGTTCGACATGTACCTCCAGCCGACGAGCGAACCGGCGGCGGTCGCCGGGTCCTGACACTCAGCATTTGACTGATCCCGTAAATCATGGTTTACTTTGATGTAACACCCCCGCCCGAACTCATCAGGCTAGTTCGTCCATGTCTAGGGAGGACGCTGCAATGACGCCCCGAGGCACGCTGCTCGATCACGAGATCCTGACCGTGGAGCAGGCCGCCGACTACCTGCAGGTTCACAAGATGACCGTGTACCGCTACATCCGCGATGGCATGCTCCCAGCCGCCAAACTCGGCAAGATGTACCGGCTGTTCCGCCGCGACGTCGAGGCGTTTCTGGACGCGATGAAGCAGCATCCGGGGGCTGAGCCAGCCGGCAAGTAGTGGCCAGTCTCGCCGCCACATCCACCTTCAGCGCGCTGCGCCATGCCAACTTCCGCCGATTCTGGTGGGGCGGTGTCATCTCGCTGGTCGGGTCGTGGATGCAGATCACGGCGCAGTCGTGGCTCGTGTACGACCTGACCAAGTCGCCTTTCATGCTCGGCACCGTCACATTCGCCAACACCATCCCAACGATGCTGCTGGCACTGTTCGGCGGGGCGATCGCCGATCGCTCCGAGAAGCGCCAACTGCTCATGGCGACGCAGAGTACGTTCATGCTGGCGGCGACAGTGCTCGCGGCGCTGGTCCTGACCGGGCGGGTGGCCGTCTGGCACATTCTGATGCTCAGCGTGATCACGGGCATCGCGAGTTCGTTGGATATGCCGGCCCGGCAATCCCTGATCCCGCACCTGGTCGCGCGGTCCGACATGCTGAACGCCATCGCGCTGAACTCGGCCGGCTTCAACGGGTCGCGCATCGTCGGGCCGGCGCTTGCCGGCATCATCATCGAGCACCTCGGCGGTCGGAGCGGCGCGGGCTGGTGTTTTACGATCAACGCGTTCTCGTACCTCGCCGTCCTGACCGCCCTGACGAAGCTCAAGGTGGATTCACGACCGCCCGAAGTGGGGCGCCGGGACATGGTCAGCGAGATGCGGGAAGGTGTCGCCTTCGCCTGGCGGCACCAGTCCTTGCGCACGTACCTGCTTGCCATGGCCGTCTTTGGCGTCTTCGGTCTGTCATATTCGGTGCTCATGCCGGTGTTCGCACGTGAGGTGCTGCGAGTCGATGCGGGCGCCTACGGCGGGCTGCTGATGGCCAACGGCATCGGGGCTACTATCGGCGCGCTGACGCTGGCGACCGTCCGTCCCGCGAGGCCGGGCGTCGTGATCCTCAGCATGCTGGCCGCCTGCTCGGTACTGCTCGGCGCGTTCGCCTCCAGTACCGCGTACGGCCTCTCCCTGGCTTTGATGGTGGGCGTGGGTGGGACGATGGTCGGCTACATGTCGTTGAGCAATACCACGATCCAGTCAATGGTCCCTGATGCGCTGCGCGGCCGCATCATGAGCCTCTATATCCTGTCCTTCTTTGGCACCGCGCCGCTCGGCGGGCTGGTCATGGGCTCGCTGGCCCAGGCGGCGGGTGCGCAGGCCGCGGTGTTCACCGGGGCGGTGGTCTGTGTCTTGTGCGCACTCGTCGTGTGGGTGGCCGCCCGCGGCGTCTACCGCGCGGATCCGCTTGCCGACGGCGCTATGGCCACCCATACCGGTTCAGATTCACGACCCCACCTCGGAACCTGATACCTTCACCCGCCAGCCGGCGGCGCTGTTCGCCGGCCGACCGGCGGAGCGCGATCGTCCCGTCGCTGCGGATGACCCGCCACCAGGGTGCCGCGTCGGCATCAGGGAGGGAATGGAGGGCCCAGCCGACGGTCCGGGCGCCGTTGCGCAGTCCGACCTGCCGCGCGATGTCGCCGTAGGTCGCGACGCGCCCGCGCGGGATGCGGCGGATGGCGGCGTAGATCCGGCCGAACAGCGAGTCAGGCGCCGGCAGTCTTCCGTGTCAACTTCCGCCACAACCAGAGCACCGGGTCGTAGTAGCGGTCCACGATGCGCTCCTTGAGCGGAATAATG
>JBGPNN010000058.1:0-15993 GCA_041487495.1 bacterium
ACCCACCCGAGCAGCACCAGCACAGCGGCGGCTGTTCCCAGATGCCGGCCTTCCACCAGCAGTAGGCCCAATGCCCATACCAATCCGGTGGCCGACAGCAGCACGGTCAGCCCCCAGATCGCCCACCAGTGGTGCGTCGTCAGGTCGGGCCTCTCACCTCGCGTCCCTTGGAGGAACCGCCAGAGGTCGGTAGCGTAGATCGCGCCGGCGATCGAGAGCACCACAATACCGATGCGTGCCAGCCCGCCGAGGTTCGCGAGCGCCGCCACCACCAGCAATCCGACGGCGGCGTTCAGCATCGCCAGGACGGTGCCAAGCCGGCCGTCCCCGATCTCCTTCGCGTTCATGAAGCGCGGTAGTAAGTAGTACGACTCGCTGATCACCAACTGGACGAACCATCCGACCAGCCCCAGGCTGGCGTGCGTCCCCACGCCCGCATAGGTGAACAGCGAGGGCCAGAACCGGTGGTGCCAGTTGATCCCCATCAAGACGCCCCACGATACCGTCAAGACCAGGTATCCCAGGGCCAACATTGAGCCGGTCGCGGGAAGCGTCCACCGGCGTCGCCGGGGCACCGCGCGGAGCAGCAGCGGGATGAACACGATAACGCTGGTGACGGCGGCTAAGCCCCCGATCACAACCAGCGGGACGGCGCGCGCGAGGAACCCGGCGACCATCAGCACTATCCCCGCGACGAGCAACGCGAACTGGACCATCGCCTTCCGGTCGGGACGGACCGACGCGCCGATCATCGCCGGAAACAGTTGATACATCGCGCCCATCGCGGTCAGCGTCCCCCAGCCAAGCGTCGCCAGGTGGTTGACCGCCAGCACGTCCCACGCGCGGAAATTCCCTCCTGCGAGGTTGGGCGCAGCCCACGTCGCGCCGGCTCCAAGCAGCGGCAGCAAGAGCACCGAAGTCACCATGAACGGCACCGCGGGCGTCATCCCCGGGAGGCCGACGAGCCGGGCGGCCATGGATGGGGAGCCGGTGGATTGAGAGCCTGTCACCCGCTAAGGCTCGATCAACCCTTTGCGGATCGCGTAGCGAACCAGCTCGGTCCGGTCGTGAAGGTTGAGCTTCTCCATGATGTGGGCGCGGTGAGTCTGGACCGTCTTGATACTGATGAACAGCCGGCCCGCGATCTCTTGATTCGTGAGGCCCTCGGCGATCAAGGTCAGGACCTCCCGCTCGCGCTCGGTGAGCCCGTCGAGGGCTGTTTCCTTTTCTTTGGCTGAGGTTCGTTGCAGATAATCCTGCACCACCATCTTGGCGACCGACGGATACAGGAAGGCCTCGCCCCGGTGCGCCGCGCGGACCGCAGAAACGAGGTCCTCGGCCGCCGCCCGCTTGAGCACATAGCCGGCCGCACCCATCTTCAGCATCTCGAAGACGTATGATTCTTCCTCGTGCATGGTCAGCCCGAGCACCTGCACCGTTGGCAGCTCCTTCCGGATCTTCTCGGTCGCCTGGATGCCGGTCATGTCTGGCATGCTGATATCCATGACCACGACGTCGGGTTTGGTCGTCCGGGCTAGCTCCAGCGCGTCCCGGCCGGTCGAGGCCTCCCCTACGACCTCGAAGTCTTCTTGACCCGCCAGGATCATGCGCACGCCCTCGCGCACGATGCTGTGGTCATCGGCGATGAGGATCCGGATCTTGTCCATCTACGCCTCCTCCTGGTGCAGCGGCAGCCTGGCTAAGACGGTCGTGCCCACGCCCGGCACCGACAGGATCTGCAAGGTGCCGCCCACGAGTTGCGCGCGCTCACGCATCCCATGGAGACCGAGGGTGCGTCGGTCCGGGTTGTTGTTGTCGGGATCAAACCCGACGCCATCGTCGCGCACCATCACCAACAGTGAACCACCCCGAATGTCCACGCGCACTTCGATCTTCGATGCCTGCGCGTGCCGGAGCGTATTTGTCGCGGCTTCCTGGATGATGCGGAAGGCGACGGTCTCCAGTTCTGTTGGGAGCCGTTCTCCCAGCTCCCCCATGTGGACGTCTGGTTGCAGTCCGGCCGGTCGCACGTACGTGTCCGCGTACCACCGCACAGCGGGCCCGAGACCGAGATCGTCGAGGATCGACGGCCGCAATTCGTAGACCAGCTTCCGCAGCTCGTCGAGCCCCTGCTGCGCCAGATCGTGCAATCGCCGCAGCGGCGCGGCCACGGCGTCGTCGTCCTCCTCGGCCTTTGATGCGAGCTGCGCGAGCTGAATGATCAAGGCCGTCATCATCTGGCCCGCGTGGTCATGCAGGTCTTGCGCGATACGACGGCGCTCATCTTCCTGGGCGACCAGCAGGCGCTGGAGCAACTGCCGGCGCGTGTGCTCCTGGTCGCGCACCTGTTCGAAGAGCCGGGCCCGCTGTACCGTGATCGCCAGTTCGTGGCCGACCGATTCCAGCATGTTGAGCTCTTCGTCACTAAACGCTCGACCGGACGGCAGCAGGAGGTTCAAAATGCCTACGGTCTGATCCTGGGCGATCAGCGGCACCGACGCGTGACGGTGCGACGCGGGCTGGCCCGGGAGGGCCTGCTCCAGCCGCAGACACTCAATGAGGTTCACCGCCTCGGCAAACTGGCCCTCGCGCAGCCTCGCGATGCACCGGCAATCTCCGACCATCCGCCTCTTGCTGGCCATCGCCAGCGCGGCCGGCAGGTTGGCGTCGGCTGCCAGCCGGAACTGCCCGGTGTCCGGCTCGAGCAGGAAGATCCACCCAGCCTCGACGCCCATCAGGTCGACGATCCCGTGCAAAGCGCCATCCAGCGCTTCGCGGAGGGTGAACGACCTGTTTAACACCTCGGCGATGCTGCGAAAGATGTCCAAGCGGCGATCGACCGGCATGGCTTCCACACCAGGATAGGCGAACGTAGGTCCTCTTCACAACACTGCGGGGCCGTACGGAAAGTTGCCTGGTGGTTTCAGAGGGGGCTTTGCGGCCTCCGGGGAAGGATTGATCAAATGACAGCGAGTGGTGGTGTGACCCAGGAGGTCGCGCGGTTCGTCGTCGAGACGCGAGAGATCCCCGACGACGTCCGGACGCTGGGTATCAATCACCTGGTCGATGGTGTCGCGGTCATGCTCTCCGGCGCCAGCGAAGAAAGCGGCGCCATCGTGCGGGCGCATCTCCGTGAGGTCGGCGGCGTGCCTCACGCCACGGTCCTCGGGTCGACGCTGCGCGCCCCGCTGCAGCTGGCCGCCTGGGCCAATGGCACCGCGGGCCACGCGATGGATTACGACGACACGCAGCTCGCCACCGACCCCCAGAGCGTCTACGGACTGCTTACCCATCCCACGGTGCCGGCGCTTGCGGGCGCCCTCGCCGCGGCCGAGGGGACCGGCGCCTCGGGGGCCGCGCTGCTCGACGCGTACATCATCGGCGTCGAGGTTGAGTGCCGGATCGCCGATGCGATCGCCCCCCGCCACTACCGTGACGGCTTCCACTCGACCGCCACGATGGGGGCCTTCGGCGCGGCTGCCGCGGCGGCCCGGCTCTACAGGTCCGACCTCGACACTACTCTTCGGGCGTTCGGTCTGGCCGCCAGTATGAGCGCCGGTCTGCGCGAGAACTTCGGCACGATGACAAAGCCCTTCCACGCCGGCCGTGCTGCGGAGAACGGCCTGTTCGCCGTGTTGCTGGCCCGACGCGGGTGGACCTCGGCGAAGAACATCCTTGAAGCTCCGCGCGGCTTCTACAGCGCTGCGGCCGGCGGTTTCGATGACTCGAAGATCACCGGAAAGTTGGGCCGTCCGTACTTCTTCATCGAGCCGGGCATCTCGATCAAACCCTATCCGTCCGGGTCGCTGTCGCATCCGGCACAGGACGTGCTGCTCGATCTGGTCCGGACACACGACGTCCGGCCCGAACAGGTCGACCGGATCGACGTCGGCGTCAACTCGCACGTGCCCAACGCACTGATCCATGCACGGCCCACGACGGCTCTGGAGGGCAAATTCAGCCTCCAGTTCCAGATGGCGATCGGCGTGCTGGAGCGCGCCGCCGGCATCGCGCAATTTGTCGATGCCAAGGTGAGGGAATCGCGCACACGCGCGATGCTTGAACGGGTCTTCGTGCACGTCGACCCTGAGATCGACGCCCTAGGATACAACGAGATGCGCATGACCGTGGCGATCATCCTGAAGGACGGGCGGCGGTTGTTCGGGCGCGCGGACAAGGCAAAGGGGCATCCGAAGAACCCCATGAGCCGCGACGACCTTAAAGAAAAGTTCATGGACTGCGCCGCGCTCGTGATGCCGGCCGAGCGCGCCGAGGCGCTGCTGGCGCACCTGTGGGACATCCGCCTGATCGACCGCGTCGCCGACCTGACGCCGATGTTCGTGGGCTCAGCCGCATGAGCGGCCCATGAGGATGGTGGCCCCAGGGGGATTCGAACCCCCGTTTCGGCCTTGAGAGGGCCGCGTCCTGGTCCCCTAGACGATGGGGCCACGGCATAGTGCGCCGGGGGACCGACCGGCCGGTTCATTATACGAGAGCCCTCCCGGCGAGACAAGAATAGCGGTTGACAGGAGTTCGTGTCGCTGGCGAGAATTATTAGAGTGCGCCGGAACGCTCCCGAAGCTCGACACACTCTTTTGTCCCGCCTGCCGTGGCGCCGACAAAGTCCTCCGCGCGAGGGGGCATGATGCGGGCGATCTGGCTCGGTTCGTTAATCACTGATACGATCTATCTCACCGCCGGAGCGTTCACGAAGCGCTTCGTCGGTTCGCCGTTGCAGCGCGCGCTGGCGCGGCGCCGCTACGGGGCGCTGGCCTCGCATTACGATGCCGACGTCATCCCCCAGGCGGACTACTTTGCCCCGCTGGAGGCCGCCCTCACCCGCCTCCCCGCCGCTCCGGGTAGTGCGCTGGATGTATGCACGGGCACCGGGGCGGTCATCGGCACGGTCGTGCGTCGGTTTCCCGCGTGCCGCGGCGTGGCGGTCGATCTCTCCCCGGCAATGCTGTCGCACTGCCGCCAGCATGCGGCCGAGGGGGCGTGGGCGGTCCGGTTGGCGGTGGCGAATTCGGCGCACTTGCCGTTTCGCGACGGCACCTTTGATCTTGTCTCGGTGCAGAACGCGTTTCCGGTTCCCCGCGAACTGGTGCGCGTGGTACGGCCAGGTGGGTGGACGGTGCTGGTGTATTCGGCAGGTGGACCCGTCTTACCGTGGGTGGTGCGGAGAATGATCACGCAGTTGCGCGCGCTCGGGTGTAGCACCGTCGAGACCCGCCAGATCGCCACCGGCCGCTACTTCCTCGCGCAGCGCGCGATGGAGGCAGCATAGGATCCATGGCCGTCTCCTGCGTCATTGCGGCGTACAACGAAGAGCGCAGGATCGGCTGTGTGATCCGAGCCGCGCGCGCCGTCGATCGCGTTTCGGAGATCATTGTCGTCTCGGACGGATCCACCGACGACACGGCAGAGGCGGCCACCGCGGCCGGTGCGGATATCGTCATCCGGTTGCCGAGAAATTTGGGCAAAGGTGGCGCCGTGCTGGCCGGCGTCCGCCGCGCGTCCGAACGCATCGTGCTGCTGCTCGATGCCGACCTGGAGAACCTCAAGCCTGGCGAACTCCAGGCTCTGCTGAGCCCGGTCCTCCACGATCGCTACGACATGGTCGTCGGCATACTGAAGGCGGACCTCGTCCAGACGGTGCTGCCGCAGTTGTCCGGCATCCGCGTGCTCTACCGCGACGCCCTCCTCAAGGAGCGTCACCTAGCCTGCACGCGGTTCGGGCTCGAGCGCGCCCTCACCGTGCTGGCCAGGCGCAAGCGTTGGGCGGTGGCGCGTGTACCTCTTACCGGCGTCAAGCATTTTCGAAAGGAGGAAAAGTACGGCCTCGTCAGAGGTTATCGGTGCAAGGTCGGCATGACGCTGGAGCTGTTGGGCATCCGCCGGCGGCGACGTCACGGCGCGGCCCAGCCTCGCACCCGTGTCTACGCGCTGACCATTCTCGTCCTGATGACGGCCTACCTTGGTATGGGATTCTTCACCGTGACCCGGGCATTGGGTAGCGCGATCGAGGCGTTTCCGGATCCCGCACCCGGCGACCGCTATCTCCTGATCGTCGCGCACGCCGACGACGAACTGTTAGCGGCCGGCGGCCTGATCCAGCGAGCGCTGGCCTCCGGCGCCGAGGTGTGGGTGGCGTTTGGGACCAACGGCGACGGCAACCGCCTGGCGGCGGCCGTCGGTGGCCGGCGGCTACTGCCCCGGCCGGCCGACTTCATCGCCGAAGGTGAGATGCGCCAGCGCGAGGCGCTCGGGGCGCTCGGGCGCGTCGGCGTCCAGTCGGACCATCTGTTCTTCCTGGGGTATCCCGACCGCGGCCTGAAGGCGCTCGCGACCCAGCCCGGCACGCCGTACGTCTCGCCGTTTACAAAAGCGTCGGCGTGTCCCTACCGGCTGGCGTTTCGAGAGCGCGCACCATACACGGGCGCGGACCTCGCGCGTGACCTCGACGTGATCATCCGCCAAGTGCGGCCGACCGTCGTGCTGACCCACCATAGTGCCGATCGCCATGGCGACCATCAAGCCCTCAACGTGCTGGTACGGCAGGCTATTCGCGCGATGGAACAGACCGAGGTCGAGCCGCGGATCCGCCTCTACACGTTCCTGGTGCACGCCTGGGACTTCCCCCGCCCGCTCCGCTACGCGCCCAACGAGCCGCTGCTGCCGCCGAAATCGCTGTGGCAGGCGGACCGCTGGGTGCGGTTCGATCTGTCCGCTGACGAACTCGCCGTCAAACAGGAAGCCATCCGCGATTATCGCAGCCAGCTCGACAGCCCCTTTCTCCGGCTGCTCTTGATGAGTTTCTTGCGCCAGAACGAACTCTTCGCGGTCGCTGAACCCTAACGCGTGAACCGAACCCTGCGCGGGTACGCCGGAGTGGCCGGCGCAGCCGTGATGTGGGGCACGATCGGGCTGGCGGCCCGGAGTCTCTTTGCCGCCGGCCTGACGCCGCTCCAGGCCGCCGTCTGGCGCGCCACCTCGGCGTTTGCGATCCTCTGCGCGTTCGCGCTGGTTGCGAACCGCCCCGCGCTGCGCGTGGGACGCCGCGACCTGCCGCTGTTCGCCACCTACGGCGCCGTCAGCGTGGCTGGCTTCATGACCGTCTATTTCGCGGCAATTCAAGCCACCACCGTGGCGACCGCCGCCGTGCTGCTCTACACCGCGCCCGCCTGGGTCGCGGTGCTCGCGCGGCTGTTCCTCGGCGAGCGGATGACACCGATGAAACTCGCCGCAGTGGCGCTGGCGTTTGCGGGTTGCGTGCTCGTCGTCGGGGCGTTCGGCCCGGGCGTCATGCGGCTGACGCCGGCGGGGCTAATGGCGGGTCTGGGGTCCGGGCTGACCTACGCGCTCTACAGCATCTTTGGCAAGACGGCGCTGCGCCGCTACTCGCCGCTCACGACGGTCATCTACGCACTCGGCTTTGGTGCGCTCTTCCTGATTGTCATCGCCGGGGGCATCATGCCGGTGCCCGCCGGTGGCGTTCCCGCGCTGCTCTACCTCATTGCCGGTCCCACGACAGCCGCTTACCTCCTCTATATCACCGGGCTGCAGTGGGTTGAAGCGGGACGGGCCAGTATCATCGCGACGCTCGAGCCGCTGGTCGCCGCACTGGCCGGTGCGCTGATCTTGCACGAACCGTTCGGCCCCACGCAGTGGCTCGGCGCGGCGCTGGTCATCACGGGCGTGGTGCTGGTGGGCGGCGAGGCTCGTGCTTCAGCGCGCGCAGCGCGATGACCGTGCCCACGGTGAGCACCGCCGCGCTGGCGATGAACGGTGCCCGCGGCCCTAGCGTGTCCCAGAGTAATCCGCCTAGTAGCGGTCCCAGCACGAGCCCCATCCCCTGCACCGTCTCCGACGCGCCGACGGCGAGGCCCAGGCGGCCCGGTGGCGCGAGCTCGCTGATCAACGCGAGCCACGCGGGAGCCGTGAGCGCGTAACTGGCCCCGAGCAGCACACCTGCGCCAATCAACTGGTACAACCCACTACTGAACGGGATGATCCACATGCCGATCGTGCCCAGCACCATACCCGCGCCCACCAGGGGAGTTTTCCCGGTCCGGTCCGCCATGCGCCCTGCGGGGACCGTGGCGAGCGCGACCGTCAGGGTCACGGTGAGGAACAGCGCCCCGATCGCGTGCTCGGAGAGCCCAACCACGCGCTTGGCAAAGATCGCGGCAATCGGTACCAGCAGGCCGATGCCGAACATCTGCACGAACGCCACCAGGTACATCGTGAAGAGGAGCGGCGAGACTTTGAACGTGTTGAAGAGGTCCTGCAGGCGCGCCGGGGGATCGGTCGTGTGATACCCCACGAAGGCGTGCGGATGCACCACGTGCTCGTCGCGGGGGAACAACAGCGCGGCCATGACCGCCGAGGCGGCCAGCACCGCGCTGGCGACGTAAAAGCCCGCCCGGAAGCTGCCGGCGAATCCGGCCACAAAGAGCCCAAACGCCGGTCCGGCGGCCAGCCCTGCCAGAAACAAGAGGTTGAGCGTCGCCATGCCCGTTGCGCGGCGGTCGGGCGTGGTGACGTCGGCGACGGCGGCGGCAGCGGCTGGCCAGAGCGCGGCTGAGCCGATGCCGTCCAACAGCCGGAGCGGCACGAAGAGCACCGGCCGGCTCAGCACCGCCATGATGATCGGGGCCAGGCTGCTGAGAATCAGCCCGGCGACGATGATCGGCCGCCGGCCCACCCGGTCCGTGACCCCGCCGAGCGCGGTCTTGAAGACCGTCTCCACCAGCGCAAAGGTGGCAACGACGACGCCGACGAGCTTGACGCTGGCGCCCAGGTGCTCGGTCAGGTGGAGGGGGAGCAGCGGCAGGACAGTGGCGAAACCGAACTGCGCCATGCCAATGATCACGGCAATGCGCAGCACTGTGCGCCCGTTGTTCACCGGGCTGCCGCAGCCTTCACACCGGCGCGGGCGGCGGCGGCGACCGCCGCGCGATGTTCTTCACCATCGGGCAGCGGCGCCAGCGTCACCTCACCATGCCGCCGGCGCAGCGCCAGGGCGATCAGGTGGTCGGCCAGCCAAGGATTCTTCGGCAGCAGCGGGCCGTGCAGATACGTGCCGTAGACACTGCGCCATACCGCGCCCTCGGTGCCATCTTCGCCGTTGTTCCCAAACCCCGCGGCCACCGTGCCCAACGGCCGCGCCTGCGGCCCGAGGCGCGTGCGCCCGCCATGGTTTTCGAACCCCACCAGCGTCTGACCGGATGTCGCTTCGCGTATGACGATGTTGCCGATCAACCTGCGGCTGCCCGGTCCAGGGTGCACCGTATGCAGGTCAAGCAGGCCAAGGCCTTCGAGGTCTGGACCATCCGCTGGGCGATAATCGTGTCCGAGCAATTGATAGCCTCCACAGACGGCGAGGACCGCGGCGCCGGACTCGGCCGCCTCGCGCAGCGCGGCTCCCTTTGTTCGGCAGAGGTCGGGCGCGGCCAAGCGCTGCTGGCGGTCTTCGCCACCGCCGATGAAGTACAGGTCGCCGGCCGACGGATCGATCGCGTCGCCCAGGCGCACCTCGGTCACCCGTACGGCGATCCCCCGCCACTCCGCCCGTCGCACGAGCGTCATGATGTTGCCGCGGTCGCCGTACAGATTAAGCAGGTCCGGATAGAGATGACAGATGCACAGATTCATGCAGCGTCCTACTGATTCCAGAAGCCGCGGACGTATCCCTTGCGCGTCATGATCTCCCGCAAGTGCAGCATCGCCGTATACGTCGGAAGAATATAGAAGCGTTTCCCGTCGCCCAGCATCTCCCGGGCACGCGCCAGGGCCCGTGTGCCCTCACGCTCGACCGCGACCCGCCCACCGTCGACGCCGGCGTACTTCAGGCGCAGCGCCATGTCCTCGGCGCGCAGACCCGTCACCACCACGGCCCTCGCGCGTGCCGCCAGCATCTCGAAGTCGACGTCCCACAACCACGAGATATCACGACCGTCGGCGATGAGATCGTTAATGGCGATCAATACCACCGGCGCCTCTTCGGCCATCAACACCGTCCGCAGCACCTCATTGAACCCGGCCGGGTTTTTGGCCAGCAGCATCAGGGCCTCGCGACCGTCGATCATCACGCGCTCACCACGGCCGAACGCCGGCGCCGTGGCCATGATGCCGCGGCCGATGGTTTCCGGTGCGACGCCCAGGCTCAACGCCGCCGCCGCCGCCGCCGTCACATTGTAGACGTTGTAGAGACCCGGCAGGTTGGTGGACACGGACACCGTCGCCTCGCCGCGATCGATCGTCAGCGTGGCGCCGTCCGCCCCGTGCAGCCGCACATCGCGCGCCGAGACTTCGGCCGCCGGCCGCGCGGTCCCGCATTGCGGGCAGTGATAGTGTCCCATATGACCCAGCGTCACCAGCGTGTACTCGTATGGCCGGCCGCACGTATAGCAGTATCGGGAGTCGGCGGCGTGCTCAAGGGTACGGGCCCCGGCCGCATCGGGGGCCATGTCCAGACCAAACGCGACCGTGCGACCCTTGAACGCGCGGCCGACGTCGGCGACGAGCGGATCGTCGGCGTTGAACGCGACGAGGGCGTCGTCGCGCAGCATGGACAGCGCGCGGCGCCAGCGCTCGGCCACAATGTCGATCTCCCCGTGACGGTCGAGTTGATCGCGAAAGAGATTCAGCAGGCACACCGCTCGCGGCCGTGTCGCCTTCACCGCGAGGGGCAGCGTCGCCTCATCCACTTCGAACAGTCCCAGATCACCCTGCGGCCGGCCGGTCAACGTGGAGTGCTCGACGAGCGCCGACGCGATACCCCCCATGAGATTTGCGCCGGCCCGATTGTGGATCGCCACCAGGCCCGCCGCGTCAAAGACGCCGCCGAGCAGGCGCGAGGTGGTGGTCTTGCCGTTCGTGCCGGAGATCAATACGACGCCCTGGGCCAACCGCGCGGTCAGCCGCTCGATGATCCTGGGCGCGACCGCCACGGCCAGGCGTCCGGGCAGCGTCGTCCCGCCGCCCAAACGCAGGGCCCGGCTCGTGGCCGCAGTGAGGCGACCGGCGGCGATCGCCGCTGCGTCTCTCATCGAATTGATTATGCGTCATCGGGAAGCCCAACAGAACAGGAGCTTCAGTCATCCACATCAAACCCTCATTGTGCCGCAGACTGGAAGGAGAGATCATCTTCCGTCCGTTCATCCGGATGCTGAACTCTTTCGCCAATGCGACCCTCTCGCTCTTCGGTTTGAGGGCCCCGGTGGGAAGCCACGTGCACTCACCGGACGAGATCAAGCTCCTCGTCTCCGAGAGTCACGAGGCCGGCGTCATGGAGGAGGACCAAGCCCTGCTGATGCACCGCGTCTTTAAGTTCGCGGAGCGGAGCGTGGGGGAAGTGATGGTGCCGAGAGTCTCTATGCAAGGCGTACCAAAAGAGGCCACGCTTTTGCAAGCCATCGACCGCTTGCGACAATCCGGCTACACACGCCTCCCCGTGTTTGCAGAGGATCTGGACCATATCGTGGGGATGGTCCACGCCAAAGACCTGCTGCTCGCGCACGTGGACGGTCGCGGTATGGAGCTGGTCGAACACGTGATGCGGCCCGTGCTCTTTGTCCCTGAGACGAAGCCCGTGACCGATCTCTTAAAGGAAATGCGGCACAAGCGCATCCATCTTGCGGTTGCCCTGGACGAGTATGGCGGGACGGCTGGGATGGTCACGCTCGAGGATCTGCTGGAAGAGCTCGTGGGCGAGATTCCGGGAGAACTCAGACCGGAGCGCCGTCTCATCGTGCGGCAGTCGCAGGATTCCATTCTTGTCGATGCCGCCATCTCGCTGGAGCATCTCAACGACGCCTTCCGGGCCGAGCTGCCGCTCGACGCCGCCAATACTCTGGGCGGGTTCGTGGCGACCCATCTCCGCAGGATCCCGGAGAAGGGCGAGACGTTTCAGTACGGCAATCTCGAGTTTCGCATCGAGTCGGCGCGGGGCAATCGTATCGAGCTGGTGAGAATTCGAAAGGTCCCTGCCGGTCAGTAGCGGCGCGCCCCCAGGTAGCGCGCGCTGTAATAGGGTTCGGCCATGGATGTGATCGTTACTCGCCGCTGGCCGGACGAGGTATGGATGAAGCGGCCGTCGCCGAGATAGATTCCCGCGTGCGATGGCCCGGGGCTCACGGTCTGGAAGAACACAACATCGCCGGCCTGCAGTTGATCGTTTGGCACCGGTGTCCCTACCGCGAACATCGCGAAGGTCGTCCTCGGCAGGTCGATGCCCGTCTGATCAAAGATGTAGTTGACGAATCCCGAACAGTCGAACCCATTCGGCGTGATCCCGCCCCAACGATAGGGCGCGCCGAGATAGCGCTTCGATAGCGCGACGGTCGTCGTCATCCACTGCGCGCCTCGCGATGGCAGTGGGGCGATCCGCGGGCGTTGGGGACTGGCTATCGACGGATTCGGCGCCGGGGCCGGCGGGGTAAGTGGCGCGGCCGGTGGACCGGGCTCGGGCGTAAGGAGTTCTTGAACCGTGGCCGGATCTTGGTCGAGCACCGCGGGACCCGGCGGGCTCTGGACGACCGAAGCGGGGGCCACTGCCACCGGTCGCGCAGGCGCAAGCAAGATGGGAATCCGCAGCGGTTGTCCGATTCGCAGGATCGCCTCGGCGGTAATAGCGTTCAATGCCGACAGGCGCTCCGGCGTGGTGTTGTAGCGTCGAGAGATCCGCCAGAGGGTATCGCCCTGACGAACGTGATAGACGGCCGTGTTTGTAGGTGTGGCTTGTGCCGCCGCTGGAAAGGCGGCGATCGTCAGCACGATGAAGAGAACCAACGCCACAGCCGTGAGGCTCCGCATGATCGCCCCCGTGGAGTATCTGCGGCCTACTCGAGTTCCAGAGAGTAGGTGCCCCACCACCACGGGTGGCTAGTCCTTGCGTCCGGTCGCGGCCTTGTCCTCCCACGGCGGCGCGCCGGCCATCTCGTGCAACCGCCCGATGCGCTCGGCCAGCGGCGGATGCGTGTCGAACAGGCTGTTGTCCCGCCCGCCCGACGCGTGCAGCGGATTGACGATGTACATGTGCGCGGTGGCCTTGTTCGCGACTCTCAGGGGATCCCGATCGGCACCGATCTTCTCCAACGCTCGAGCGAGCCCCTCCGGATACCGCGTCAACATCGCACCGTTCGCGTCCGCCAGAAACTCCCGCTGCCGTGAGATGGCCAGACGCATCAACTGAGCGATGAGCGGCGCGAGCAACGCCAGCAGGACGCCGACGACGATCAGGACGAGGCTCCCGCCCCTGCCCCCACCGTCCTCATCACGGCCGCCACGGCCCCCTCCCCACCGCAGGCCGCGGAGGAACCAGTCCGAGAGCAGCGCGACGGTACCGACCAGGATGGTCGCGACGGTGGCCAGGCGGATGTCGTAATTCTGGATGTGCGACATCTCGTGCGCGAGTACACCCTCGAGTTCGAGGCGGTCGAGTTTCTCCAGCAGACCAGTCGTGACCACGATCGCGGCGTGCTGGGGATCCCGCCCCGTGGCAAAGGCGTTGGGCGCGGAGTCGTCGATCAGGTAAACGCGCGGCGGCGGAACACCGGCGGCGATGGCCAACCCTTCGACGGCGTTATGCAGGTAGGGATGGTCCTCACGCGATGCCTCGCGGGCGCCGCTGATGCTGAGAATGATCTGATCGCTAAAGTAGTAGGATGCCCACGCGACGGCGGTCGCGAGCAGGGTCGCGAGGATAGCGCCAGGGTATCCGAAATTGGTGAGCGTGCCGAAGACATAACCGAGCGCCGCGACCAGCAGGATGAAACTGACGAACAGGATCCAGGTCCCACGGACGTTCCGCTCGACGGCCTCGTACATCGGCCGGCGCCACTGTTAGAACTTGACCTTCACCGGTTCCCGGGCAGCCTCTTCCATCTCGAAGTACTCGCGCGGGCTGAACCCAAACTGGTTGGCGATCAACGCCGCCGGGAAGGTCTGGCGGGCGTTGTTGTAGCGGAGCACCGTATCGTTGTAGAACTGCCGGGCGAAGGCGATCTTGCTCTCGGTGCCGCTCAGCTCTTCCTGGAGCTGCTGAAAGTTCTCCGTCGCGCGCAGCTGCGGGTAGTTTTCCGCTACGGCGAACAGGCTTCGCAATGCTCCGGTGAGCATGTTCTCCGCTTTGCCCTGCTCCCCCACCGACCCGGCGGCAATGGCGCTTGCGCGCGCCTGCGTCACGCGCTCAAAGACTTCCTTCTCATGAGCCGCGTAGCCCTTCACAGTCTCTACGAGGTTGGGGATTAGATCGTAACGCCGCCGGAGTTGCACGTCGATCTGCGACCAGGCATTCTCGATCCGGTTGCGCTGCACCACCAGGTTGTTGTACGTCATGATCAGCCACAGCACGAGCAGGGCGAGAAGACCGAGAACCCATAGTGTCACGCCGCCACCTCCGCTTCAGGTCACAGTTGCTGTAGTGAAAATTCGGCAAGTGGCACTGAATCCCTCGGCGCGCTACGCACCCCGACCGGGCGGTGTCGAGACCACCGACACCGGCGGCCATCGCGTCGCCCATGGCCGTGCCTCCTCGAGCTGGGCCGCCAGCCGGAAGAGGGTCGCCTCGTCGCCGAACCGGCCGATGAACTGACTGCCGACGGGCAGCCCGTCCGCGGTCCAATACAGCGGCACGGACATGGCAGGCTGCCCGGTCACGTTGCAGACGGGCGTGTACGCGACGTACGCGTCGAGATGATCCACCAGCGCCGCGAATGGCCTCGTCTCGGAAAAGGTCCCGATCGGGACGGGCGGGCTCGCCAAGACCGGCGTCAGGAGAAGATCGTGGGCTTCCAAGAAGCGGGCCATGATATAGCCCACGCGTAGGAGCGGCCGCCATGCCAGCCCGATATCCGCGGGCGTGCGCTTCTCGGCGGTAGCGGCCAGTTGCCAGGTAAAGGGTTCAAACTGATCGTCGTCCGGCTTCCGCCCCAGCACCCGCGTCGCCTCTTTGATCGCCGTCCCCGCGCCCACGGCCCACAGGAACAAGAACGCGTCCCGAAACGCCTCCGCTTCAGCCGTGGGCCGTGCTTCTTCGACGTGATGGCCCAAAGCTTCGCAGAGCTTTGCTGTAGTCTCGACCGCGGCGACACAGTCGGGGTGCGCGCGGCGACCGAAGAAGTCTGTCGTCGTAAACGCAATACGCAGGCGCCCGGGGGGCGCACCGACCTCTTGAAGGTACGGGCGGACCGGTGGCGGCGCCCACCAGCGGTCACCGGGCATCGGTCCCCGCGTTGCATCGAGCACCGCCGCGCTGTCGCGCACCGAGCGGCTGACGCAGTGGTGGACACCGAACCCGTGCCAGGTCGGCTCGGGCGCCTCAGAGTTCCTCCCCCGGGTGATCTTGAGACCGAAGAGGCCGCACGCCGAGGCGGGGATCCGGATCGACCCGCCGCCATCACTGGCATTGGCGACCGGCACCAGCCCGGCGGCCACCGCCGCAGCGGCCCCACCGCTCGATCCGCCGGCGGACTGGTCCAGATTCCACGGATTGCGCGTCGGACCGTGCAGCCGCGGCTCGGTGGTCGGCAAGAGACCGAACTCCGGGGTATTGGTCTTGCCCAGGACAATGAACCCCGCCTGTTCGAGCCGCCGAACGACCTCGTGGGAGAACGTCGCGACAAAGTCTTTGAAAAAGACAGAGCCAAAGGTGCGCCGCATACCTTCGTACGCGGCCAGATCCTTGACGAACGTCGGCACGCCGGCAAACGGCTCGCCGGCTGAGATGTGCGTCGCTCTCTCCAGCGCGCGATCAAAGCAGGTGGAGACCACGGCGTTGATCCGGGGATTGAGACGCTCGATCCTAGCGATGGCCGCCTGGACGAGTTCGCGCGGGGTGATCTGCTTCTCGTGAACCAGCGAGGCCTGCGCCAGCGCGTCTAGCGCCGCGATGTCGTCCATTGGATTCTCCGCGGAGGGTTTCGGTGACATCGCACGGAATCCCTCGGTCCCGTTCTCCGGATGCGACTGGCCGGCCGCCCTGTCGGG
>JBGPNN010000059.1:0-15858 GCA_041487495.1 bacterium
ACCGATCCGTTCGCGTTCCACTTCGGGTTCTTCGATCCGAACAATCCGTTCACTCCCTTACAGGTTCTAGTGGCCCGGTTGCGCCTACTGGAGTCGCGCGGCGTGGCCAGGACACTGTCCAACCCGCGCCTAGTGGTCCTGGAGGGCCGTCCCGCAAAACTGCTCGTCGGCGGCGAACTACCAGTTCCAATCATAACCAATGGGTCGATCGGTGTAGCGTTCAAAGAATTTGGGATCAGGCTTGAGTTCAAACCCATCGTCGAGGGACGCGATGCCATCACGTTGGACCTCGACACTGAGGTCAGCAGTCTTGACTTTGCAAACGCGATCGTGGCCTCGGGGTTCGTGATCCCAACGATCCGGAAGCGGCGAGTTCAAACGATCGTCGTCATGCGCCCGGGGGAGTTCTTGATACTGGGCGGACTGATCCAGCGCGATGCAAACGTGAACGTCACCAAGATCCCGCTGCTGGGCGATATCCCGATTCTAGGTGCCCTGTTTCGCAGCGTCAGGTTCCAGCGCGGGGAGACGGAGCTCGTCATCTTTGTGTCGCCGGGCATCGTCGCGCCGACCAGAGAGGCGCCGCCGGTGCCCGCAGAGCCGTCGTCACCATTGCCGCCGCCGTCCACGTCGCCCTAGTGACCTAACAAAAGGGGTTCGTCGATGTATGTGGTGAACCGGACACGCAGCACATATCTGGGTGTGGACATACGGTTGGCGAACTCGTTCCGTACGAGACTGATGGGCCTCCTGGCTCATCGCCAGGTTCTTTTCGGCGACGGCGTCTGGCTCGTGCCCTGTAACTCCATTCAAACGTTTTGGATGCGGTGGCCGATTGATGCGGTGTTTCTGGACTCCAAACGCCGGGTGATTCGCGTTGTCGAGAACATCGCCCCGGGGCGGCTGGTATGGCCAGTCGCCCGGGCGGGCTCCACGCTTGAGTTGCCCGCCGGCGTGGTCCGCAGCAGCGAGACTCGAGTGGGTGACCAGCTCGCGTTTGTCGACGAGGTGGCGCACCTGGCTCGCGAAGGCTCACTGGGGCCGCTGCGGGCCGCCTCACCGGATCGGGAGAAGGTTTCGCCGCCGCCGTAGTTTCCTTCGAGGAATTCGGCTCGCCGGCAAGGAACATCTTCCGCACGCACAGGCGGAGGATTCCTCATGACACCCGCGGAAGTCAAAGCGCTCTGGTACCGTCACGCCGTAGCCGAGAACGCGCGGCAGTTGGAAGATCTGGTCGCGACCCTCACGGAGGACGCGGTCTACGAAGTGGTGCCGTGGGGACGGATGTATCGCGGCAAGGATGCGGTGCGCGGCTTCTATCGCGAGTTGTGGAACGCGCTGCCCGACGTCAAGCTGACGCTTCTACGCCACGTGATCGATGAGCACTGTCTGGTCGAGGAATCCATCGTCTACGGCACTCACCAGGGTGAATGGGTGGGCCTGCCGCCCTCGGGCAACCGTGTCGAGTTCGGGCTGGTCATCTTCTTTCCCGTGAGCGATGGGCTGTTTACGGGCGAGAAGCTCTACTTCGACGGCGCGAGCGTGCTGCGGCAGATCGGCGCGCCGGACTCGATGATTCTCTCTGGACGGCCCTAGCGCACCGCCCCGACGATCCACAACACCGCCATCCCGACGCCGATCGTGAGGAAGACGTTCCTGGTACGCCAGGCCACGAGCGACGCGGCGGCGCCGGCCAGCAGGCGGGTATTGCCGAGCGAGAGATCCAGCGCGCCGCCCGGCCGCAGCAGTTCCGGCACGACAATCGCCGCGAGCACGGCGGCCGGCACGAACCGCAGGGCCTCTCGAACTACACCAGGCACCACGACGCGGCCCAGGACCGCGATCATCGACAGACGCTGGGCGTAGGTGATGACGCCCATCGCGAGGATCACGAGCCAGAGCGCGGGGGTGGTCATCTCGTGCCTGCGATCCGGCTGGTGATCAACCCGGCGGCGATGCCCACCACCGCGGCCAACACCAGGCCGAGTTTGAGAGGCGCGCCGGCGGCGAGTAGGGCCACCGTGCCGGCGGCGATGGCCGATGCCACGGCCGCACGGTCGCTGAGGATCGCGGCCAGCAGCCCGATGAAGGTGAGGGGCAGGGCGAAGTCCAGTCCCCAGGCGGCCGGGATCTGCGCCCCGAGGAAGACCCCGACCGCCGTGCTCGTCTGCCAGACGCTCCACAGCGTCAGACCCGCACCGAGCGCGTACCAGTGCGCGTCGGTGGCACCGCCCATACGCTGGTACCGGCTGATCCCCAGGGCATAGACTTCGTCGACGAGCAGGTACGCCAGCGTCCACTTCCATGCGGGCCGCAGGGGCTTGAGGTAGGGGCCGAGCGAGGCGCCGTAGAGCATGTGGCGCGAGTTGATGATGGCGGTCGTGAGCAACAGAACGGCCCAGGGTGCTCCGCCGTGAATCAACTGCACGGCCAGAAACTGCGCGGCGCCGGCAAAAACGAGCAGCGACATGCCCTGCGCCATCAGCGGGGACATCCCCGCACCGCGTGCCAGGACGCCATAGATGATCCCGAACGGAACGACGCCAATCAGGACTGGGAGCACCGCTGTGATCCCGGCCGCGAACTCGCGCCCGGCCGGTGTCCGGGTAGCGCGCATCGTGCCCCAATATACACCACGCAGGAGGACGTCACCAGCCGCGCCGAAGTCGCCGAGGCGATGATCGTGTTGATTTCCGGCGCCTCAGGACTCATCGGCCGGGCCCTGGTGCCGGCGTTGCGCGCGCGCGGGATCGAGCCGCGGCTGCTCGTCCGCCGCGCACCATCGGGTCCGCACGAGATCCCCTGGGACCCGGCGCAGGGCCGGCTCGATGCATCCGCACTGGCGGGTGGCGACGCGATTGTGAACCTGGCCGGGCGCAGCCTGGCTGGGCGATGGACCGCGCAAGTGAAGTCCGCGATGGTGGACAGCCGGGTGCGGGCGACCCGCCTGCTCGTCGAGGCCGCCGGAGCCATGCCTGCGCCGCCATCCGTCCTGGTCTCGGCCTCGGCGATCGGGTTCTACGGCGACCGGGGGGACGAGGTGCTGACCGAAGTCTCATCGCCGGGAACGGGATTCCTGGCCGACCTCGCGCGCGCGTGGGAGGGCGAAGCGCGGCGCGCAGCCGAGTTCGGCGTGCGTGTCGTCCTCGCACGGTTCGGGCTCGTGATGGGCCGCGGCGGCGGCGCGCTGGGGCCGCTCCTACCGCTTTTTCGGTGCGGGCTCGGGGGACCGCTGGGTGGGGGGCGGCAGTGGTGGTCCTGGATTCACCTTGATGATGTTGTTGCGGCCATCATCACCGCGCTTGAAGCGCCCGCGCTGACCGGCCCCATCAACGTCGCGGGACCCGCCCCGGTGACGAACCGAGAGTTCACGCGGGCGCTCGCCGCGAGTCTCCGCCGGCCCGCGATCCTTCCCGCGCCGGCATTTGCGCTCCGGCTCGTGCTCGGCGAGATGGCCGACGAAATGATTCTCGGGAGCCAGCGCGTGATCCCTGCGCGGCTCCAGGCGGCGGGATTTACGTTTCGCTGGCCGGAGCTTGGGCCGGCACTGCAAAACCTGGTATCGTAGTCGCAGGAGGTGACAGTATGATGATGTGGTCCCGGCGGGCGCTGATCATTGCCGGCGCAATCGCCGCCGCGTTAATCTTTCGTTTGCCCCTGTCGGCGCAAGACATGATGAAGAGCCCGCTGCCGGCGCTCAAGGTCGTCTCGCCGGGGAACGGCGCCGTGGTTAAGAATCCCGTGGTGGTTGTGTTCGAGACGCCGGCCGATCTGACGATGATGACGATGTCGATGAGCACGGCCGCGCACCTGCACATCGACCTCGACAAGCGGATGACGATGCCATCGATGAAGATGATCACCAAGGTCGCCGTGAACCGCTACCGGTATTCGTTTGGGACGGCGGCGGCCGGCGCGCATACCCTGCGCGTGTACTGGGCGGATGCGAAGACGCACAAACCGATGGGCATGTTCCAGACGATCGTCTTCACCGTCAGATGATGCGCGTGCCCCGGGTGCGGGGAGGAGGACCGCCATGCTGAACGTGGGCGATCGGGCGCCGGCGTTTGCCGCGACCACCGACGCCGGCGCGACCGTGTCGCTGCAGGACTTTCGGGGCAAGAAGGTGGTGTTGTACTTCTATCCCAAAGACGACACGCCCGGCTGCACGAGGGAATCGTCCAGTTTTCGCGACCATTACGGTGTCGTGACGGAGAAAGGCGCGGTCATTCTCGGCGTCAGCGCCGACAGCGTGGAGTCGCACGCCGCGTTCAAGCAGAAGTACGCCCTGCCCTTTCCCCTGCTGGCCGATCCTGACCGGACGATCATCACGGCGTACGGCGTCTGGAAGGAGCGTACGGCGTCCGACGGCCGAACCTTTATGGGCATCGAACGGACGACGTTCATTATCGACGAGCGCGGGACGATCACCCACATCTTCCCCAAGGTGAAAGTCGACGGGCACACCGACGAGGTGCTCGCGGCGCTGGGCGGACCCGCTACGGCACGATCGTAATCCGACCCTCGATCCGTGGATTGACCGTGCCGGCCCGCTTGATCGCCTCGGCAACCACGGTGGCCATCACCGGCCCGCCGGCCTTGCCGACGATCACTTCGCCGTCCCTGATCGTCGTGTAGCCGTCACCGCCATCGCCCATGAAATCGTTGGTCGCCACGGTGTAGAGGACCGCCGGGTCGAGCGCCCGGCCGCCGATCGTGACCGCGGTGATCCTCGACCCGGCGGGCCGGCCGAGACTGAGGGTGTACGTAATCCCCGAAACCTGGGGGAAGCGCCCACCTAGACCTTCGACCTGGCTGACGCCGTTTTCAAGCGCTGCGCGGACCGCTGCGCCTGTCATGCGCGCTTTCACAATGATGTTGCCAAAGGGCAGCCAGCCCAGGACGTCGCGCAGTTTGATCTCGCCGGCCGGGAAGAGCGCGTTGCTCCTGATGCCGCCCCCATTGGTGATCGCCGCATCGGCGTCGACGGCCTGGCGCATCACGTCGGCGATGAGGTTGCCCAGGGCCGACTCTCCGCCCCGTACCGCGACGTTGCGGGCGTCGAGCGGCACGGTCGTCCGCCCAATGACGACATCAAGCTCGCGGCTCATCTGCTCCGTGTAGCGTTTGACGAGGGCGCCGACCTGGTCGTCGATGGGTGTCTCGGACGTGACGGGGATCAGCTCGTCCTTGATGCCGACAACGCGTCCGTCGGCGGTGACCTGCACCCGCACGATGCCCAGCCACCGGGCATCCGACCCGGCCTTGGCCACCACCGACGCGCCGACAGTGGCCCGCATGGGATCGTGATCGTGCCCGCCCGCGATCAGGTGGATGCCCGGAACCTCGCGGGCGATCTGGACGTCCTGCGCCATGTCCAGGTGAGTGATCCCCACGATGATCTTCGCGCCCCGCTGTTGGAGGATCGGCACGATGCCCCGGGCGGTGCCGAGTTCATCCGCAAACACAATGTCGGGGCCGGGGCGGGACGCGAGCGGCGTGCCGGCGGTCAACAGCCCAAAGTAGCCGACGGGAATCCCGTGCACGTTCTTGATCAGCGCAAATTCGATGCGGGGCAGGCGGATCCACCCGCGACCATACACGTTCGTGGCGATCCACGGGAAGCGGGATTGCGCCAACCGTTCCTGCAGCGCCTCGGGGCCCCGGTCGAACTCGTGGTTGCCCAGCGTCGCCGCGTCGACGCCCAGCGCATTCAGGCCGTCAACCATCTGCACGCCGCGGAAGACCGACGATTCGAGCGATGGTGAGAGCAGGTCGCCGGCAAAGAGAAGTTGCGCGTCGGGGTCCTGCGCGCGAGTCTTCTTGATCAGGTACGCGAGTCGATCGAGCCCGCCCGCGTTGCCCCCGTCGACAGGACCAAGCTGGTAGTCGTCGTTGAAGTGCATGAAGGTGAGGGTGATCGGCGCCTGCGCGCCGGCCTGCGCCGATACCAGCGCGAGGACAAGTGCAACCAGCAGCCATCGGTGCCACGAACCTCGAAGACGCATCAGTTCCTCCGCCGGCCTTTCGCCGTAGTTGACTCCGCCGCCGCCGCCGCCGTCGCCAGGGCGTGGCGGATAGCGTTGAGGTCGCGCACCGCGCGCACCGCGAGGTGCCGCGCGGCATCACCCTTCGCCGTCGCCAGGGCTTTGAGCGCCGCCAGGTGGGGCGGTTCGCGATGTGCCACGGCCGGGTCGTGGTCGAAACGGCCGCGCTGCGTGTAATCGATCGGGATCAGCGCGCGGCCCAGAGCCATCAGCGCCCCGTTCACCTGCCGCACCGCGCGACGATCGGACGATCGGCTCAACGCTCGGGTCCGGCGCGCCATCGCTTGGGTGGCCTTGACCAGACGGGACGCCTCGGCGACCGTCGAGCGGAGGTCGACCCATTTCCCGGCGCCGCGCCGCGCGTCTTGCAGCTGTTTCAGCCACATCCGAGCCGTGGCGGCATAGTCCAGGGGTGCCACGGGCGAGGTCGCGAATGCGTGGATGACCCCAACGTACACCTTGCAGTCGCGCTCGAGCAGGACCGGATCGATCTTGTCCGGGAGGTCCTCGGTCGTGTGCCACCACCAACCCAACCCGCCCGTGCTGCCGCCGCTGAACACGCTGAAGTCGCGGCTCGCGTTGGGTGAATTCCCGGGCTGCTCGGAGACATCCATGAACAGCGACGGCATCCCGATCCCGAGGAACGACTGGTCGCCCATGCGTCCCACGCGTCCACCCTCAAACCGCGTGCCGGCCAACTCCCGGATCACCGCATCGGCCACCCCGCGGGTCTCGGGCATGGCGTACGCGTGCGGGTTGATCACCGCGCCGCGCGCCCCGACCGAATCGACGTTCACATGCGCGACGCACCGGGCGTCGAGGTCGTCCCAGTAATGGTCGGCGTACCAGGTCGAGCCGGAGTAGCGGCCGTGCGAGTGGCCCGACCAGAACGCGAACCGGATGCCCCGGTAGCGCTTCACCTTGCGCATGACACGGGCGACTTCGAGCATCGTGGCATTGGCGGTGCCGTTGTCCATGGCGCCCCTGTGCCACGAATCGAGGTGACCCGAAAAGAGGACGAACGTGTCCTCGACCTGACCCGATAGCTCCCCGGTGAGGAGCGGCGTCTTGCGCCACCCTGTGTCCACGGCTGCGGTGATGCGCAGGCGCACCTGTCCGCCGCGCGCCAAAGTCCGCAGGCGCTCAGCGTCGTGCCCCGCGATGGACACGATGGGGATACGCGGCATCTGGTTGAGCGCATCGGCCGGGGGGCTGCCCCAGATCGTCGAGACGATCATCTCGTGCACGTACGGGTCGCGGTTCAGGAAGACGAGACCAGCCACGCCCGCCACCTGACCCGCCTGCACCGCCGCGGGGCTTGCGAGTCCATCGACGAGGGCGATCCGGCCCGCGGCCGCCGTGGCGGTCAAGTCCCCCGGCGTGCCGCCGTAGACCGCCCGGGCTTCCACACCATCCGGTCCGGTGGGCGCCGCAAACGAGTGCGTCACGCAGGGGACCGCGGTGCTGCCGCCGTCCTGCAGCGTGTGGAGCGAGGCCGGGCCCGGCAGGCTGATGTAGGCGTCGTGCAGGATCAATTGTGTCTTACAGCCCGCCGCGCGCAGTTGCTTCTGCGCGTACTTGAACGACTCCAGTTCTTCGGGCGACCCCGACAGGCGCACCCATTGGGCGAGCGCCTCGGTGTCCGCCATCAGCCGCTGTGGGCTGACGGTGTGGTACGCTGGTGCCCCGCGATCGACTCGTGCCATTCTCATCCTCCTCAGCCGAGCATCCAGCGCCCGCCGTCCACGCTGATCGTCTGCCCAGTGATGTATGACGCCAGGTCTGACGCAAAGAACAGCACCGCGCCGGCGATATCGTCTGGGGTCCCGAGCCGTTTGACCGCCAGGTTGTTGAAGAACGCCTGCTGGCCGGATGCGCCCATCGCTTCCCATTGCGTGATCGTCGTCGGATTCGAGAGGACAAACCCGGGCGCGACGGAGTTGGCCGTGATCCCAAAGGCGCCGAGCTCGCGCGCAATCTGCCGCGTGAAGCCGATGAGCCCGGCTTTCGCGCCGGCGTACGCCTGGATGCCCGTCTGACTGTAACTGCGACCCGCCCCCGACGAGATCGTGACGATGCGACCCCAGCCCCGCGCCTTCATCCCCGGCACCAGGGCGCGCACAAACAAGAAGGCGCCGTCGAGGTTCGCCGCAACGATGCCGCGCCACTCCTCCAACGTCACCGTTTCGACCGGCCGGCCGACCTGCCACTGCACGCCGCCGGCCGCGTGCACAAAGACATCCACCTTGTTCGACTGTGCCTGCGCCTCGTCGACCACGGCCTGCACCGCCGCCGCGTCGGTCACGTCGACCGCGCGTCCCTCCGCGGGCCCCCCCGCGGCGCGGCATCGCCGGACCGTCTCGGCGAGTTCGTCTTCTCTGATGTCGCACGCCCATACCGAAGCGCCACGACCGGCAAAGGATTCGCAGATGCCGCGGCCGATGCCGTGTGCCGCCCCGGTGACCAGCACCACGCGCCCGTTGAAGGTGAAGGGATCAGGCACGCCCGTGTACCTCACCGCGCGATGGCGCGCCGTACGTCCGCGCATCGAGGTCGACCAGCGCGCGTATGTTGTCCCAGGACATCTGTCGGGCCCCGGTCTCGATCTCGCCGATCATGCGGCTGACCGCTTCGACCAGCGGGATCGCGACGCCGTGCTTCGCCGCTCGAGCGCGCAGCTCGCGGGCCACGGTTTCCACCTCGGTCTTGCGCTTGCGCACCGCCAGGTCGCGCCAGACGCCGCTCTTCGCCTTCTGGGATTTGCTGTTGAAGGTCACGAGGGCGTTCAGACTGGCGTCGACGCGGGCGGGGTCGCGGCGCGGCGGAAAGGAGAACGCGTCGGGCTCGAAGCCATCGAACGGCTCCGGCCGTACGCCTTCGACGTTGGCCAGCGCCAGGACCTCTCCCGCGAGATTCGCGAGCGCCGGGCGCGCCTCCGGGCTGGCGAGACAATCGGCGATCGTCTCATCGGTCAGCGCCGTGGCCTTGAGCATCGCCGCGTACGCGTGCTTGCCCCAGAGATAGCCCCAGATGTTTGACGTGGCCTGCGTGTTCGGCAGAAACGACGACTGCAGGACGCCCACGAGCGTGCGGACCCGGTCGCTCGGCGCGCCGTCTAGCTCGCCGATGTACAGCGCGCCGGCACCCCCGTACATGATGCGTCCCGGCTCCAGATAGTCGGCGCCAAAGTTCACGAAGGCCCCGATGGTGCGGTGGCGGCCGGCGACCGCCGCGATCCGCTCTTCGTTGAAGCCATTCTGCATCGAGACGATCACGCCATCGGGGGCCAGGTGCGGCGCGATCAGAGCGGCACCGGCGTCCGTATGCATGGTCTTGACGGCCAGGAAGACCGTCCCGAGTGGCCCGCGTAACTGGCCGGGAGCGATGGCCGGGACCCGCACCGTGAAGGTCTCGGCGCCTTCGATGGACAGCCCGCGGGCGTTGATCGCCCGCACGTGCTCGTCCGCCGCGTCGACCAGCGTGATGTCGTGCCCGGCGCGGGCCAGGTACGCGCCCATGGTTCCGCCAATAGCGCCCGCGCCGACAATCGCGATACGCATCGTCATGCCTCCTTTTGGATTCGCCCTCTCGCACCAACGGTGGTGACCTTCGTACCGTAGGGGGCCGAGAGGTCGGCCAGGCCGGCCAGGATGCGCGTGGCATCCCCTCCGACGGCCAACTCCGGGTCACCTCCGGCGTTCATCATCATGGGCACCAGATCGACGCCGCGCACCCCGCCGTGATCGCAGGTGACCAGCGCGATCACGGAATCCAGGTTGATCGGTGAGCGCAGGCTGCGCCAGGAGTAGGAGGGATCAAGCCGCCGCAGCGTCGGGAGCTTGCCGGCCGTGACCGAATGAAACATGAAGTTGCCCAGGCTGTAGAAGATCGGCCGGTCGCCGATCCGATCGATACCATGCAGGACGTGGGGGTGGTGGCCCACGATGACGTCGGCACCCGCGGCCACCAAGGCCTCGGCCAGCGGCCGCTGGTAGGTCGCGACCGGATCCTGAAACTGGGCCACCCAACCGTTGGGCACGCCCCAGTGGACGCCGACCACGCAGATCTCCGCCGAGCGCTTCGCCGCGGCCACCGCGGTCGCGGCCGCCTGCACGTCGTCGGGCCACAGGCGTGTCTCGACGACCGGCGCGATGCCCGGCGTTTCCTCGAGGGCGACGCTGTCGATGACGTAGCTGGTCGTGACCCGCACGGGTGCCATCCCGGGGCGGTCGGGCGCGGCGGCACTGCCCACGGGCAGCGTGGACGACAGGCCAACAAACGCCACGCGCACGCCTTCAGCCGTCAGCACCGCGGGGGCCAACGCCTCGGCCAGGTTGCGGCCCGCGCCCACCGGTGCGATTCCGGCCGCCCGGAGCGCGTCCAGCGTGTCATACATGCCCTCGACACCATAGTCGAAGAGGTGGTTGTTCGCCACCGTGGCCACGTCGATGCCGGAGGCCCGCAGGCCCTGCGCGAGAGCCGGATCGGTGCGAAAGGCGACGTGCTTGTCCGCCGGCGACCCCCGGGCCGTCAGAGGACACTCCAGATTCACGAACACGAGGTCGGCGCGGTGGAGGACCTCCCAGATCCCTGCGCTGCCCGGCGCGCGGCCGCCATTGACGATCGCATGCTCGAGCATCAAGTCGCCCACTAAGGCAATAGTCGCAGACCGGCTCATGATGGTACCTCGTGTGAAGTCTTCGCGGCCGTTGGTCGCGCGCCTGCGGACGTTCAGTGCTCAGCTAGTGTCGGGTCGATCGCGTCCCGCAGCCCGTCGCCGAACCAGTTGTAGCAGAGCACCGTGATGAAGATCATGACCCCTGGAAATACGGCCAGGCCCGGGATCGTCCGGAGGTAGCCCCGCGCGCCGCTGAGCATGTTGCCCCACGACGCCGCCGGAGGCTGCACGCCGAGGCCCAGGAACGACAGCGACGATTCCAGCAGCACGGCGTAGGCCATCCCGAGCGTCGCCGCCACCGTGATCGAGGGAATCGACTGCGGCACGATGTGCCGGGAGAGGATGCGCAGCCCGCCGCACCCGATCGCCCGGGCGGCCAGCACGAACTCCAGTTCCCGGGTGCGCAGGACCTCGGCGCGGACGACCCGCGCGACCGTCATCCACGACGACAGCGCGATCACCAGCACCAGGTTCACGATTGTCGCGCCCAGCATCGCCAGTGCCATCAGCGCGATGAAGAAGAGCGGAACCGCCATCATCCCATCGGTGATGCGCATCAGCGCCACGTCGGTCAGCCCGCGGGCAAACCCGGCGACCGCGCCCACCGCGACGCCGATCATCATTGACGCCGCCATAGATGAGAGTCCGACCGCGAGCGATACGCGCCCGCCGTACAGGAGGCGGGTGAGCACGTCGCGGCCGTACTCGTCGGTTCCCAGCCAGTGTTCGCTGCCCGGCGGCTGCAGCCGCTTGACCAGATCGACGAACTCGGGGTTGAACGGCGCGACCCACGGCGCGAGGACGATCAGCACGTGCACCGTGACGAGGATCACCAGCGCCGCTACGGCCAGCCGGTTGCGCCGAAACCGCGCCAGGATCCGGGCGCTGGGCGTCCGGCCGGCGCGAACCGCGGGCGCGGGGATGGCGCCGACCGCGGACGCGTTATTCATCCCGGATCCGCGGGTCGATGTAGACATACATCAGATCCACCACCAGGCTGCTGGTCGCCACCACGGCCGAGATCACCAGCGTGATCCCCATGATCATCGGATAGTCGCGCTCGAACGCCGCGCGCACGGCCAGGCTGCCCATGCCTGGCCAGGCGAAGACGGTTTCCGTGATCGCGGCCCCGCCGACCAGTCGCGGGAGCTGCAGCCCGACGATTGTGACGATCGTGAGCAGCGCGTTGCGCAGGGCGTGACGGTACAGCACGGCGCGC
The DNA here is from genome assembly GCA_041487495.1 of bacterium. Taxonomy (GTDB): domain Bacteria; phylum Sysuimicrobiota; class Sysuimicrobiia; order Sysuimicrobiales; family Humicultoraceae; genus JBGPNN01. The sequence continues at coordinate 11,945 of JBGPNN010000059.1, forward strand.
TCGGTCAACCCTTTGGACCGCGCCGTGCGAACGTAGTCCTGCCGGAGCACCGCCATCGTCGACGATCGCGTGTAGCGCGCAAACAGCGCCATGTTCGCCGTTCCCAGCACGACGGCGGGCAGGATCAGGTGTCGCGCGAGGTCCAGCAGGGAGGGAGGGGCGCCGATCGTGCGCATCCCGCCCGGCGGCAGCCAGCCCAGTACGATGGCGAACAACACGATCAGCATGAGACCGTACCAGAACGTGGGCACCGAGATGCCGAAAAAAGACAAAAAGGTCACGGTATGGTCGAGGCCGGAGTAGGGCCGCGAGGCCGAAATCACCCCGGCCGGGATCGCGACGACAAGCGACAGGGCGAGCGCGGCAGCCGAAAGGGTGAGGGTGTTCGGCAGCATCTGCCCGATGATCTCCAACACGGGCAGCCCGGCCTGGTACGAGAAACCGAAGTTGCCGCGGAGGACCTGTGACAGCCAGCGAACGTACTGCATGTGGAGGGGCTGGTCGAGTCCCAGGATGGCGCGCATGCGCGCCATGTCGTCCGGCCCCAGGTTCCGGTCCAACAAGATCGACGGGCCGCCCGGGGCCTGGGTGACGAGCGCGAACACGACCATGCTCACGACCCAGAGGAGCAGTACGGTTTGCACCAGGCGGCGAATCAGATACCGCAGCATGGGGTGGGGAGAGAGCGCGGCTGGCCGCCGCTCCCTCTCCCGTCAGGTCCGGGCGCGCCCCGCGCGGGCGGCGCACCCGGCGTCGATCTAGCGCGTGACCGACACACCGGTCATGTGGCTCAGTGCGTCGCGATACCCCATCGACGCCCAGCCCTGGACCCGCTTGCTCAATGCCTGGATCTCTGCCGGATAGACGAGGAAGATTACCGGAGCGTCCCACGCCATGAACTTCTCGGCCTGCTGGTAAATCTTCGCGCGGGCGTTGACATCAAACGTCTGCCGGCCCCCTTCTAGGAGCCGGTCGAGTTCCGGGTTGGCGTACCCGAACTCGTTGAGCGTGCCCTGGCTGTGGTAGTAGCCTAAGATGTCCGGATCGGGGGGCGTGATGTACCAGAGGACCCACGTCTGCACGAGGTTGGGCCGGCTGCGAATGCGCGAGAGCAGGGCGTTGAACTCGCTGACGCGTACCTCGGCGTCCACGCCGACCTCCCGCCAGTACTGCCGGGTGACCACCGCGGTCTGCTCACGCACGGGGTTGCCGCGGTCGACTTCCACCGTCACCTTAAGCGGCTGTCCTGCCTTGCGCCTGATGCCGTCGGGCCCCCTGGTCCACCCGGCTTCCTCGAGCAGACGGTTCGCGAGTTCGGGATTGTAGGGGAACTGATGCACCTTGTCGGTGTACGCCCACGCGTTGAGCGGATTGATCGGACCCGTGGCCAGCTTGCCCCGGCCCAGGTAGATCTTCTCGAGAATGGCCTTACGGTCGACCGCGTGGGTCAGCGCCTGGCGCACCTTCCGGTCGGTGAACGGCTCGAGCTTGTTGTTGAAGGCCACGAACGTATAGTTTACCTGCGGCGCGTCGACGAGCTGGATGTTGTTCATCCGCTGGACGCCCTGGACCTGGTGCGGCTCGATGATCATCAGGTCGAGCTGGCCGGTCTGCAGTTGCGCCAGCTGCTGCTCGATGTCGGCCACCACGCGGAAGACGACGGCGTCGAGCTTGGGCCGCCCAAGGAAGTAGCGGTCGTTGGCCACCAGGCGCACGTGCGAGCCCAGGACCGACTCGCCGAACCGGAACGGTCCCGTCCCGATCGGATTCCGGAGGAAGTCGACGGGGTTGCGGATCTGGTCGATGGTGTAGCGGCCTAGAATGTGCTCGGGCAGCATGTTTGCCAGGTAGCCCAACATGACCGGCAGCGTCGCAAATGGAGTCTTCGTAACGATGCGCGCCGTGAAGTCGTCGACGATGTCGACCCGGCTGATGGATTCGAAATTGGCCCGCTGGTAGTATCCGACCGCCGGGTTGAGCCACAGTCGCTCGATCGTGAACTTGACGTCACGCGCCGTGAACGGCGTCCCATCGTGCCACGTCACGTTGCGCCGCAGGTTGAAGGTCCACGTGAGCTTGTCGTCGCCCAGGGACCAGCGCTCGGCCAAATCGCCCACCGGCTGCCAGTTCTTCGGGTCGTACTTGACCAGGGTGCTGTAGAGCACTTTGTTGACCAGAATGTTCGGCAGCCCGCCGATAAGGGGCCACATCCGGGCGTTGTCGATCAGGGGCAGCGAAAAAGTTCCCGGCGTCCCCTGGGCCGCCGCCGGCGGCGCCTGTGCGACGCCGGCGATCAGCACGATCCCTACGGCTAGGGCAATCGAAGCGCGAATTCCCACCCGCACCCGTTGTGCTCGCATCGTCTCCACCTCCCGCAGGTCGATCAGTGCCGCGCCGCCGGGGCCGCTTCCAAGGCCCGCGCGGCTTTACGTAGATTGAAGACCACCATGTTGCACTGGCGCACCAGGCGTGTGTGCAGCACCCGCGCGGCGTGAGAGTCCGGCGCCAGCCGCATGAGCTCGCGCGCGTCCTGCAATGCCGGGACCGGAACCTGGGGGACCGCCGGGTCGTGATCAAACGGGCTCCCGCCCGTGTAGCCGGTCTGGATCAGCGCGCGGATCGCGGCACGTTGTGCGCGCCCGATGGGTGCCAGTTGGTCGCCGCTCGGCACGCCGTCCACCACAGCGTCGAACGCCCGGGCGGCCGTCGCGAGCCGGTCCAGGGCTGCGGTGATCGGTGTCCAGTCGAACCGCTCGCCGGTCTCCCGGGCCAGCGTCCCCACGACGGCCTGCAGTTCCGCCACCGATGCGCCGACCCGGAACGGCAGCACCGGTGCGGCGGCGAAGCGATACGCCGCGAGCAGATAGATCCGCGTGTCGAGGCGCAGGACGTCGGGGTCGACCTTGTCGAGCGTATCGTCCTCCGTGTGCCACCACCAGCCGAGACCCGATCCGCCCACGGCCCAACGCTGGCCTTTGGGTCGGACCGATGAGCCCATGAGCAGCGACGGGACGCCGGCGCCCCAAAACGACTGATCGCCGGCCCGCACCGGCCGTTCCCACGCAACATCCTGGCCCGTCAGTTCCTTGATCAGCGCGACCCCGAACGCGGCCGCATCGGCCGTCGCGGTGACGGGATCGTATTCGGTCGCGCCCAACACGCCCGGCGAGTCGCAGTTGATGTGCAGGACGCAGTGCTCGTACAAATCGTGCCAGTGGTGGTCGGCGTACCACGACGACCCGGCGTACCGGCCCGTGGAATGCCCGGGCCAGAACGCGCAGCGGACCCCGCGGCGCAGCCGGTCGCGGTGCGCGTACAGGACGCGCGCGACTTCCATGGTGACCGCGTTGCCGGTCGCGTTGTCGGTCGCGCCCAGGTGCCAGGAATCGACGTGCCCCGAGAAGAGGACGAACTCGGAGGTCGTCCCGGGAATGGAGGCCACGGGCAGCGTCACCGGGCGCCACCCGGTTTCGGTGCGGCTGTGCACGCGTACGGTGACGGGACCCGCAGCCAGCGCGGTCTTCAGCGCCTCGCCGCTGGCCTTGGTGATGCTGAGGATTGGGATGCGCGGGAACGCGGCCACCGTGTCGGGCGTGGGCGCGCCCCACACCGGCGAGACGATTCCCTCGTGGATCGCGTCTTCCTCGCTCGGCCACGTATGGAGATAGGCGACCGCACCTTGTTCCTGCGCGGCCTGCATGTTGCGGCGGCTCCCGGCTTCAGACAGCACGATCTTGCCGGCGACGCCCGCGCCGGCCAGACGCCGGTGCGTCTCGGTGTCGCGGAATAGGTCGGTGCCGCCCGGCACATAGACGACCTCCGCGACCACGCCCTCGGGCGGTGTGTTTGTCGAGAACGCCCGCGTCTTCGCCTTGATCTCCGGCGGCAATCCGCGGCCGGCTACCACCGCGACC
>JBGPNN010000060.1:0-15666 GCA_041487495.1 bacterium
CCCGCTCATCCGTTACGAGGGGCAGCCGGTCATCGGTCTGGCGCTCCGTAAGGAGATCTTCAGAAGGCGCGGTATCATCGTGTCGGCTCTCATCCGGCACCCTGGTCCGACGCTCGATCCCGGCAGCCGCGCCGAACTCGACGAGATGCTGACCGCGTTGGATCTGGCCCGCAGTGATGCCGCGCCGATCCAAGTGGGCGCGGCTGCCCTGCGGCCGTGACGGGAGCGCCCTCGCCGCGTCCCCGCGTCCTCGTCTCGGTGGCGGGCTTCGGCCGCGCCAGCGAGGCGCCGCTCCAGCAGCTCGTAACCGCCGGGTGTGACGTGATTCCCAATCCCACGGGATCGCGATTGACGGAAGACGCGATGCTGAACCTGGTTACCGACATCGATGCCATTGTCGCCGGAACTGAGCCCATAACCGCGCGGGTGCTCGATGCAGCCCCACGGCTGAAGATCATTGCCCGCCGTGGCGTGGGATTCGATACCGTGGACATCGCGGCAGCCACGGCGCGCGGGATCCCGGTGACGATCACCGCGGGTGTGCTCTCCGAAGCCGTAGCCGATCATGCGTTCGGGCTCCTGCTGGCCGCCGCCCGTCAGATCCCGCACCTGGATCGGGAAGTGAAAGCCGGAGGCTGGGATCGTTCACCGGCGGTCGACGTGCACGGTAAGACGCTGGGCATCGTCGGCTTCGGTGCGATCGGCAAAGCCGTCGCGCGTCGCGGCGCCGGGTTCCGCATGCGCGTGCTGGCCTACGACGTGGCGCCCGATCATGCGGCGGCCACCGCGCTCGGCGTGCGGCTCTGCGACTTTGACACGCTGTTGGCCGAAAGCGACTTCGTCACCGTGCACGCCCCGCTGTCGCCGGTGACGCGGCATCTCATCGGTGATGCCGCGCTGCGCAAGATGAAGGCGGCGGCGTTCCTGATCAACACCAGCCGTGGCGACCTGGTCGATGAAGCCGCGCTGCTGCGGGCGCTCCGAGAAGGTCGGCTCGCCGGCGCCGGGCTCGACGTCTTCCACGACGAACCGGTCCGCGATCGCGAGTTGGTCAGCCTGGCGCAGGTCGTGGCCACTCCCCACGTGGCGTCGCACACGCGCGAAACTTTGGCGCGCATGGAGTCAAGTTGCGCCGATGCCGTGATCGCCGCCTTGAGGGGAGAACGGCCGGCCCACGTGGTCAACCCTGAAGTATACGCCCGCTAGAGCCGCCAGAGCAGTTTGGGGTCAAAGAGGTCGCGCAGCGCGTCTCCGAGCAGGTTCAAGCCCAGAATAAACAGGATGATCGCCACACCGGGCGCAGCCAACAACCACGACGCCGTCGCCAGATAGGTCCGCGTGGTCGCCAGCATATTGCCCCACTCGGGTGCGGGAGGCTGCACGCCCAGCCCGAGGAAGCCCAACGCGGTCACCGTCAGCATCGCCGTGCTGCCCATCAACGTCGTGTAGACGGCCACGCGGCCGGCGATGTTCGGCGCAATGTGCCGGCTGATCTGCCGGAGCGGGCTCGCGCCCAGCGCCCGGGCGGCCTCCACATATTCGGCAGCCACCGTGCTCAACACCAGGCTCCGGATCAGGCGCGCGAGCGCCGGCGCGGTAGTCAAACCCACCGCAACGATGACGCTCCGCAATCCCGCGCCAAACAGGCTGACCAGCACCACCGCCAGCACCAGCGACGGAAAGGTCAACGCCGCATCCGAGACGCCGATCAGGAACCGGTCTGTCCTGCCACCCACGAACCCGGCAATCAGCCCGACGGGCACGGCGATCGCAAGCGACAGGAACACCCCGAGCACGACGATCGTCAGGTCAGCCCGAGCCGCGACGATCACGCGGCTGGCCAGATCGCGCCCCAGATCGTCGGTGCCGAACCAGTGATGACCCGACGGCGGCTGCAGCGCGGCGAGCAGGTCCTGTTCGTTGGGATCGTGCGGAGCGATCCACGGCCCGAAAACGCCCAACAGGATGTAACCGACGATCAGCACGAGCCCAATCGCCATAGCGGGCACCCGGAGCAACCGCCACAGGCGCCTACGCATAGCGGATCCGGGGATCCACGCCCGCATACGATAGGTCGACGATCAGATTGATGAGTAGGAACCCCGCCACGTAGAAGAACGTGATCCCTTGCACGAGCACGTAGTCGCGCAGCGAGACCGCGGTGATCATCGCCTGCCCCAGCCCCTGATACGCGAAGAGCGTCTCGACGACGATCGACCCGCCAAGCAGGTACCCCGCCTGGATCCCGATCATCGTGATGATTGGGACCAGAGCCGGCGGCAGCGCGTGCCGGTAGAGCACGGTGTGGCCCGACAGTCCCTTCGCGCGCGCGGTCCGCACGAAGTCCTCGCCCAGGATCTCAATGACGCTTGCGCGGGTCGTGCGGCTCACCAGCGCGACCAGGCGCGCGGCCACCGCCAGGGTCGGCATCAGCAGGAACGCGATGCCGCCGGTCCCGGCCGCCGGCAACGCGCGCCATTTGACCGCCAGCAGTTGCATCAAAATCATCCCGACGAGAAAGTTGGGAATGGATAGCGCCAGGATCGACGTGCTCATCACCGCCTGGGCGAGCGCGCTGTGAGGCCGGACCGCCGCCATCACGCCGGCCGGCACCGCCAGGAGTACGGTGACTACCAGGCTGGCGGCCATCAGCGCTAGCGACGGTCCCAGCCGCTTGCGGAGGATCTCTGTGACGGGGAGTTTCAGGCTGAGCGAGCGGCCGAGATCACCATGCGCCAGGTCGGCGAGGAAGCGCCCGTATTGTGTCCACACCGGCCGATCGAGCCCAAGGTCGCGCCGGATCGCGTCGATTTGGTCTTGAGTCGCGCCCGGTCCCGCGATGATCAGGGCCGGGTCGCCCGGCACCAGGCGGAACACGATGAAGAGAAGCGTGACCACCGCCAGCGTCTGGGGGATCAGCCACAGCAGGCGGCGCAGCGCAAACAGGGCCATATAGCGCGGTGGTCGCGGGGGAGAGGATCGAATCCCCTCCCCCGCGCGCGAGTCGGCTACGGTTTCGCGTTGCGCAGAATGGTGAAGATCACCGGCCAGACTTCCACGCTCTTGATATCCTTCTTCTTCGCCACGATTACATTCTCCGCATACAGCCAGACATACGGCGCATCGTTCCAAACGATCTTCGCGACCTCGGCGAGCAACTGGTTGCGCTTCGTCTGGTCAACCGTCACGTCGGCCATATTGAGCAGTTCATCGACTTTCGGGTTCACGTACCACGTGAAGTTCCAGACCTTCGGCGGGCCGTTGCGGTTCGGGTTGCTCTCAAACAGCGACGTCAGGTGGTAGGCGCCATCACCGTTGGATGGATTGAACCCAAAGAGCACCATGTCCCACGAGATTCGGTCCGGCGGGACCCTGACGAGATCAAAAAACGCAGCGGGCTCGACGCGGTTGATGGTCGCGCGCACGCCGATCACGCGGAGGAAGTTTTGAAACGCCTGTGTGACCTCGATATCTTTGGGCAGCATGCCGATCGGTGTCATGACCGTGATCTCAAACGGCTGGCCGTCCTTGCGGACAACGCCGTCGGGACCCGGGCGCCAGCCGGCTTCGTTCAGCAGCGCTTTGGCGCGATCGACATCGTACGGCCACGAGCTGACCGGCGCGTAACCGGTGGTGAACGGTGACAGCGGCGAATCGATCGGCGTCGCATAGTCCTTGAAGATCGCCTTGATGACGGGCCCGCGGTTAACCGCGAAGTTGAACGCGTGCCGGACCCGCACGTCCTGGAAGAACTTCCGGTTCAAGTTGAACGCGAACCCGAAGGTGCGCAGCGCGGGACGGGAGATCACTTCGATGTTCGGGTTGCCCTGGAGCTGTGCGACATTCTCCGGCGGGACGAGGTTGATCACGTCGGCCTGCCCCGATTGCAGCAGCGCGATGCGCGTGGTGGGGTCGGGCACGTGGCGCAGGATGACACGGCTGTACGCCGGCCGGCCGCCCCAGTAGTTGTCGTTGCGGCGCAGCACAAGTTCGGTGCCGGTGTCCAGCCGTTCGACCATGTAGGGCCCTGTGCCGACCGGTGCGCGGGCAAACCCCTCACCCAGGCGTCGGACCGCGGCGGGGCTCACGACACCGCCCGAGCCGTGGGCCAGTGTGTTGAGCAGTGCGCCGTAGGGTTTCGGCGTCGAAATCGCGATTGTAAAATCGTCGACCTTTCGGGCGCCGGAGAACGGATCCCACAGCGGCCGGTTGGCCTTGTTGGTATTGGTGTCGATCTGCCGCTGGATGTGGAAGACGGCGGCATCGGCGTCGAACGGCGTGCCGTCATGAAACGTCACGCCGCGCCGCAATTTGAACGTCCACGTAAGCCCATCTCGCGATACCGACCATTCGGTGGCCAGCTGCGGGATGATCTGCATCTTGTCGTTGAACCCAACCAGGTTATCGTAGATCAGGAACATCGCCTCATAGCCGGCGGGATAGACCGTGCCGATGGTCGATCCGGCGGTGTCCATCGCGGTCACGGCAACGTTCTGCGCGTAGACGAGCGGCCGGTCAGCCTGCGCGCCGGCGGAGAGCGGCAGCAGAAACACGACCGCGATCAAAAGTGCCACTACAGGACGCACATGCATCTCCCTTCCCCCTTTGGCCCCACGTGTTCTTACGTTGACCGTGTCTGGTTCCGAATATGCTCCATGAGGAGTCGGCCCTGCGCAAACAGCGCCGGCTGTCCTCCCGTGTGGACGAAGATCACGGTGGCCCCCGGCGGGACGATGCCGCGCTTGATGTGATCGAGTAGGCCGGCCGCCGCCTTGCCGGTGTAGACCGGATCGAGCAAGATCCCCTCGCGCCGCGCGAATGCCAGGATCGCGTTCATCCCGTCGGGCGTCGGAATGCCGTAACCCGGCCCGATATAGTCGTAGGACGCGTCGATCTCCTCGGGCGTAATTCGCACCGGCAGACCCAGCATGACCGCGGTCTCGCTAGCGGTCTGTGACGCATAGTGCCACGGATCTTCGTTGCTCGTCGACGCGATGCCGGTCACCCGCACCCGCAGGCCCAGCGCCTTGTTCGCCAGCGTCAAGCCCGCGAGCCCCTTGCCGCCCGACGAGATGTAGATGTGAGCAGGCCGGCGGCCGTGTGGTTCCAACAGCTCAAGGATTTCGAGGAAGTTCTCGACGGTCGCAAGCGCCGCGGCCACCGAGAACATCCTGCCGTGGTTGAGGCTGAACGGCCTGCGGCCCTTCGCGCGCAGCTCGTCGGTGACCTCCTGGACCACCCGGCTCAGCTCGTGATAGGTCGGTAGATCAACGAGGCGCACTTCCGCACCGAGGACGAGGTCGCAGAGCAGGTTGCCCTGGACATCCTCGCCGGCGCTGCCGCGCAAGACCAACACCAGCGGCAGGCCGAGCATGTTCGCGGCCGCCGTCGTCTGGCGCGCGGAGTTGGACGTGGCCTCGACGCCAAAGACGAGAATGTCGGCCTCGCTGCCGATGGCTTCTGCCATCCGCCACTCCAGGTTGCGCACTTTGTTCCCGCCGAAGCCGGGACCGGTCAGGTCGTCCCGCTTCACCCAGAGGTCGACGCCGAGATCCTTCGACAAGTTAGGACAATGCTGGATCGGGGTGGGCAAGTACGCCAACCGCACACGCGGCAGACCCGCGATGCGGCCGCGCACATCCGCCGTCGTGTACACCGCCGTCGCCATGGGATCGCCTCCTACACCGCGAGCCAAGGATACCGAGGCTCCTTGTAGAGTCGTCCGAAGTCGATGCCGCTCTGAACCATGACGCCGAGCAGTGAGACGAAGTCACCGTGACGGTCAGCGGGCACCGCGTCGGTGCCGACGTCGAGCAGGCCGGGCCCGTCGTTGTTGGCTCCGGCCGCGGCACACAGGTCGTGCGCGCGGCGGTCGATCTCGCGGCTGTGCAGCACCTCCGGCCGTTCGAGCAGCACGGCCATTCCAGCCTCAATGCCGTAGGCACCCCAGTTGGAGATGGCCGTCAAGATCAGGTGATCGGTGACTAACGCCGGCACCACCGATCCGCCGCACGGGCAGCGGCACGTGCTGCCCCGGGGCACCGACGCGAATACCGCGTCGCGGATGATGGCGCAGCCGAGTTCGTTGCCGCCGTCACCGATGCCAACGGTGGGGATGCCCAACGCCTTACCCCTCGCGAACAGGATATCGATCTTGGCACAATGCTCGGTCAGCCTGTGCCCGCCGGCGCTGTGGTAGTGCCCGTGTTCGTTGGCACCGGGCCGCTCGATGGCGATCATCGCTTTGGGCCGGGCCCGATCGAGCCACGCCCCGGCTTCGCGTTCCGCCTGGGCGGAATCTATCGGAAAGGCCTCAACCCCCACCGTCGTCGGCAGGCGCAGCGCGTCATCGATTCCTCGCGCGTACAGCCCCGCGCCGCGCACCGCCGCGCGGCAAATTTCGACGTGATTCGGCTCGGTGATGATCACCGGCCGCGCCGCCAGGCCCAACAGCAGCGCGCGCGCCAGCGTGGCGGCCCCGATCGGCCCGTCCTGTTCTGCTGAAAACCAAGGATACGTCGGCAGGCCGGTGGCAATGACCACGACATCGCCCGGTTTGACACGTTCGACGAGCACCTGCGCCACGGTCATGCAGAGCGGACCGCCCTGCGCAGCGCGCGCGGCGGCGTACAGATCGCCGACGACGCCCCGGCCGGTGATCTCGATGACGCAGAGGCGGTCGATCGCCTCGCCGACCTTAGCATTCCTCGCGTCAATCCCTGCCACGCGTTAACTCCCGGGCTGACGTTGATACCCGCGGCGGATGTCTTCTGTTCGAGTGCAAGCGCAGGGCTTCCTGCTGCACCGCCGAAGGGCACCCCATGCCCAGACAACCCACCTACGCCATGATCGGCGAAATCCACGAACAACCCACGGTGCTTAGCCGCCTCCTGGCCGAGCAGGCCACCGTCATCGGCGAGGTGGCCACTGCGCTTCGCCGGCGCAAGCCCAGTGTGGTGGTGTTCGTGGCGCGTGGGACGTCACACAACGCGGCCATCTACGGACAGTACCTGGTCGAAACATTGCTGCGCATTCCCACCGGCACCGCCATGCCCTCGGTGACGACGCTGTACGACCGCTCGCCCGACTGGAGCACCGGCGCGGTCATCGCTATCTCGCAGTCGGGTCGCTCCGCCGACGTTGGTGACGTGGTCGCCGAAGCGCGGAAGCAGGGCGCGCTGACCGTCGCGCTGACCAATGATCCATCTTCGCCGCTGGCGGAGCGCAGCGCCCACGTGCTCCCGCTGGGCGCCGGCGAGGAAAAAAGCGTCGCCGCCACCAAGACGTTCACCGCGTCGCTCGCGGTCCTGGCGACTCTGGTCGCAGGGTGGGGCCAGAACAAGGACCTGGCGAGGGCGCTCCCGCGGCTCCCGGGTGCGGTGTCCAACGTCCTGGATCAGGAAGCGGCAATCAAAGCCCTGGCCAGAAAACACGCAAAGCGCGAGCCGTGGGTCGTGACGACACGCGGCTACATGCTCGGGGTTGCCGACGAGGCCGCGCTGAAGCTCAAGGAGACCTGCTACGCGGCGGCCAACTCGATCTCGGCGGCCGAACTGCTGCATGGACCGATCGCCGCCCTCGACAAGCGCACCACCGTCCTGCTCCTGCTCCCTCCCGGCCGCAGCCGCCCGGGACTGATCGATCTCCGGGTGCAACTGCGCAACCGCTCCGTGCCCACGCTGACCTTCGCGTTCGGCGATGACCCCGGCGATGTGGCGGTGAACAGCGGCCTGCCCGAAACACTGGCCCCCGTGGCGGCCGCGACCGCGGTGCACCTCTTCGCGTACCACCTCTCGGTGGCCCGCCGCCTCAATCCGGATCATCCCCGTGGATTGCAGAAGGTGACCGTGACGCGCTAGGCTGATCGTCGGATCGACATGTCCATCGTCCAGGCCGCCGGCCTCACCAAGCGTTACGGTGCACTTGCCGCCGTCGACGGCATCTCGTTTGCCGTCCAGCCCGGCGAGTGCTTTGGTTTCCTGGGTCCCAATGGCGCCGGCAAGACCACCACGATGAAGATGATCTACTGCGTGCTGCCGCCCACCTCCGGTGACTTGCGCGTCTTCGACACCGACGTGCGGGCGCACCCGCGCGCCATCAAGGCGCGGCTCGGCGTCGTCACACAGGACAGTACCCTGGATTCGGCGCTGACCGTCCGCGAGAACCTGTTGATCTTCGCGCGCTACTTCGACCTGCCGTGGCCGGTGGCCCGGCAGCGCGCCGATGAGTTACTCGAATTCGCCTCGTTATCCGACCGGGCCCGCGACAAGGTCGAGCATCTTAGCGGCGGGATGCGGCGGCGTCTGATGGTGGCACGGGCCCTGGTCCCGCAGCCCGACCTGTTGATCCTCGACGAGCCGACGACGGGGCTCGATCCCCAGGCCCGGCACCTCACCTGGGAGAAGCTCCGGCAACTGAAGCGCACCGGCGTCACGCAGATCCTCACCACACACTATATGGAAGAAGCGGCGACACTGTGCGACCGGATCGTCATCGTGGACCGTGGCCGGATCGTCGCCGAAGGCACGCCGGCCGACCTGGTCCGCGCTCACGTCGGCCGCGAGGTCGTTGAGTTGCGCGGCTTCGAGACCGATGGGCAGGCACGGGTGGCGCTGGACCAGGTGCTGCGCGTGGCCGACGGCCTTTCTGACGCGCACGAGGTCCACGGCGACCTGGTGTTGTTGTACACGCGGGACGGCGAAGCGCTGATCCACCGCATCCGCGAGGGTGGTGTCGCTGTCGAGGCGGCCACGCTGCGCCGTGCCACCCTGGAGGACGTGTTTCTGAAACTCACCGGAAGGATGCTCCGCGAATGACGGCGCTCTTTTGGCCCAAGGGGGCGTACCGCTTCTGGCAGCGGAACGCTTTTATCTTCAGACGCATTTTCCCCGAGTCGATCGCCGTCAACTTCCTCGAGCCGGTGATCTACCTGCTGGCGATGGGTCTCGGGCTAGGTGCGTACCTCAGCACGATCGGCGGCCTGCCGTACCTGGTGTTCGTGGCGACCGGCCTCGTGTCCGCGTCGGCGATGTTCGGCGCAACCTTCGAGTGCACGTACAATGCCTATGTGCAAATGTACTACGAGAAGGCCTACGACGCGGTGATCACCACGCCGTTGGGCGTGGAGGACGTCGTGGTCGGCGAGATCTTCTGGGGCGCGACGCGCAGCGTGCTCTATGGGTCGGTGTTTCTGGTCGTAATCACGTTGTTCGGCGTCGTACGATCGCCGCTGGCGCTGCTCATTCCCCCACTCTTCTTCCTCTCCGGGCTGATGTTCTCGGTGATCGCGATGACGTTCACGGCGGTCAACCCGAGCATCGACTACTTCACATTCTATTTCGCATTGTTCATCACACCGATGTTCATGTTTAGCGGTGTGTTCTTCCCTCTGGATGCCCTCCCGGCGTGGGTCAGTACGGCGTCCTGGCTGACGCCGCTCTCCCACGTCGTGCGGTTGTCGCGTGCGCTGGCGTTAGGAACGATCGAGCCCCGGCACGTGTGGGACGTCGTCTGGATGCTGGTCGTGACCGGCGCCCTCTTCCCGGCGCCGATCGTGCTCATGCGGAGACGGCTGGTCAGATAGACTCCACGAATCGTGCCGAATTTAACCAGGGAGGCCTCCATGTCGATCGCACGTGTGCTCAGCCACACCCTGAAGTACGCCAATGAGGAGGAAGGGTGGATCCACCCGATGGCGCAGGCCGTCGGAGGGCTCACGGCAGCCCAGGCGGCGTGGAAGCCGTCGGCGGCGCGCCATTCCATCTGGCAGATCGTCCGCCACGTCATCCACTGGAAGCAGCCGGTGGTCGACCGATGGGACGGCAAACCCACCCCCAGCGGCGAGGAGTTGGGCGCCTCAGACTGGCAGGAAATCTCGGGTGACGAACACGCCTGGCAGATCGATGTGCGCCGTCTGCTCGACCTACACCAGCAAGTCCGGCGCCGGGTCGAAGCCTCCGACGACGCCGGGCTGATGAGCCCCCTGCCAGAAAGTAAGCAGCCGCGAGCGGTCACCGTCGCCGACATGACGGTCCATGATGGCTATCACGCGGGGCAGATCCGTTACGTGAGGGCGCTGCAGGGCGTCTAAGTCTAGCGCGCGTCGCCCAGAGCCATCCCCAACTCACGCGCGGTGCGCACGAGTTCACCATCCGCCGGCACGCGTTTGGGCTCGGCGATCGCCCGCGCGACGGGTACGTCAACCACGTTAACCCCGTGTAGGGCGACCATGGCGCCCATCCGGCCTTCCGCCACGCACTGCACCGCGTGCACGCCAAAACGCGTCGCCAGCAGGCGGTCGAAAGGCGTCGGGCTTCCCCCTCGCTGCAGGTGACCGAGCACCGTACAGCGGGTCTCGCGATTCGTCGCATCGGCCAGCATATTGGCCACCTCCTGCCCGATGCCGCCGAGGCGCGGCAGCCGCCCCGGGCTGCCCGCTTCCTGAAAAATCTGCGCCCCGCCGACCGGTCGCGCGCCCTCCGAGACCACCACGATCGAGAACGGCCGGCCTCGATGGGCGCGATCCTCGATTGCCGACACAACTGTGTCGAGGCTGAAGGGGATCTCCGGGATCAGCACCGAGTTCGCGCCGCCGGCGATGCCGGATTCCAGCGCGATCCACCCGGCGTTGCGCCCCATCGTTTCCACAACCATCACGCGATGGTGGCTCTCGGCCGTGGAGTGCAGTTTGTCGATGGCTTCCGTCGCCGTCTCGCGCGCCGTGTCGAAACCGAACGTCACATCCGTCGCTGAAATGTCGTTGTCGATCGTCTTGGGGATCCCTACGATCGGCGCGCCCATCTGGTACAGGGCATGGGCGATGTGCAGCGTCCCATCGCCACCAATGACAATCAGCGCGTCGAGTCGCAGGGCCTCCAGCCGCTCGAGAACCGTCCGCGACGCATCGACGACTTCGACGTGACCCTGGCGCGTCGTCGGCCAGGCGAATGGGTTCCCGCGATTCGACGTTCCGAGAATCGTCCCGCCTTGCGTGAGGATGCCCCGGACATCATCGAGGCTCAACGGCCGGCTGTGCTGATTCAGGAGACCATCGAACCCATCTTCGATACCGATCACGTCCCAGCCATGCTCGCGCACGGCCGCAATGACAACCGCCCGGATGACGGCGTTGAGCCCCGGGCAGTCGCCGCCGCCGGTGAGAATGGCGATCCGCCGGCGCGGGTGCACGACGGGAGAAGTCAATCGGCCCGCGGGGCGGCGGCGCGCACGGCGGGCGTGACGTCGGGGGCGAATTCAGCGAATGCCTTGGCAAACATGCGCGCCAGGTCTCCGGCTTTGGCATCATACGCCGCCTGATCCGACCAAGTAGCCCGGGGACGCAGGATCTCGGGCGGGACGCCCGGCACCTGCGCCGGTACCTGGACGCCGAAGACAGGATCGACGGCGGCGGGCACACCATCGAGCGCCCCGCTCAGCGCCGCACGCACCATGGCGCGCGTGTACGCCAGCCGGATGCGCTCCCCGCTTTCGCCCTGCGCGCCACCGCTCCACCCGGTGTTGATCAGGTACACCGCGGTCTTGTGCGTGTGGATCCGCTCGCCGAGTATCTGCGCATAGACGGTCGGTCGCTGCGCCATGAACGGCGCGCCGAAACAGGCGCTGAACGTCGCCTTGGGTGCGGTGATGCCCTTCACAGTGCCCCCGACGATCGCCGTGTATCCCGAGAGAAAATGGTACATCGCCTGATCGGGGGTGAGGCGCGCGATCGGCGGCATGACCCCGAAGGCGTCGCACGTGAGAAACAGGATCGTGCGCGGATGGGCGGCCACCCCGCTGCGCAAGACGTTCGGCATGAACGTGAGGGGATAGGCGGCGCGCGTATTCTCGGTCAGCGAGTCGTCGTCGAGATCGAGCCAGCGGGTTGCCGGGTCCATCACCACGTTCTCCAACACCGTCCCAAACATCCGCGTGGTACCGTAGATCTGCGGCTCACCCTTAGGGGAGAGCTTGATCGTCTTCGCGTAGGAACCGCCCTCGAAGTTGAAAATGCCATTGTCCGACCAGCCATGCTCGTCGTCGCCGATCAACGCCCGCTCCGGATCGACCGACAAGGTTGTTTTCCCGGTGCCGGAGAGGCCAAAGAAGAGCGCGACGTCGCCGGCCGCCCCGACGTTAGCCGAGCAGTGCATCGACAGAACGCCCTCCAACGGATACAAGTAGTTGAGCAGGGTGAAGATGGACTTCTTGATCTCCCCGCCGTACGTCGTCCCACCGATCAACACGAGCTTCTTCGCCAGGTTCATCAGGATGAAGACCTCGGTCCGGGTGCCTTCCTCCGACGGGTTCGCCAGAAAGCTAGGGGCGTCGATCACGGTGAATTCGGGCGTGTGCGTCGCCAGCGCCGCATCGTCGGGCACAATGAACATGATCCGCGAAAAGAGGCTGTGCCAAGCATACTCGGTGATCACGCGCACGTGCCGCCGGTAGAGTGGATCGGCGCCCACGAACAGGTCCTGGACAAACAGTTCCTTACCCCGCAGATACTGCAGCATGCGTTTGTGCAGCCGATCAAAGGATTCCGGCGCGATCGGCTTGTTGTGCGGCCCCCACCAGATGTGCTGCTCGCTGGAGGGCTCTCGCACGACGAACTTGTCTTGAGGCGAGCGGCCGGTGTGCGGCACGGTCACCACAAGCAGCGGCCCGCCGTCGGCGATCATCCCCTCCTGCCGCCGTACAGCGTGCTCATACAGCGCCGGGGCCGCCAGGTTCCATCCCACCATGCCAGGGTGGATCCCATGCTGTTCCAGCCCATGACGACTCCGAACGCCTTCTTCGATCACCACCGTGCACACCTCCATACACAAACGTTCGCATAAGACTTCTGCCCATCGCGCCACTCTTCCCGCCTGGGTTCACGCGAGGTGCGGGGATGCTCGTGGGGCTCGCCGAAGGTACCGCTATGCGCCTGTCGTGGGTCTCACCAGACGGCCGCCTCATCCTGAGCGCCCGTTCGGTTCGGACTTTCGCGTACGGCTTTCAGTCGGTGCTGCTGGGCGTCTACCTCGACGCGATGGGGTTCGCGCCCTGGCAGGTCGGCGCGGTGCTGTCGGCCACGCTGCTCGGCTCGGCGGCGCTGACCGCCATCTTCACCGCGACCGCCGACCGCTACGGCCGCCGGCGCATGCTGCAGCTGAGCGCACTGTTCATGGCGACGAGCGGGGCGGCCTTTGCATTCAGCACGTCGTATGCGCTGCTGATCCTGGCCTCGCTCACGGGGACGGTGGGCGCGACATCGGGAGAGGTTGGCCCGTTCCTCTCGCTGGAGCAGGCGATGCTGCCCCAGACGACGACGCCCGATCGACGTACGCGCCTCTTCTCACTCTACAACACTCTCGGGGCGCTGGCGGGGTCGGCCGGCGCTCTGGCCGCCGGCGCGCCCGTGCTACTGCAGCGATGGGCCGCCCTCGACCTCATCCACGCCTACCGGGTCATGTTCCTGACCTACGCGGGGCTCGCGGGCATCACGCTGTGGATTTTCGCCAGGCTCAGCGATCGCGTCGAGGCCGCTGCGGATGACGTACCGCGCGGCCGGCTCAACCGGTCCCGCACAGCGGTGATGCGGCTGGCAGGCCTCTTCAGCCTCGACTCCCTAGCCGGTGGGTTTGTCGTGCAGAGCCTCATCGCGTTCTACTTCCACCTCCGCTGGGGCGTGGGCCCAGAGGTCCTTGGACCGGTCTTCCTCGGTGTCGGTCTGCTGCAGGCCGCATCCTTCATGCTGGCCGCCCGCGTCGCCGAGCGCATCGGCCTGATCAACACCATGGTCTTCACGCACCTGCCCTCGAACATCTTGCTGATGACCATTCCGTTTGCCCCTTCGCTGTCGTGGGCGATCGTGCTGCTGCTCGCGCGCAATGCCCTGTCGCAGATGGACGTAGCCCCGCGCCAGTCCTACGTCGTCGCGGTGGTCGATCCCGAAGAGCGCATGGCGGCGGCCGGGGTGACGAATATCGCGCGCAACGTCGCGCAGTCAATCACACCGGTCATCGCCGGCGTCGCGATGCAGGTCGTGGGCCTGGGCGTGCCGTTCTTGCTCGGCGGCGGGCTGAAGATCGTATACGATCTGTTGTTGTTCAGGATGTTCCGGGCTGTCAAGCCGCCGGAGGAACACGTATGAACATCGTCTCGCTGCTGCCAAGCGCCACCGAGATTGTCTGCGCGTTGGGGTTGACCGACCAGCTGGTCGGCATCTCGCACGACTGCGATTATCCGCCCGAGATCCGCGGGAAGTACGTCCTGAGCAACGCCATGGTCTCCGCGGAGATGCCCAGCGCGCAGATCGACACCGCCATCCGCGACCAGATCCATACGGGCAAGAGCGTCTACCATCTCGACGCCGAGCGCCTGGCCGCGCTGCGGCCAGATCTCATCCTTACACAGGAACTGTGCCGGGTCTGCGCGCCCTCCTTCACCGACGTGCGGCGGGCGGCGCGCGTGCTTGCGGGCCGGACGAAGATCGTGTCGCTGGAACCGCACGGTCTGGACGACATCCTGGAGACGATTCTCGAGGTGGGACGGCTCACCGGCCTCGACGCCGCCGCACACGACCTGGCGGGACGGCTCCGCGCGCGCATCGAGCGGGTCAGGCGACGACCAGTGCTGCGGCCCCGCCCGCGCGTGGCCTGCCTCGAGTGGATGGATCCCATCTTTATCGCGGGCCACTGGGTCCCGGAGATGGTCGAGGTGGCCGGCGGGAACGACGGGCTTGGGCGCCGGCGAAAGGACTCGTTCGCCCTCGACTGGGCGCGCATCGTGGATTACGCTCCAGAGATTATCATCGTCATGCCCTGTGGTTTCGATATCGCCCGCACCCGCGACGAATTCCATCTCCTCACCGGGCGGCCGGGCTGGTCGGACCTACCGGCCGTGCGGGCACGCCGTGTCTACCTCGCGGACGCCAGCGCGTACTTCAGCCGCCCCGGCCCGCGCATCGTTACGGGAGTGGAAATTCTGGCCGAGGTGTTCCGGGCTCCGGACGGTCCATTTCACACCGAGGGCGCCGAGACGCTGTGATCCGCACCAGTTACCACACGCACAACCGGTTCTGTGACGGTGCCGGCGAGGCGGGCGAGTACGCGGAGGCGGCCGTGGCCGCCGGGCTCGAGGCGCTCGGCAGCTCGTGCCACTCCCCGCTGACGTTTCCCGATGCGGCCGCGATGAAAGCCGACAACCTCCCAGCGTACTGTGCCGAGGTCGCGCGGCTCAAGGACGCCTACCGCGGGCGCCTGCGGGTCCACCTGAGTCTGGAGTTTGACTATATTCCCGAGCGCCACGCCGAGTTGTGGGCCATCGTCGCGCCGCACTCGTTCGACTACCTGATCGGGTCGGTCCATTTTGTCGGTGACGACGACCGCGGGATGCCGTGGGCCGTCGATTTGACCCGGGCCGGTTTCGAGACGGGGTGGCGCGATTACTTCGCGGGCGATATCCGTCGTCTCGTGGGCGCCTACTACGAGCGCGTGCGCAGCCTCATCGCCTGGGGAGAAGTGGCGATCTTGGGCCACATCGATCGCATCAAGAAGTGGAACGACGACCAACGGTACTTCCGCGAAGACGATGCCTGGTACCGGAGCGAAGTCGATGTCACGTTGCAGGCCGTGGTGCGCTCGGGGGTGATCGTCGAGATCAACACGGTGGGCTGGCGTAACG
>JBGPNN010000061.1:0-15386 GCA_041487495.1 bacterium
AACCGCTGGCACCGTGAGAGCACCGTGGGAGGGATCTTGTGCGGCTCCGTCGTGACCAGGATGAACACCGCGTGGGCTGGGGGTTCTTCCAGGGTTTTCAGCAGCGCGTTGAACGCGCTGGTCGACAGCATGTGGACTTCGTCAATGATGTAGACTTTTTTCCGGCTCGTGATCGGCGCCAGGACGATCTTTTCCTTGAGGTCACGGACGTCATCGACGCTGGTGTTGCTGGCGCCGTCGATCTCGATGACGTCCATGCTCGTGCCGCGCGCGATGGCCTCGCACGAGGGGCAATTGTTGCACGGTGTGGGCGTCGGGCCGTGCAGGCAGTTGAGCGCCTTCGCGAAAATCCGTGCCGTGGTGGTCTTGCCGGTTCCACGGTGCCCGGCGAACAGGTAGGCATGGGTGGTTCGTCCGGCTTTGATGGCATTCTGGAGCGTGCGCGTAATGCGCTCCTGCCCGATGAGTTCCTCGAAGGTTTTTGGTCGCCAGCGGCGGTACACGGAGATGTGGGCCATGATGGAAGCACCTCGGCCTTGGCTACTTCGGCACGGCACAGGAGCCTCCCTTGCCACCAGAGGAAGCCGTTTCCGAACTACCGAACACCCCTAACACAGCGATGGGTCCGGCAGCCGTCTATCCCCTGCCCACAACCGAGCAGGCCGCGATCACAGTCCTGGCGCTCATTGTGACTGTGGCCTTGCCCCTCTACCTCCTGCTGTTCCGGCCCGTGAGCGGACGGGGCGTCTGGGGTCTCAGCGAGATCGTGGGGGTCACGCTGCTGTTCATCCCGCTCTATCTCGTCCTGGCAGTATCACTCGGCTTGCTCAATTTCCGCGGGCAGCTGACCATTGTCCCGTTTTCGATCGTCACGATCGTGCAAAATGCGGCATTCGTCGGCCTATCGTTCTACGTGGTCATGGTGCGCTACCGGTTGGATGCGGGACGCCTGGGCCTGCGGTTTGACGGTCTGTCAAAGAAGGTGATCATCGGCGTGCTCGCGGCCGCGGTCACGATCCTGCTATCCCTGGGCAGCGAGCGGCTGGCGGTCTACCTCATAGGCTTGTTTATCGGGCCAGGCGCGGCCGTGGCCCGGGCCGCGCAGGAGCACCTAGCGGATCCTCTACGGCCGATGCTCCAGTCGTTCACCGGCCTGATGTCGGCACGGTGGATCCTGTTTCTTCTAGCGGTCGTCGTGCCAATCGGAGAAGAGGTGTTTTTCCGGGGTCTGGTCTACGGCGGCCTGCGCCTGAAGTGGGGTGTCGTCGTGGGCGTCCTGGCCAGCGCCCTGTTCTTCGCCGCGGTGCACGTCCAGGTGGTGCACGCGCTGCCGATTTTCGCCCTCGGCCTGCTGCTGGCCGTCCTCTATGAACGCACCGGGAGCCTGCTGCCCGGCATGGTCGCCCACGGGATCAACAACGTGATTGCGGTGCTGTCGGTTTGGCGCAACTGGGGATTCTAGCCGTCCGCCTTCTTCTGCTGGACTTCGACCTGTCCGGCGACCGCCATGACGTGGAAACCACTGTCGGCGAAGAGCGTGTTGCCCGTCACCGCCCGGGAGAGGTCGCTGGCCAGGAAGACCGCCACGTTGCCGACCTCTTCCTGGTTGACGTTGCGGCGCAGCGGGGCGATCTGCTCGACCGCGTCGCGAAAGCCGGATAGGCCCTTCACCGCGCTCGCCGCGAGCGTGCGCAGAGGGCCCGCCGAGATGGCGTTGACGCGGATGTTCGCCGGGCCGAGTTCGGCGGCCAGGTAGCGTACTTCACATTCCAGCGCGGCTTTGGCCACGGCCATGACATTGTACGATGGCACCACCCGCGCGACCGCGTTATACGTCAGCGTCATCACACTGCCCCCACCCGCGGCCTGCAGGAGCGACCGGGCGGCCCCGGCGCACGAGATCAGGGAGTAGGCGCTGATGTCCATCGCCAGCGCGTAGCCCTTCCGTGAGATGCTCGAAAAAGGTCGCGCCAGATCCTCGCGGTCCGCAAACGCGAGGCAGTGCACCAGGGTGTCGAGCGCGCCCCATCGCTCGTGCAGACCGGCGAATACCGACGCGACCTGCTCATCCGAGGCGACGTCGCAGGGGAACATCGGAAAGGTCTCCGCGCCGCCGATCTCCCCAAGCAGTTCCACCAGGTTCTCTTTGAGCCGATCGCTCTGGTAGGTGAAGGCCAAGGTCGCGCCTTCGCGATGAAAGCACTGCGCGATCCCCCAGGCAATGCTGCGCTTGTTCGCGACCCCCATGATCAGGGCCCGCTTGCCCTTGAGAAGCACGCTCCACCTCTGGCCGTGACGTAAAGGGATTGGTGCGGGGTATCCGCTTCGTGGCGGCCGCGCGGGCTCCCTCCGTCCCCGAGGCTACGTGCGCTCCACGCGGTCTTTGGCCTCGCGGGACGCCACGGCGTCGCGGGACGCCACGGCGTCCCGCGCCCACTTGTGCCAGCTCTTGGGAAGTTCCGGTGCGCTCAGCAGGCGTTCGGCCTGCTCCCCGTCCTGAAGACGCACGCTCGCGGCCAGGCCCACCGTGATGCCGTGCGCCGGCCGGTGGAGCAGGCTGACCGCGTCACCCGCGCCGAGCTCACCCTCCCGGACGATCCGGAGATACGCTCCGGGTCGTCCCGCGGCCGAGAATCGCTTCGGAAACATCGGGTCGTTCATGCGGGCGCCGAGTTTCCAGCACGGCATGCGCGGCTGGCACACTTCGAGGATCACAGAGCCGATCTCCCAGCGCTCCCCGACGAGCGCGCCCGTCACGTCCACGCCTTCCACGGTCAGGTTCTCGCCGAACGTGCCCGGAGCGATTGCCTGGCCGAGGATGTCTTCCCACCACTGCTCGTCTTCTCGCGCGTAGGCGTACACGGCCTTGTCGGGCCCGCCGTGCACGCGCCGATCTCCCTGAGCATCGCCCGCCACGTTCACGCCGCGCACGGCGACGCGCCCGCTCACCGGGACTTTCCAGATCGCCGTCGTGGTCTTTTGGTCCATCCACGAGATCGCTTTGGGAACGCCAACATTCACCGAGATGACATGCGCCACCGTATTCCCTCCAAAACACCCGGGGGACGTCATAACTAGTTATAACGAGCGGGCGGGATTTCGTACAGGTGGGGACCTACGTTCGAACGAGCGCCGCGCTTAGCGCCCGTACCACTTCTTGAGCCACTCTTTGAGCATGCCGACCTCGGCGTTCTCGGCCTTGACCGCTTCTTGCGCCATCGCGCGCAGTTCGGGCTTGCTGGCCTTCGTCACGGCGAGGGCGGCGAGTGCCGCGCTCGCCTGCAGGTGTGCCGCCATCATTGGCAGATACACCTTCTCCAGATCCGCCCCGCGTAGTGTCCGCATCTTCTCGACGGGGTCGTTAACGACGCCCGCGTTCCGCTGGCCCGGCGATGCCCCGGCCTCTTGCAGCCAGGCGAGCATCTTCCGGACCTGGCCGCTCTTGCGGTCGATCATAACCTGGTTCCATTGGAGCAGTTCAGGATGATCGGCATTGAGCGTCGCGGCGAGGGCGATCTCGACGGCTTCCTCGTGAATAGGGATGAGCGCGCGCATGAACGCCACATCGAACGCCGATCCGCTGAGTTTGGAAAGGGCCGCGATGGTCGGGTTGGGTGTGGGAGAAGCCTTTGGTGCGGTCTTCGGTGTGGCCGACGGAACCGGCGCCGCGGCGAGGCTAGAGGCGGCGGTCAGGATGATAAGCAGGACGACCAGTAATGTTCGCATGGGTACCTATAGATCCGGAACGACAGCTTCGGGAAGAACCCGCGTTTTCCTGGCGCGCGCCTTCTGGCGTCCGTGTTTGAGGGTGCGCTTGCCGTTCCCGAGCGCGGGCCGGACCATATTGTCCAGGACCGACACCAAGTTCGGATCCCATTGCTGCCCGGCGCCAAAGAGCAGGATGTCGAGCGCGTCGGTTTCCGAGACCGCCGGCCGGTAGGGCCGGTTCATCATCAGGACGTCGAAGGCATCGGCGACGGCCACGATCCGCGCACCGAGAGGAATCTGCTCGGCCTCGAGGCCATCCGGGTATCCCTGGCCTTCCCAACGCTCGTGATGCGAGCGGACAATGGCGCTGACCGCGTCGCCGTCGAGCAGGTACCGGCACATATCGGCTCCGAGCCGTGTGTGCTGGGTCATCAACTTGTGCTCGTCGGCCGATAGAGGCCCAGGCTTCCGCAGCAGGCCGTCGGGTACGCCGACATAGCCGATGTCGTGCAGCAGCGCCGCGCGGCGGATGATCACGACTTCCGATGGGGGCAAGTTGGCCGCCGTGGCCAGCCGGGCCGCGTGCCCCGCCACGCGCCGCAGATGGCCTTCGGGATAGAGGCTCCGGGATTCCAGCGCGACGGCCAGCTCGCCCAACGCGGCCTCGGCGCGCTCGAGGTTCTCGTGGACACGCCCCGCCCGCACCAGACACTGCGTCCACGACATGACTTCGTCCTGGTTAAAGGGCTTCCTGAGGACGGCATCGGCCCCCGTCTGCCGCCAGATCTGCTCGATCTCGTGAGCGGTCGTCATCACGATCATCGGCAGCATCCGGGTCGCTTCGACCTCTCGCAGCCGGCGCGCCATCGTCAGACCGTTGCCGTCTGGCATCGCGGCATCGAGCATGACGAGGTCGGGCTGCTCCGTCTCGATGAGCTTGAGCACTTCCTTGCTGTCTTGTACCGTGAGGACGACGTGACCCTGAGCGTTCAGCAGGCGGCGAAGGAACCTTCGGCTTTCGACATCTGGATCTGCGACGAGGATCGTGCTCTCGAGCGCCAAGTGCGTAGCCTCCCCGTGTCCCCCCGAGCCCCAGCCAGCCGGCAAGCCGAGTGCGGGCCCGGGAGGACACCATCCCCCAGGAAACTCGCACAAAGAAAGAGGATCTCGCTAGATTCACGAAACCCTCTTCGGCAACCCAGCCGGCCCCGAGGGCCCTGTTGGCTTTGCGTCCCCGCCTTGCGGCGGGTTTGCCGTTTCGGAGTGCTTCGCAGTATTGATGCCCAAAGGTGTGTGTGATTAGACATCGAGGGGGGCCGTGCCGTGAAGTCCTGCCGTGCCGACGTGATCGGAAGCCTGCTCCGCCCATCCTACCTATTAAAGGCGCGTGAGGCACATGCGGCCGGGCACCTACCGCCTGCCGAGTTCAAACGTATCGAAGATCGCGCGGTGGACGAATGCATCGCAGTCCAGGAACGGGCCGGTGTCGACGTGGTGACCGACGGCGAGCAGCGGCGCAGTGTCTTCGCCAGCCAGCTGGTGCAGGCATCGGAGGGGTTCTCGGTCGTGCCGGGCAACCGCGTGGACTGGTTCACGCTCGACGGCCGCGTCATCGACGATCCGGTCACAGTCGGCGTGGCCAGGAAGATCCGTCGCCGGCGCCATCTCTCCGCGGAAGAGTTCGCCTATCTGCGCGGTAAGACCGCAAAGCCGGTCAAGGTGACGATCCCCAGCCCCACCATGTACGCATACTACTGGGTCCCCGGCATCTCGGAAGCCGCGTACCCCTCGACCGACGCGTACCTGGCCGACGTGACGGATATTCTGAAAGATGAAGTGGCGGAACTCGTGCGACTGGGCGCGCAGTACATTCAAATCGACGCGCCGGAGTATGGGATGTTGCTCGACCCACACCAGCGGCAGTGGTTCGCCCGCAAAGGGTTCGATCCCGATCGGATGATCTTCGACGGGATCGAGATGATCAATGCCATTACCGGGGGACATCCCGGTGTCATCTTCGGTCTGCACATCTGCCGGGGCAACGACGCCAGCCGGTACATGGCCAAAGGGTCCTACGCGCAGATCGCCGGGATCGTGTTCCGCCGCGCACGCGTCCAGCGGTTGCTGCTCGAATACGACGACGAGCGATCGGGCGATTTCTCACCGCTCCGGGAGGTGCCCGAAGACAAGACCGTGGTGCTCGGGTTGATCACCACCAAGACGCCGCGCGCAGAGCCGCCGACCGAGCTCAAGGCCCGGATCAAGGAGGCCAGCGCCTACATTCCACTCGAGCGGCTGGCCCTGAGCCCGCAATGCGGCTTCGCCTCCGTCGCCCGCGGCAATGCGATTACGCCCGAGGCGCAGGAGAAGAAACTTCGGCTTGTCGCGGACGTCGCCAGGCAGGTCTGGCCCGACTAGGCCCCGAGTCTATCGTTCGATCGGCACCCCAACCATGCTGCCCCACTCGGTCCACGAGCCATCGTAGTTCCGCACCTTCTGGTACCCGAGCAGCTCATGGAGCACGAACCAACTGTGTGACGATCGCTCGCCGATCCGGCAATACGCGACGATTTCCTTGTCGGGCGTGATCCCTTTGCTCTGGTAGAGATCCTTCAATTCTTCGGCGGTCTTAAACGTGCCGTCTTCGCGCATCGCCATGCCCCAGGGGATGTTGGCCGCCCCGGGGATGTGGCCGCCGCGCTGCGCGCCTTCCTGGGGTAGGTTCTCGGGCGCCAGGAGTTCACCCGAATACTCCTTCGGTGACCGCACGTCCACCATACCGCGCCCCGGTTTTCCAAGCGCCTCAAGCACCTGTTCGCGGAGCGCGCGGATGGCGGGCACCGGGCCGCTGGCCGCATAGCGCGTGGCCGGATGCGACGGCGCGTCCTTCGTCACCGGCCGCCCCTCGTCGATCCACTTCTTACGGCCGCCGTTCATGATCTTGGTAGCCTGGTGGCCCCAGTACTTGAAGTTCCAGTACGCCCACGTAGCAAACCAGTTGTTGTTATCGCCGTAGAAGATGACCGTGTGGTTATTGCCGATGCCGGTGCGGCCCAGCAGCTCCTCGAATTGCGTCTTGGAGAGCAGTTCACGACGTATTTGATCGACCAGTTGCGACTTCCAGTTGAAGCCGATCGCGCCAGGGACATGGCCCTGGTCATACGCCGTCGTGTCGACGTCGACTTCAACGATGCGCAGCGCCGGGTTGCTGAGATTGTTCGCCACCCAGGGAGTTTCCACGAGCGCTTCCGGATTCGCGTATGCCATTTCATCCCTCCTCTTTCGTGATGGCCAGGATGTGGTGATAGTGATAGGTGAGCCGGCGACCCGGCTGATCGGCCGGCTCGAATGTCACGACCAGACCGTCGGCGGCATCGAGCGCACCAAGGATGCGGCCCGACGCGACCTGTGTCCCGCCTACCTCCGGCGCAAGCCGCAGCGTGACCCGCTTGCCGACCAACCGCTTGATCTCGTCTGCCGATGGCATGAGCGTCTTCCCCTCCCTTGCCTACGAGGATCGGACGACCTCCCCGCTCACCTGCGCCCGCCGCACGAGAAAGTCTACAAAGACGGGAACCGGGTCGAATCCTACCACGCGCGGCGCGTCGGTGACAAAGTTCGACAGGGCGTTGATGTCGTAGAAGTAGAGACGACCATCCCGCTCGCTGATTAGATATTCGATGCCTCCGACGTCGATCCTGGCACCGGCGGCGATGCGCAGCACGCCATCGATGATCTCTTGCGGGGGTGTGTAGCCTTCGACCTTGAGCGGCAGCGCCACCTTCAATGCGTTGGCGGTCTCCGGCGCCGAATCTATCTGGCAGATATCCGCCGGGCAGAGGTTGAAGCCGGCCTCCGGGTTCGGGAACACCTTGATCGCATAGAGGAACTTCCCGTCCAGCACCTCGACCCGCACGATGAAGCCACCGACCGGCGGATGAAACTCCTGCACCAGCGCCGTATGGTCGATTCCCAGATCCAGGCGCCCGCCCACAGCGGCCTCGTCGAGGGCATCGGGCGAATCGAACCGCTGGATCTTCGCGCCGCTGCCGCCGATGTTGGGTTTCACCAGGACCGGAAAGGTCAGCGACCGGGCCGCGTGGTGTGCCTGGCGCGGGGTGTTCACAACCCTCGTGCGCGGGTGGGGCAGCCCCAGCCGCGCCAGCAGGGCGATCTGCGCGGTCTTGGAGAGTTCCAGGCCGAAGGCGTCGAGGCCGTTGACCACCGGCACGCCCATCGTGTCCAGGTAGTGGAGGTAGGCCAACGACGTGAAGATCGCATGACCGTGCCCGCGATTGTAGGCCGACGGGCTCATCCGGTTCACGACCAGCGCGTACGGGACCTGATGATCCGATGGATCGAAGTCCAGTTCTGTCGCCAGGATCTTATCGTACCGGATGCCGCGGCGATCGAGTTCAGCGAACAACGGGCCGAACCACTCTGGATGCTCGTACAATACCCCGAGAAACGGCGATGTCCCAGGCATGATCTCTGTCCCCCCATTGTGTTGCGACGCACGTGGCCACGGTCCGGCGCGAATGCCGGGCCCGCCGCGTCACACTCTAGTTTTCGAACAGCCTATTGGGGCGGCGAAGGCATGACTGCCTTCGCCGGGGGACAGATACAGTTCCGCGGTCGAGGAGCGTGCACCATGTGACGCGTGGGTCTGTACGTCATCGTTCTCACGTGCCCAGGATGATAGCATACATGGCCGGTTGGCTCAACGAGGCCACAGGTATATGGGGGGAAAAGGATTGGCCGCGCGGAACTGACGCCTCCGTGGACCGTTTCTGGCCGCGTCTGGTACTCTGGGCACTTGTGGCCCTCGCCGCGGTCTGGGTATTGGGACGCCTCAGTACCCTCGTCGGCGTGGCCGTCGCCGTCCTGATTATCACCTTCCCGATTTTTCCGTTGGTCGACTGGCTCGCGCGGCGGATGCATTTCTCGCGCGGCGTTGCGGCCGGGGTGACCCTGCTCGGTCTCGCCGTGGGGCTCGTCATCGGGCTCGCGGTTGTCATTCCGTGGATCGTCGGCCAGGCGCAGCTCGTGATCGCCATTGCGCCCAAGGGCGTGACGGCCATTCGCGACCTTCTCGCCGCCTGGCAAGCCAAGATGGCCGAGCCGACGTTTCCGGATTTGCTGCGCACCGCCTGGGAGCGCGCCGGTGAGGCCGCGGTCACCGCGGCAAACAACACCGCGCGCCACGCCGTCAATCTTGCCGTAGGCGTCTTCAGTCAGCTCTATCTCGTCTTGCTGCTGCCATTTGTGGTCTACTTCGTACTGCTCGACTACCCGCACACCCGCGCCTCTGTGCTCGCATTGATCGCGCAGCCGGCGCGAGGGCGGCTCGAACATCTGCTGGCGAAGTTGACGGCGACCCTGCGGTGGGGACTGTGGGCACAGGTGGTCGTCAGTTCAATCGTCGGCACGTTGACCGCGATCGGCCTGGCGATCGTCGGCGTCCCGGGTCCGGTCGCGATCGGGGTGTTTGCGGGCGTCGCGGAAGCCATCCCCTACGTTGGCGGGTTCGCAACGTACGGCGTGGTGCTGCTGGCGGCCGCGCCCCAGGGCGGCAGCGCATGGGCCTGGGGCATGCTGGTCGTGACGGTGGTGAAGCTGCTATCCAACGTGCTGGTGCCGCTGATCCTGGGGCGGATGACGCACACGCATCCGCTGGCGATCATCGTCGCGTTGCTGGTGCTGGGGCAGTTGTTCGGTCTCATTGGGATGTTCTTCGCCGTGCCCGCCGTGGTCGTCGTCCGGGAAATCCTGGCCTGGTGGCGTCCGGAGGCCGCGTCTTGAGCGGAAGGTGCGCGCCGCCGGCAAGGCGAAGGGACCGCCACCCCTGACGCATGCGGAGGCTCTGTACGGATGGCTGGTGCCGAGGCGGTCAAGGCACGCGTCCTGCAGGAGATCGACCGGCGAGCGGACGAGTTCGTGGACCTGTGCTGCCGCGTCGTCCGCTTCAACACGGAGAACCCGCCCGGCGATAACACCGCCGAAGCGGCGACCTTCATCGCCGCGCTGCTGCAACACCGGGGCATCGTGGTGAATGTGGTGGAGCCCCAGGCAGGCATGCTGAGCTTGACCGCGACCCTGGCCGGACGGCGCGCCTCCCCGCACTTTGTCCTCAACGGCCACCTGGACGTCTTTCCTGCCGACGACCCCGCCCTCTGGGATTTCCCCCCCTTCTGCGGGGATGTTCGCGACGGCAACATCCTTGGGCGCGGCGTGGCGGACATGAAGGCGGGAACGACCGCCTCGCTGTGCGCGTTCTTGACCGTCGCCGACCTTGGGCTCGACCTGCCCGGCCGCCTCACCCTGACGCTCGTCTCCGACGAAGAGACCGGCGGCCGGTGGGGCACCGAGTGGCTCCTTACCCGCAACCCCGACCTGGCCGGCGACGGGTGCCTGATCGGCGAGCCCTGCGGGCCCGACGCGGTGCGCGTTGGGGAGAAGGGGCTGTGCTGGATGCGGATGGCCACCCGCGGCGAATCCTTTCACGCGTCTTTCTCCACGGGGGACAATGCCATCAGCCGCCTGGCGGGCGCCCTGGATGTCGTCAAGACCATCACCCAGGAGCGGGGAACCATTCCCGAGGACATGCGTGAGGTGATTGACGCGGCCAAACGCCAGGATCTCACGCGGCACTTGACCGGCAAGCACCACCTGCTGGAGCAACCATCCCTAAACGTGGGGATGATCCGCGGCGGGACCAAGGTGAACATCGTCCCGCGCACCTGCGAGGCGGAAGTGGATGTGCGTCTGCCGCTGGGGATGCACCCGGAACGCACCGTCGCCATGCTCCAGGATCGACTGCAGGCCGCGGGATTCCACGACATCTCCCTCACCCTGGTCATGGGGAGCGTGCCGAACTACACGTCGCCAAAATCGCGATTGGCGCAAATGGTCTCCCGCAACGCCGCCGCGGTGCGGGGCGAGACGCCGTCGTTTACCATGACCACCGCGGGCACCGACGGGCGGTTCTACCGGGCGCGCGGCGTACCCACGGTGATCTACGGACCACGACCGCACAACATCGCGGCCCTCAACGAGTCCGTCCCCGTCGAAGAGTTCCTCACGGTGCTGAAGGTGCACGCGGCCACCGCCGTGGATTTCCTATCGCAGGAGGAGCATGCATGCTGATCAAGTGTGGCACACTGCTCGACGGAACCGGAGCCCGGCCGGTGCCGGGAGGGGCCATCCTGGTCGAAGGGACCACGATCGCCGCCATTGGACCGTCGGACAAGGTCAAGGCGCCCCCCGGAGCCAACGTGATCGATCTCTCGGCGTACACGGTCATGCCCGGCATGATCGACTGCCACGACCACTTGCAGTTCGACGCCGGTGATGAAGAAGCCATGTCCCGCGAGCCCTTGCCGTGGCTGATGCTGCGGGCGGCCAAGAATGCGCGCAAGTTGCTGCGGGCCGGGATCACCACGATGCGCGACGTGGGTGCCAAAGGGTTCGGCGATGTGGAGATCAAGAAGGCGATCGAAGCCGGCCTCGTCCCGGGGCCGCGACTGCTCGTCTCTGGTCATTTCGTCGTGCGTACGGGTGGGCACGCTTGGTACTTGGGGGAGCAGGCCGACGGTCCCGATGCCGTGCGGGCGGCAGTCCGCCGGCAGATCCGCGGCGGTGCCGACCTGGTCAAGATCATGATCACGGGCGGGATCGCCACACGTGGCATGGACCCTGTGGGCGCCACGTATACACGGGAAGAAATCTTGGCGGCGGTGGATGAGGCGCACCGCGAGGGCAAGAAGATCGCGGCGCACGGCTACGGCGGTCCGGCGGCGCTGCATGCCGCGGAGGCGGGTCTGGATTCGCTGGAGCACGGAGCGATGTGCTCAGAGGCCGAACTGGAGGCGATGGCTGCCAAGGGGACGTACCTGGTCGCGACCTACGGGGTCATGGAACACGTGGTCGCAACTCCCAGCATCCCGGACTTCTTCCGAGAGAAGGGCAAGCAAGTGCTGGCGCGATATGTGGACACCCTGGGCAAGGCGCGGAAGATCGGGGTAAAGGTGGCTGTGGGCGGCGACACGTATCATGCTGAGCCGGGCGCCGAACTGGCCGCCCTGGTGAAGGCGGGGTTCACGCCTATGGAGGCCCTTCAGACCGTCACGCGCAACGGTGCCGACGTGTGCGGCGTCCTGAGGGAGGTTGGGACCCTGGAGGCCGGCAAGCGGGCGGACATCATCGCGATAGAAGGCAATCCCCTGGATGACGTGCGGGCGGTACGCAACGTCCGGTGGGTGATGCTCGACGGCGTGGTCAGGCGGCGGCTGGATGGGGGCTTGGAAGATCCCGGCATCCTCAGCCCGCTGGCCCACCCGCAACAACGGCAGCACTGAATTTAAGGAGGGGGACAAAAATGAGTCGATGTGGACGAGGGCTCGTCGCAGTCTTGCTACTTGCCCTGGCCGCCACGCTGGGGGCCGCACCGATCGCCGGTGCGCCCGCGAGTGAACTCGTTGTGGCCGAGGCGGTGACCCCCGAAACGCTCGACGGCCAGCGCAGCACGGTGCAGACGACCCTGAACGTGACGTTCCTGATCAGCGAGCCCCTGCTGTGGCTGGACTTCTCTGACAAGGAGATCAAGCCGCTCCTGGCTACCAGCTACCGGCTCGTCAGCAACACCACCTGGGAGTTCAAGATCCGCGAGGGCGTCAAGTTCACCAACGGCGAGGAGATGGATGCGGCGGCCGTCAAGTTCTCGCTGGACCGCATCCGGCGGCCCGAACTGCGGACGCCGCTCGCCATCTACGCGCGAGTGTTTAGGGACATCCAGGTCGTGGACAAGTACACGGTCCGGGTGCTCACGACGATCCCGGCACCGGTCCTCCCGCTGTACATGACCCGCATTGGCATTCTCCCGCCCCGCTACCTCCAGGAAAAGGGCGACGAGGAGTTCGGGCGCAACCCGGTTGGCACCGGCCCCTACAAGCTCGAACGGTGGGTGCGAGGTGAGCGGGTCGTGCTCGCGGCCAACGACAGCTACTGGGGGCAAAAGCCCAGCGTGTCGCAGGTGGTGTGGCGGTACATCCCGGAAAACGCTACACGCGTCGCGGCGCTGGGCTCGGGCGAGGTGCACATCGCAGCCACGATTCCCTACCAGGACGCGGCGGGTCTGAGGGGGCGGGGCATGACCGTCACCCCCGTGAACACGCTGCGCACCATGTTTGTGCAGTTCAACCTCCTGAAGGACGGCCCGGCGAAGAACAAAAAGGTGCGCCAGGCACTCAACTACGCTGTGGACAAAGACGGGATGATCAGTACCGTGCTGGACGGGTTCGCCCGGAAGCTGGACGGGCAGGTGCTGAGCCGCGAATACTTCGGCTACCACGACGGGTTGAAGGCCTACCCGTATGATCCCAACAAGGCGAAGCAACTGTTGGCGGAGGCCGGGTATGGCAACGGGCTCACCATCAACATGACGGGCCCCCCGGAACGCTACGTCCTCGGCAAGGAGACCATGCAGGTGCTGGCCGCTATGTTTGAGCGGGTGGGCGTGAAGACGAATCTGAACTACGTCGAGTTCGGCCGGTTCGTCCAGGTGCTCCTCAACAAGAGCTTCGATGACACGGTGTTCTGGGGCGCGGGCACCGTGCCGGACGCCGATGTGTACCTGGGCGCGGTCTTCGTGAAGGGCGGTGCCTACTCGTCCAACGCGAGCGACGAGTTCGATGAGGCCTACAACAGGGCCCAGCGGACCATGGACCCGGTCCGCCGCCTGGAACTGTACAGGAAGGCCGCGGAGATCCTCCATGAAGAAGCACCCGCGATCTTCCTTCACCAGCAGACCAACGTGTTTGGGATGAGCCCGAGGGTCACCGGCTTCAAGCCCGACCCCGATGAGGGCATCCGCGTGCAGGGCGTCCGGCTTCGGTAGCCGGTCATGGCGAAGGTGGCGCTCGGTGAGATGTCCTGGAAGGAGACCGCGGAGGCGATCGCCGGTGGCGCCCGCGTCATCGTGATTCCCGTGGGATCCACCGAGCAGCATGGGCCGCACCTCCCCCTGCTCACCGACACGCTGATGGTGGAATCGGTCGCGAGGATTGCGGCGGAGCGGGCCGGCGGGGTGCTGGTGGCCCCGATCATCGCGTACGGGACGTCGGACAACCACATCGACTTTCCGGGGACGGCCTCCCTCCGGCTGGACACACTTCGCGCGCTCCTAGTCGACGTAGGGAGCACGCTCGCGCGGCACGGGTTCGACGTCGTCGTGTTGCTCAATGGACACGGCGGCAACTTTCAGGCCGTCGGCGCCGCGGCCTACGATCTCCGCCAGGTCACAGAGAAAATGGTCGCGGCCATCAACTGGTTTGCATACATCAAAGACGGTTATCGGCACATGGAGAGCAAGTACGTCTGGCACGCCGACGAGAGCGAGACCTCCATGATGCTCTATCTGCACCCGGACCGCGTCCAGATGGATCGGGCCGTCAATGAGGCACCACGTCCGATTCCCCTCTTCGAGTTCACCCACGACGCGCTGCTCAGCGCGAAGGTGGACATGGGCCTGCCGCGCACCAAGGCGGTGGTGGACTCGGGGACCTTCGGCGACGCCCAATTGGCTACCGCGGCCAAGGGCAAGGCGTGCGTGGACGAGGCGCTCGCCGGCCTCGTCCAGGTCCTTCAGGACCTGCGCAACAAGGGAGCAGAGATCGCCCGACGCTACCGCCCAGACTGAGGCCATGGCCCGGTACCTGCTGGAGCGCCTCGCGTATTCGGTCATGGTTGTCCTGGGCGTGGTGATCGTGGTGTTCGTGATCATGCGTCTGACCGGAGATCCCGCAGCCCTCCTTCTCCCCCTTGGGTTTAGCCAGCAGGACCTCCAACAGGTACGGCACGAGATGGAGCTGGACCAGCCCCTGTACGTGCAGTTGGGCAAGTATCTCTCGCGGGCTGTGCGCGGCAACTTCGGCCAGTCGCTGCGTTATCATGACAGCGCCATCCGTCTGGTACTGGAACGGGCCCCCGCCACGCTGTGGCTGACCGCGGCGGCGATGGCGGTCATGGTTCTGGTGGCGCTCCCGCTCGGCATCCTGGCCGCGGTGCGGCGGAACTCCGTGCTGGACGTGGCCGCGAGCGCCGTGGCCCTGACGGGACAGGCGATGCCGACCTTCTGGATCGGCATCATCTTCATCCTCATCTTTGGCCTGCGCCTCCACTGGCTGCCCACCTCGGGAAGCGGGACGATCTGGCATCTCATCATGCCCAGTATCGCCCTTGGGGCGTTTTCGGCCGGCCTGACGACGCGCCTGGTGCGCAGCAGCCTGCTCGACGTGCTCTCACAGCAGTACGTGCGCACGGCCCGCAGCAAGGGGCTGGCCGAACGCCTCGTCATTCTCAAACATGCGCTGCGCAACGCGGCGATCCCGGTGGTGACCATCGTCGGCCTGCAGTTGGGAACCCTGCTGGGCGGCGCCATCGTGACCGAGACGGTCTTCGGCTATCCCGGCATGGCGCGCCTGGCCGTCGAGGCCGTCTTCTATCGCGATTTCCCCGTGGTCCAAGCCTTCGTGGCTGTCACGGCCGTGGTGATGGTCAGCATCAACCTGCTGGTCGACTTCTGCTACGGGATCCTGGACCCGCGGATCACGTACACGTGAGTCGGCCGGCGCACCGCACCCGGCAGCGCCTGCGCAGCTTTCAGCGGTCCTGGAAAGCCC
>JBGPNN010000062.1:0-15355 GCA_041487495.1 bacterium
AACCGCGAGATTGAGCGGCTGGCGCCGCAGCGCCTCCCCGCCACGTGGCTCCTCAGAGCTGACGGTCTGTGAGGCCGAGTCCTAGCCCGCCCGCAATGCGCTCCCGGCCCAGCCAATCCACACAATCGTGAGAAGGAACCCGCCGAGCATGATCGGCGGTACACCTGTCACAAAGAGCGCCAGTACGTTGAGGACGCCCGAGATGATACCGACATAGGCCGCGCCTGCCGGCAGGACTTTCGTGTTGAGGATCGCCCATCCCGCGAGAATGGCCCCGACGCCGGTGAATGCACCACCGAGCCCGTCGAAGCCCGCGCCGATCGCCGACAGAGTGGCCCACGCGATGGTCGCGCCCGTTTGATCCTTCGCGGCGAGATCGATGATCTGGCGTCCCCCCAACATCCAGATCGTCGACCCAAGCGAGTAACTCGCCAGACCGATCAGGGAGATGTACACGAAGGCTCTGGCTCGGGTGGGCGCGGCGTCCCGCAACTTAGTCGCGATCCCGGTGATGAAGAGCACCGCGAATCCGGCCGCCAGAAGACCGACGACCGCGGTCAAGTTAAAGAGGCTCCACTTCTGAGTGGCGGCCGCCAAGCTCTTTGCGGGATCTCCGGGCGTCATGATGTCCTGTCCGAGGGAGAAGAAGAGGACGAAGAGTACGGCGAGGAGTACCGCCGTCACAAGACCGGCCGTTCCGCCGTTCTTTTGCACGCGGTCCATCGCTCACCTCCCGGCGCGCTCATCGTGCAGATTGCGAGCGCGGCTATCGCAGGACTACGAGGCGCGGAGGCGATTCCCTCTCAGCGGCCCTTCCCCTGCGACCACGCGCCGGACGGTCGCGAGCGCCTCATCGATGTCCGCGACGTTCACGTCCAGGTGCGTGACCGCTCGGAACCGATTCCCGGACCGCGAGAACCGCACACCCTCGGCCAGGCACCGGTCGTAGAACGTGTTGGGATCCAGCCCCGCCTCGCACACGAAGTACACCATGTTGGTGTCCACCTCCGCGTCGATGCGAAGACCGGCGATCGCTGCAAGCCCACGCGCTAGGCGCCGGGCGTTGTCGTGATCCTCGCGCAGCCGGTCGACGTGGTGCTCCAGCGCGTAGACTCCGGCCGCGGCCAGGATACCGGCCTGCCGCATCGATCCGCCGAACAATTGCTTGTACTTCCGGGCGCGCCGGATCAGGTCGGCCGCGCCGGCCAGAAGGGCGCCGCCTGGGCAGCCCAATCCCTTCGAGAGGCAGAGCGTCACCGTGTCGGCGTGGGCGGCGAGCGCGGCCGGCGACGTATCGGTGGCGAGGGCGGCGTTGAGGAGTCGCGCGCCGTCGACGTGCACCGCCAAGCCGCGCCCGCGTGCGAAGGTGGCGACTGCGGCCAGCCGTGCCGGCGGCCAGGCCGCGCCGCCGGCGTAGTTGTGTGTGTTCTCGATCCACACGAGCCGCGTGGGTGGCGAGTTGATGCGCTCGGGCGGGTTCATGGCCACGGCCACCTGCTCGGCGGTGAAGGTACCGCGCTCGCCGGCGACCGGGCGCACCATCACGCCGCTGTGGAAGGCTGGCCCGCCCACCTCAGATATGATGACGTGGCTGCGGGCCTCGGCGATGATTTCGTCACCGGGCTGCGTATGGCACTTGAGCGCGATTTGATTGGCCATGGTGGCCGACGGTACGAAGACGGCGGCGTCCTTCCCGAGCAGTTCCGCCACAGTTTCTTGCAGCCGGTTGACAGTCGGGTCTTCACCCCGCTGCTCGTCGCCGACGGGCGCGCGGCACATGAACTCCCGCATCGCCTGGGTCGGGCGGGTCATCGTGTCGCTGTACAGGTCAATGAGCCTCTGGCGGCCCACGCTAGCGCATCTCATCCAGGATCAGCCGCGACAGCAGCTTCACACCGCGCTCCATCTCGGCAGGCTCCGCAAAGCTAAACGACAGCCGCAGATGATCGTCGCCCTGGCCATCGGCATAGGCCGACTGCCCCGGCATGACCGCTACGCCGTTGGGCACCATGCCGCGCTCGTAGATCCGCACCGCTGAGACGCCGTCGGGCAGCGGCAGCCACACGAAGAAGCCACCGTCGGGCCGAGTGAAGGGCGTGCCAGGCGGCAGATGCTCCTCGAGCAGGTCGAGGAGCAGGTGGCACCGCCTGCTGTAGAGATCCCGCAGGCGCTCCACCCGCTCATCCAGCCCGTGCCGCAGGCAGTAGTGGGCGACAACGCCGTGGAGGAAGCCGCTGGACGCCACGTTCAGCCTGCTGAGCTGCTTGACGATCGACGGTGCTGCGACGACCCAGGCGATCCGCAGTCCCGGCGCAACGATCTTCGAGAGCGTGCTGACGTGGATCACACGCTCGGCGTCGTCTAAAGCCTGCAGCGAGGGTGGTGGCTCAGGCTGGAAACTCAGGCGGCCGTACGCGTCGTCCTCGACGATCAGGAAGTCGAACTCGTCCGCCAGCGCCATCAGGGCTTTGCGTCGATCGAGGCTCATCGTCACGCCCGCGGGGTTGTGGAAGTTCGGGATCGTGTAGAGGAACCGTGGCAGCGGCCGCCCCGCGCGCCGGCGCGCGGCCAGATCACCGGCCATGGCGTCGACCACCAGGCCGTTTTCATCGACGGGATATGATAGGAAGGCCTGCGTGTAGTTCCGCGCGTTGGTGAGGAAGCCCATGTACGTGGGCGCCTCCACCGCCACGGGCGCGCCGGGTTCCAACATCAGCTGGCAGACGAGATCGATGGCCTGCTGGGAGCCCATGGTGAGCATCATCTCTCGGCCTTCGGGAAAGCGGCCGGCCCGTTGGGTCCACTCAGTGATGATCTCCTTGAGACGGGCGGCGAGCGGCCCGCCGCCGTACTGAAGCGCGGTCAGGCCCTCCTCTTCCAGGACGGCCTTCGCGGATTCCCCAAGCTCCTTGAGCGGGAAAACGGCTGGATCGGGAAACCCCAGGTGTAGCGCGGCGACGCCTTCGACCTTCCTGCGCCACCACCCCTGTACTGAACCCGTGTTGCCCCGCAGCGCCTCGGTGAGGAACCGGTCGATGCTCTCTCCTGTCTTCACGAGCTCCTCCTCATCAGCGCGCCTGCCTGGCATAGGTTCGCCAGACCCGCAGGATCTCCGCCACGCTCCAGGCCTGGGCAATGCACCCGTCTGGCGAGTGCGGGGGATGACCCTCAAAGATCTCAGAGATGGTTCCGAGCCCTGCGTCCCGTAGGTGGTGCTCGAACGGTCGGAGCAGCTCGGCCACGGCGCGGCGGTCGTGGTGTGTGCGGTAGTGAGCCTCGACATACGCCCCCATCAACCAGGTCCAGACCGTGCCCTGATGATAGGCTTCGTCGCGACTCGCCGGGTCACCAGTGTAGTCGCCATGATAGGCAGGATCGTCGGGATCCAGCGAACGCAGGCCGTGCGTGGTCAGCAGGCTCCGGCCGACCGCGTCGACCACTGCGGCCGCTTCGTCTCCTTCGAGGATCGGTGCGGGCAGCGCCACGGCGAAGATCTGGTTGGGACGCAGCGTCCAGTCATCGCCGTCCGGCCCGTCCACGACATCGGCCAGGGAGCCGCCTCCGTGCGGCACAAATCGCTGCCGGAACGAGATCTTGACACGCTCCGCGAGGCGGTCGTACGTGACGGCGTCCAGGCCGCCCTGGCGGCGCACCAGCATGGCCGCGATGCGCAGCGCGTTGTACCAGAGCGCGTTGACTTCCACCGGCTTGCCAATGCGCGGGGTGACGACTCGATCACCGATCTTCACATCCATCCAGGTCAATTGCACGCCCGGTTCGCCGGCGCGAAGCAGGCCATCGGCGGGATCCATGCCGATGCCGTACCTGGTGCCCCGGATATACGCATCGACGATCTGCCGGAGGGCCGGAAGGAGATCGGCCGCGAGAGAACCGTTGCCCGTCGTGCGATCGTACGCGTGGACCGCCAGCACGTACCAGAGCGCGGCGTCGACGGTGTTGTATGCTGGGTCGGCGCCGGCCCGATCGGAGAAATTGTTTGGCAGCAGACCGTCGACGACGTACGCGCCGAAAGACCGCAAGATACCCGCGGCGGCATCGGGCCGGCCCGTCATCAGGCACAGCCCGGGCAGAGCGATCATCGTGTCTCGGCCCCAGTCGTTGAACCAGTGGTAGCCCGCGATGATCGTCTTGCCGGTGCCGCCCGGACGGTGCGGTCCTCGTTCCACGATAAAGTGATCGGCGGCCAGCACCAGTTGCTGGAGGGCCGGCTCGTCCTGCTCGACGCCCGCGCGCCGGAGCAACGAAACCTGCCGGGCCCGTTCCGGCGCGAGCGAGCGCACCCCGTCGAGATCGGACTGGGGCTCCGTCGAATACCAGAGGGTCACCGGGGCCTCGCCGCGTAGCGTCGCGACGAACGCGCCGGGTGCGAACAGATCGGAGTGGTCGTCGAGGCCGCGGGCTGCTTCCCGGCGATGCCGGAAGCGCCAGTGCCAATCCCCGCCGGGCGCGAATCGGGCCTGGTCGCTCATGAGGTACACGGGCGCGGCGCCGTCCCACGCGTGGATCACGGTCCCATCGGATCGCTCCTCAATACCCGGGCGCCAACCCTGCCCGGAGGTCAACGTGTGGAAGTCTCGATAGGTCACCAACGGCGTGAGTTCCAATTCGATCGGGCCGCCGCGGATCAGACGATACAGCACACAGGTCGTGTTGGTACCCGCGACCATCCAGACCCGGCGCTCGATCAACGCGTCGCCGATCGCAAAGACCCACACCGGCAAGGAGCCTTCAAGCGTGAAGGACTGGAGGTGCTCGAACCCGCGCGGGTGAAGGGTGCCATCCACAAATTCGTGCGTCGAGAGCGGGTAACGACGGCCGCCGTACGCCGCCCATTCGACCGCGCCGCCGACCAGCACCGTGCGACCTACAGGCGGCGCCAATGCCGCGACCAACAGGCCGTGGTAGCGGCGAGTGTTGACGCCGGCCAGCGTGCCCGACGCATACCCGCCCAAGCCGTTGGTCACGAGCCACTCGCGCCCGAGGCCCGCGTCCAGGTCGCCGCAGATCTCGCGACCGAAGCTGATAAGCGGCCGTTCGATCACGGTATCGGGCATGCTTACATGCGCGACGTCTGTTCGAGCAGTTTGGCCACAAGCGCCGTCCAGCCGGTCTGATGACTGGCGCCCAGACCCGCTCCCGTATCGCCGTGGAAGTACTCGTGGAACGGCACGTAGTCGCGCCAGTGCGGGTCGCGCTGGAAGACCTGGTTGTCGCCGAACACGGGCCGGCGCCCGTCCGGACCCCGAAGGAAGATCCCCATCAGCCGGCGGGAGAGGTCGTCGGCAATCTGCCAGAGTGTCCGCTTCGTCCCGCTGCCGGTAGGGTGCTCGACGACAAAGTCGTCACCGTAGTAATGGTGGAATTTCTGCAGCGCCTCGATGATCAGATAGTTGATCGGAAACCAGATCGGTCCGCGCCAGTTAGAATTGCCTCCGAAGAGACCGGTGGTGGACTCAGCCGGCTCGTAGCGCACGGTGTAATCCATGCCGTCGACGGTCAGCTCGTAGGGATCGTTCAGGTGATATCGGCTCAGGGCGCGGACGCCGTGGTCGCTGAGGAACTCCTCCGGATCGAGCATCCGGCGCAGCAGACGCTTCATCCGATGGCCGCGGGCCAGCGCCAGCAGCCGGCGGTCGCCTGCTCCCGGGACGTGCCACCGCGACACCAGACTGGCCAGTTCGGGCCGGTAGGTGAGGAACCACTCCATGCGCCGGCGGAAGTTGGGCAGCGCCACCAGCAGGTCGGGTTCGATCGTTTCGACCGCCAGCAGGGGGATCAATCCGACCAGGGAGCGCACTTTCAGCCGCAGCGCCCGGCCATCCATGTGCAAGGCATCGTAAAAGAACTCGTCCTCATCATCCCAGAGCGCAATGCCCTGGCCGCCGATGTTGTTCAGCGCGCCCGCGATATACATGAAGTGCTCGAAGAACTTTGTGGCGACGTCCTCGTAGGCGAGGTTCTCGCGCGCGAGTTCCAGGGCGATCGCCAGCATGTTGAGACAATACATGCCCATCCAGGCCGTCCCATCCGATTGATCCAGATGCCTGCCCGTCGGCAGCATCTTGCTCCGGTCGAAGACCCCGATGTTGTCCAACCCCAGGAAGCCACCCTGAAACACGTTGCGGCCGTCCGGGTCCTTGCGGTTGACCCACCAGGTGAAGTTGAGTAGGAGTTTGTGGAAGGCGCGCTCGAGGAAGCCACGATCGGCTACCCGCGTCAGGCGGCGGTCGATCTTGTAGACGCGCCAGGCCGCCCACGCGTGCACGGGTGGGTTGACGTCGCCGAACGCCCACTCGTACGCGGGCAGCTGCCCGTTAGGATGCATGTACCACTCGCGCAGCAACAGGAGGATCTGGCGCTTCGCAAAGTCGGCGTCGACGAGCGCCAGCGGGACGCAATGAAAGGCCAGATCCCACGCCGCGTACCACGGATACTCCCAGGTGTCCGGCATGGAGATCACGTCGGCATTGTTGAGGTGCCGCCACTCACTGTTGCGGCCGTTCTTGCGTTCTTCCGGCGGCGGCGGGTTTGCCGGGTCACCGTCCAGCCAGACGCCGACGTCGTAATAGTAGAATTGCTTGCTCCAGAGCAATCCCGCAAACGCCTGGCGCTGGACGGCGCGCGCGTCCTCGGACATCGAACCACCGATGCGATTGTAAAACGCATCGGCCTCCGCCTGTCGGCGCGTGAAGACGCCCGCCGCCCCGTCAAACGGGTGGTCATGCTGCAGAGACGACAATCGCAGCAGGAGGGTCTGCGTCGCGCCGGGCGCCAGGACGAACCGGTGGTGCGCCGCCGCCTTCGTGCCGGTCCCGGCGGGGTTTACGACATGCGCCGCGCCACCGACGACCGTGGCGTTGATGCCGTCCTTGACGAACGGCGTGCGGTTCGCGACGTTCCACAGGTGTTGCGCGTTGCTCTCATTTTCTGTGAAGAGCAACGTCGGCGCGCCCTCGGAGGCCAGCCAGTACTCGTGCAACGCGGGATGGATGGCGTGGATCAATCCGCCGACGGCGCGGAGTTTCGGCCGCAGGTCATCCCGGCCCCAGGACCAGGTGTTGCGAAACCACAGCGTCGGCAGAATGTGGAGCGGCGCCGGCTCCGGCCCGCGGTTGATCGCGGCGAGCCGGATCAGGATGTCTTCGGGGCCAACCTTCGCGTATTCGACGAACACGTCGAAGTAGCGATCCTCCGCGAAGATCCCCGTGTCGAGCAACTCGAACTCCGGTGCGTCCTTACCGCGACGTTGGTTTTCCTCGACGAGTCGCTCGTAGGGGAATCGCCGCTGCGGGTACTTGTAGAGGGCCTTCATATAGGAGTGCGTGGGTGTCGAGTCCAGGTAGAAGGAGTATTCTTTGACGTCTTCACCGTGATTGCCCTGCGGGCCGGTCAGCCCGAACAATCGCTCTTTGAGGAAGGGGTCGGCTTCGTTCCACAGCGCGAGCGCGAAACATAGCCGGCCGTGGTTGTCGCAGATTCCCAGCAGGCCATCCTCGCCCCACCGGTAGGCGCGCGATCGGGCGTGGTCGTGGGGAAGGTCATCCCACGCGCTGCCGTGCGACGAGTAGTCCTCGCGCACCGTCCCCCACTGCCGCTCAGCCAGGAACGGGCCCCAGCGGTACCAGGGAACTTGACTATCACGAGTCTCGGCGAGTCGGCGCCGTTCCGGGTCGAGATCCAACATCTTACTTCCAGACCTCGCCGAAAACCCGCAGGAGGTTCCCACCCACGATCTTCTTTACGTCGTCGGGCCGATAGCCCCGCGACAGCAACTGCGTGGAGATCTTGGGCCAGTCGCCCAGACCGTCCTCCAGGCCGACGACCGGCTGCCCTTGGGGGAACCGCGTGTTGAACCCGCCGGTTGTCCCCGCGAACTGCCGGCGGAGTGAGGCGCGCAACTCGACGGGATAGGCGCCCTTGGTGGCCTCGGAGTCGCTGCCGATGGACACATGATCGATGCCGATCATCTGCACCACGTAATCGATAACATCGATGAAGTCATCCAGGGTCGGGGGCCCCTCGCCCTTCCACACCAGCGGGGGGAAACACGAGCAGCCGACGACGCCGCCACGCTCGGCCACGGCCTTGATTTGCTCATCCGTGATGTTGCGCGGCACGTTGACCAGAGTCCGCGGGTTCGAATGGGTGAACACGCACGGCTTTTCGGACACCTCGATCGCATCCAGCGAGGTGCGATACCCGACGTGGCTCAGGTCCACCAGGACCCCCACTCGGTTCATCTCGCGGACGATGTCCCGACCGAGCTTGCTGAGCCCGGCGTCGGTTCGTTCATCGACCCCGTCACCCAGAAGGTTTCGCGTATTGTACGTGAGCTGGATGGTCCGCACGCCCAGCCGCCAGAACGTCTCGACGCGCTCGAGACGCGAGCCGATGGGGCGGGCATTCTGAAACGCCACAATGATGCCGGCCCGGCCTTCGCGCTTGAGCCGGGTGATGTCGGCGGCCCGCTCGACGATGCCCAGCCGCGGGTCGCGGCGGACAAGCGCGTAGTACTCTTCGATCCGGCTGACCGCCATCTCGAAGTCGTCGTCCGGCCACGCGGTCGTCGTGTTGATCGCCGTGACTCCCGCGGCCAGCAGCCGGTCCGCGTCACGGCAAAAGAAGCTGGTCCCGTCGATGACGATGGATTCTTGGTGGAGCACAGCACGCACCTCCGCGTCAGATGACGGTTCCCCGCGCGTGCGCACGCGGATCGAGCACATCGCGCAGGCCGTCGCCAATGAAGTTGAACGCCAGGACGGCCACAAAGATCCCCAACCCCGGGATTGTCGAGACCCACCAGCCCTCATAGATGTGGTTGCGCCCGTCCGCGATCATGGTGCCCCAGGATGGTGTCGGCGGCTGGATCCCCAATCCCAAGAATGACACGGCGGATTCGATGAGCAGCAACCTGGCGATCTCAAACGTCGTCAGGATGACGAGTGGCGTCGCCAGGTTAGGGAGGATATGCCGGGTGATCAGCCTGCCCTCGCCGCCGCCCATGGCCCGGGCGGCCTCCAGATACTGCGTCGTCGAGATGCTCAGCGTGGATGCGCGCACGATCCGCGCGTAGTGCGCCCAGGCCGGGAGGCCGAGCACCGCGATGAGGACGCCCAGGCCACGTCCCAGCACGGCGATGATGGCGATAATCAGAAGCAGCAGCGGGAACGCGAGTTGCACATCGACCAGGCGCATGACGACGATGTCGACCAGCCCGCCACGATGGCCT
Organism: bacterium; assembly: GCA_041487495.1. GTDB lineage: Bacteria > Sysuimicrobiota > Sysuimicrobiia > Sysuimicrobiales > Humicultoraceae > JBGPNN01. The sequence goes on from JBGPNN010000062.1 coordinate 9,251, forward strand.
GCGATGATCCCCGCGAGGGTGCCGAGGACCGCTCCGATGGCCACCGCTGACAGCGCGACGAGCAGGGAGAATCGCGCCCCGTACATCATGCGGCTCAACAGATCCCGGCCGAGATTGTCGGTGCCGAGCGGGTGCCGGGAGGTGCCGCCGGCGAGCAACGCGGGTGGGGTCAGGCGCGCGTCGAGGTCTGCGAGCTCGGGCGGCTGCGGCAACCTAGCCACGGGCCAGGCCGCCGCCACGAGCAGGGTGGCGAGCAATACACACCCGGCGACCGCAAACCGATCGCGCAGGAAGGCGCGAACGGCCCGGGATCGCATCCGCGCGGCGGGAAGATGCCGCGTAGCGGCGGGGCGGGTCGTGATGCGCTCAGTCGCCAATCCGCACCCGGGGATCGAGGAGGACGTAGATCAGGTCCGTCAGCAGATTGATCGCGACGAACAGGACCGCGGTGATCATGACCGTGACCTGCACCACCGGGAAATCCCGAGCATAGATCGCCTGCACCGCGAGCCGGCCGACGCCCGGCCACGAGAAGACCGTCTCGGTCACCACCGCCCCCGACAGCAGGGTCCCGACCTGCAGCGCCACGATGGTCACGACCGGGATCAGCGCATTACGCAGCGCATGGTTGACGATGATACGGAGACGCTGCAGACCCTTGGCCCGCGCGGTGCGGATAAAGTCTTGGCTCAGGACCTCGAGCATCGCCCCCCGCGCGAAGCGCGCGATGATCGCCACTTGATAGGCGGCCAGGGTCGCGGCCGGTAGCAGGAGGTGTGCCAGCGACCCACGTCCTCCGGTCGGCAGCACGCGCAGTTGCGCGCCGAAGACGATAATCGCGACGAGCCCGAGATAGAATCCGGGGATCGCCTGGCCGACCAGTGCCAGGCCCCGGACCAGGCCATCAAAGACCGATTGGGGTCGCAGCGCCGCTGCCACGCCGATCGGTAGCCCAAGGGCCAGCGCCAGGAAGAGGGCGGCCGCCGTGAGTTCCAACGTGGCGGGGAGACGTTCGACGAAAAGGCTCAACGCCGGCTGCCGGTATCGGAGGGAGTCGCCGAAGTCACCGCGCAGGGCACTGGCCACGAACCGTGCGTACTGGACGTAGAGCGGTTTGTCCAGACCGAGTTCAGTGCGTATCTGCGCGATGGCTTCTCTGGTGGCCGTCTCGCCGAGCAGCACCGTGGCGGGATCGCCGGTTAACCGCACCAGGCCAAACGCGACGATGGAGACGCCGAACAGTACCACGACGAGCTGCGGAACCCGGCGGAGCAAGAACCCCATAGGCTACTGCGGCGGGCCCCAGCCGGTGCCGGGATCTTCCAGGTTTGCTACGCCGAATGCCCAGTATCCCGGGCGGACGGGGTATGGCCGCGAGACCAGGATCCACGCGCCGTGCACCGGGGTGCGCAGCACTTCGAGTTCCTCAAACGTGTACGGGCTGATCACGCGGCCGGCGATGGTGCCGGCCTGGGCCTCCTGACACAGCGCCTCCGGCCCGATCTCGGGCAGCAAATACCCCGCGATCGAAGGATTGATGCGCACGTGCCGCTTGTAGTGCAGGTATCGGCTGAGCCGGAGCGGTGCCCCCTCCAGGAGGCCGATCGCGCGCATGACGCTCATGATCCCGGCGACCGTCTCCTCGATCCATTTCTCCTCGAGCGACGGGGCAAACCCCGCGCCGCCGATCTCGACGATCAGTGGGACAACGCCCAGATGCGCGCCGGCGTAGCCGACCGCCGAACGCGGGCCCGGGAAGAGCGTGACGATGTTCTGGTGCTGCACCATCGGGCAGCCAAACGCGTGGGCCATGACCCCCGCGCGGCGGATCTGCTCGGGATCCGGCAGGTCCTTCGGCCACACCACCGTGTAGAACGATGACGCCCACAGCCCGAGGTGCATGTCGATGACGTACTGACATCGCTTCAGGACGTGCTCCGTGATGGCCTTGGCCAGCAGGTCGGTGATCCACGTGAACTGACCAGGGAAGACGCGATTGAGGTCGGCCGAGTCCGATTCGTCCGGTGTATTGCGGGTCAGGTGCGTGAGCGCGACAGGATTGCCGACCGGGACCGCCAAGACCCGGCCTGCCATGGTCTTGGGGTCGAGCCGCTGCACCAGCCGGCGGACCATCTCGATGGACAGCCACTCGCCGCCGTGCAGGGTCGAGAGAATGGCCAGCGTTGGCCCGTCGCGGGCGCCCGTGATCTCGTGCACGACGAGGGTGATCTCCCCGCCGTGAAGATCGATCGTGACGGGATGGCGCTGTACCGAGCGGCCTGCCGTGCCCATCCTTCACCTCTGCAAAGAGTTCTCTCTCCGCGGGCGAACGCCGCGTGCCTCACCGTTGGAGCAGGCGGCGCATCGGATCCGGTCTAATCTGCCAGTCGCCCCAGAAGGGATTGTCCATGTCGAGGATCAGGTAGAGGACAAACCCGATCGTCCCCGCCATTGCCCCGGTGAGCAGCGCGTGTATTGTCAGTGATTTGACACTAAACAGATACATCGAGCCGACGGTCACGACGCTGCCGACGATCAGAAGCGCCCAGAGCGATCCCGGCATCCGGGCGCGGCTGTGGAGCAGGCGGCGTGAGCGCGCATCACTCAGCTCGTTGAAGCGGGCGAGGGCCTCGCCGTAGACGGCTTCTTCACGGCCCGGGGCCGGGTCGAGCGTCAGCAGATCATTCCCAAGCTCCTCGAGGACTTGCGCCGCCCGCGCGCTCTCCCTCCCCTGCGCCATCTCCGCCCACTCTTCGTCGATGACCGTCCGGATGTAGGCCTGCACCTTCCCGGACAACCGGCTCGCCACCGGCGCGGACAGTCCCCGCGCAAGACGCAGGAGATCTTCAAGATCCTTGGCTTCCTCGACGACCGCGCCCCGCGCGTCGTTGAACTGGCTCCACACGACGAAGACCACGAAGGCGAGCAGCACCGCGAAGATCGTGCCGAGCGTCTGGTAGTAGTTGCCGACCACATCATTCGACGGCTCGAGGACCTCGGGCGGCAAGACCGACCGCACGGCAACCAACCCGATGAGCGCGACGATCACGCAGGCAATCACGACGAGGACTAAGCTTCGCAACGGCCCGACCTCCTCAGGGCGCACACGTCCACGTGCCCGCGCTGGACGCAACCCGGACGTCCCGGTACAGTGAACACGGTGCCACCGCGACCGCTTCTCGTTATCTTCCTCACAGTCCTGGTGAACTTGCTGGGATTCGGCATTATCATCCCCCTGCTGCCCTTTTACGCGACGTCGCTGGGCGCTTCCGCCTTTACTGTGGGGCTGTTATTCGCCTCGTACTCGGTCTGCCAGCTGATCGCCGCGCCGATCCTGGGCGATCTCTCTGACCGATACGGCCGCCGGCCCATCTTGATCTTCAGCCTGATCGGCACCGTGGTCAGCTTCGTCATGCTCGCGGTCGCGCAAGGCGTGCCGATGCTCTTCGCGGCGCGCGTTGTCGACGGGTTGTCGGGAGGCAACATCTCGACCGCCCGAGCCTATATCGGCGACGTCACCACCGGCGAGAACCGCGCCAAGGGATTCGGTCTCATCGGCGCCGCCTTTGGCCTGGGGTTCATCTTTGGACCGGCGATGGGCGGCGGGCTGAGCCACCTGGGCTACAGCGCCCCGGCCTGGGGCGCCGCAGCGATCGCGGCGGTTGCCACGGCCCTGGCCTGGGTTTGGCTGCCGGAAACGGTGCACAAGACGGTCGTACGCCGCGCATCGGCCTGGAGCGAAATGGGCGGCCTGCTGAGGGGTCCTGTCATCGGCCGGCTGCTGACCGTCGATTTCTTCTACTGGGCGACTTTTGCAGTTTACCAGACGACCTTCGCGCTGTTTGGGGCACGGCGCTTCGGGTTCGATGTCCGCCACACCGGGTATCTGCTGGCCTTCGTGGGGCTCATCGGGGTGGTCGTGCAGCTGGCCGCGGTGGGTCCCGCGGTCAGGCGGTTCGGCGAGCGGGCGACGCTGGTGGCGGGATTGACCCTGGCCGGCCTGGGCCTCGCGATCGCCTCAGGCGTCCACCACCTGGCGTTCTTCATTGCCTCCCTGGTGCCCTCGGCGGTCGGCGTCGCGCTCGTCATCCCCTCCCTGATCAGCCTGTTGAGCCAGTCGGTAGGTCCCGATGAACAGGGCCGCCTGCAGGGGGTCAGCAGCTCACTCGAGGGTCTGGGCCGCACCGTGGGCCCGCTGTGGGGCAACGGGGTGCTGGGGATGTACGGTGAGGGCGTGGCCTTTGGCAGCGCCGCAGCCGTCATGCTCGCCACGGCGGTGCTGTCGTCCAGGATCGCCGGGGCGGGCGGCAGGAGCCCCCTCCCCTCCCCGGCGAATACTCACAGTACCGTTCAACGATAGGACTCACGGGGCGACCGGAGTCCGCACAAACGTCCGAAACGGCAAACCCGGAGCGATCCGGGGGCGCAAAGTCATCGGGGCCGTACCACCGGCCGGCCGGACTGCCGAAGATGGTGATCGGCAAACTGGCTTACGGGGGCACCGATGGCGGCATTGAGCGCACGGCTGCTGTTGCCGGACACAGCCAAACCGTTGTGGCGCTGGTACGCGGTGCTGCTGCTGACGAACGCCCTCGATCTACTCTTCACATATGTCGCCGCGGAACGCGGCATTGACGAACTGAATCCAATTCTCCGACCATTCCTGCTGACTCCCTGGCCGCCGCTGGCGAAGGGCATGGTGTTCGTCCTGCTGGCCGTGGGTCTCTGGATCGTCGCGACGCGGGGCCACAGCCGGTTACCGGTGCTCCAGATCCTGAGGAGTGCAGCGTACGCGTACCTCGCCATGATCGCCATCCACGTGGTCGCACTCCTGGCCCGTCCTGTCTAAGTCTTTCATCCCCTTGGGAGGTGGCGCAGTTGGGTCCGCAACGTCACGAGAGTGACGCTCTTCGTCGAGTTCGCTTGACACGTCGAACGCTGCTGGCCGGTGCCGCCGGCCTGGGCGCGACGGCCGTGCTGGCCCCGCTCGTCAGGACACTGAAGACTCCCGCGGTGGCCCGGGCGGCTTCTGCTCCTCGCGGACACGCCGTCATCGCGATCTGGCAAAACCCAGAGACACTGGATCCAGGCGCATCGGGTTTGATTGCCGCCGGATACGTGGCGACGAACATGTTCGACCCGTTGATCTGGCGTCTCCCCGGCATGCGGCAGGGGCAGGAGTACTTCCCCGGGCTCGCCGAGCGATGGGAGGTCTCGCCTGATGCGCGGCGCTACACCTTTTATCTGCGGAAGGGTGTGAAATTCCACGACGGGACGCCCTTCACGGCCCGGGCAGTCAAAGACACGTTCGATCACATCGTCCACCCGGACACGCGCTCCCGCGGGGCGCGCCCCGCCCTGGGACCGTATGTGCGCACCGAGGTCAAAGACGACTACACGGCGACGGTGGTGTTCAAAGATCCCAACGGCGCATTTCTCAATAACGTCTGCACCTCGGGGTTCTCGCCGAGTTCCCCGACGGCCCTTAAGCAGTACGGGCACCGCGAGTACGGCCAGCATCCCACCGGCACGGGTCCATTCAAGTTCAAAGAGTGGGTGCCGGGCAGCCACGTGACGATCGTGGCCAACGAAGACTACAACTGGGGGCCGCCGGTCGCGCACCATCAAGGACCGCCGCACATCGCGGAGATCACGTTCCGCTCGATCCCGGATGCATCCACCCGGTTCAACGCGCTACGCACCGGGGACGTGCAGCTCACCGAAAACCTGACGCCGTCCGACGTCGGCCTACTGCAGCGTGATGCTAGTTTCATCGTATTCGCGGCCTCGGTGACCGGCATGCCCTACTCGATCATGGTCAACGCGAAGCGGCCGCCAACCGATGACCTGAAGGTGCGCCAGGCTCTTCAATACGCGTCAGATCAGAACGCCATCGTCGAGGCCCTCTACGCGGGTGTGTACAAGCCCGCGCACAACATCTTCCTCCCCACCACAATTGGCTACGACCCCAGCCTCGACGGCATGTACCGCTACGACCCCAGTCGCGCCAGGACGCTGCTGGAGGAGGCTGGCTGGCGCGTCGGCTCAGGTGGCGTCCGCCAGAAGGACGGCCAGCCGTTCCGTCTGCGCTTCGTCAACATCGCC
>JBGPNN010000063.1:0-15335 GCA_041487495.1 bacterium
AGGCCCGCGAGCAGACCGAGCTCGATCATGGCACGGCGGAAATGCTCTTCAGTCGCCGACACCAGGGACGCCTGTTGAGCCGTTGCTCCAGGCGCGCCAGATCAGATCAATCATGGTTGCAATCCTCCTCAAGGATCAGACTCGGGAGGGGTTAAATCGGCGTGCGTGGAACACGTCGCCCTGGGACCTGGAGGTGCTGTCTCATGAGAAGCACGCTTGCGCTGTGGGCCCTCTGCCTGCTGCTGCTCTGTACGATCGCGGTCTCCCCCGGATGGAGCGCGCCCACCGGTCCCAAGCCTGGCGGCATCCTCAACGCAATGCACCGGGAGGATCCTCCCAGCCTCAGCATCCACGAAGAGGCTACGATCTCTACGAACTGGCCGATGATGTCATGCTACAACAACCTGGTCCTGTTCCATCCTCTCCGGGGACAGGAGAGCCCCGCGACGATCGTCGGCGAACTGGCAGAGAAATGGGCCTGGCAGGACGGGGGCAAGACCCTGGTCTTCACGCTCCGCCAAGGCGTACGCTGGCACGACGGCCAGCCTCTCACCAGCAAGGACGTCAAATATACGTTCGACATGGTGCGCGGAGCTCCCGCCGCGGCGGTGCGCCTCCGGCTGAACCCCCGCAAGGAATGGTACTCGCAGCTGCAAGCGATCGACGCGCCCGATCCTTCCACTGTGGTCTTCCGGCTCAAGCGCCCTCAGCCGTCGTTGCTGTTGCTACTCGCATCGGGATACTCGCCGATCTATCCCGCTCACATCCCCGCTGCCGAACTTCGCACCCGGTGCGTGTGGACGGGGCCGTTCAAGTTGAAGGAATACCGCCCCGGCGAATTCATCGAGATGGTCCGCAATCCCGACTACTTCGTCAAGGGCCGCCCCTACCTCGATGGGATCCGCTTCGTGATTATCAGAGAGCGCGGCACCCGGATTGCCGCCCTGCAAGCCGGCCGCCTGGACGTCACCATGCCCCAGGAGGGGAGCAAGACGGCCGCGGAACAGTTGAAACGTGCCATCCCCGGCATGGTCGTCGTCGAAACCGGCCAGAACATCAACGACAACATTCTGGCCAATTTTAGCCGGCCCCCGTTCAACGATGCCCGCGTGCGCCGGGCGGTCAGCCTCGCGATCGAACGTCAAGGGTATGTGCAGGCGGTCCGCCAGGGCGGCGGCGCGGTGGGGGCGTCCATGCTGCCACGCCCCTGGGGCATCTGGGGCCTCCAGCCCGAGGACCTGGCCGGCCTGCCCGGTTACGGAGATCCGGCCAAACAGCAGGCCGAAGCGCGCCAGCTGCTGACTGAGGCGGGATTCGGTCCCGGACGCCCGCTGCGCATAGTGGTCAGCACGCGGGCGATCGCACTGTACATCGATCAGGCCTCGTACGTCATTGATCAGATCAAGCAGGTGGGTATTGAAGCGACCCTGGAGCAGGTCGAGAGCGCCCAGTGGTTTGCCAAACTGACGCGCGGAGAGTTCCAGCTCGGTGCCAACCTGACCGGCATTGGCGCTGACGATCCGGATGCGAACTTCTATGAGAACTACGTCTGCGGATCGTCCCGGAATTACTCGCAGTATTGCAACCCCGAAGTGGACCGGATGATCGATGCTCAGTCACAGATGCTGGATCCCGTCAGGCGCCGGCGCCTGGTCGCCGAGATCCAAAAACGGCTGGAGATGGACGGGGCCCGCCCGATTTTGGGCTGGACGAACGACTACTACGCGATGTGGCCTTACGTCCGCAACATGGTCCCGCACCAGAGCGTTTACAGTTATGCTCGCTTCCAGGAGGTGTGGCTCGACCGGTAGCGTGGACCGGCCGGGACGATGTGGGCGTTTGTCGCACGGCGCCTCGCCCTCGCGGTCCTCACGCTCGTGGGCATGTCTGTGGCGGTGTTTGTCCTGCTGCGGGTGGCGCCGGGTAACATCGTTGATCTGATCTTTCAGTCCGCGGGCTATGTAGATGTCGCGGAGAAGCAGCGTCTGACGCACGAGCTGTTGCTCGACCGCCCCATTCCAATCCAATACCTCACGTGGCTGAGCCAGCTGGTTCACGGCGACCTCGGCATTTCCTACCGCTACGGCCTTCCAGCGATACAGATCATTCGGCCTCGCATCCCCGTGACCGTCGAACTCGCTGTGCTTGCCCTGCTGATCTCGGTGTGTGTCGGCCTGCCGACGGGGGTCATCAGCGCGGCCCGTCAGAACACGGCCGTCGACTACAGCCTCCGGCTGTTCAGCCTCGCCGGCCTCTCCATGCCGGCCTTCTGGCTCGGGATGGTGATCATCATTTTGCTGGTGCGCGTGTTTGGGTGGATCCCCTCCATGACATACGTTTCACCCTTCGTCGATTTGCGGGCGCATGTCTTCCAGTTCGTGTTCCCTGCACTGGCAGCAGGCTACCGGAGCTCGGCCCTGATCAACCGGATGACCCGTTCCTCGATGTTGGAAGTGCTGCGCGAGGACTACGTTCGAACCGGCTGGGCGAAGGGGCTCTCACACCGCGTCGTCGTCTACCGGCACGCCCTGCGGAACGCGCTGATCCCCGTGGTGACGGTCGTGGGGACGGAGTTCGCCTTTCTGGTCGGGGGACTTGTGGTCACGGAGACGGTGTTCAATCTCCCTGGCGTCGCCCGGTTTCTTGTCGAAGCGATCCTGTGGCGGGACTATCCCGTCGTGCAGAATCTCACCATGTTTATCGCGATCGTTGTGGTCCTCACAAACATCACGGTCGACCTTCTGTACGCTCGGCTCGACCCGAGGGTGCGATACGGATGAAGGCGGAGTTTGCGCGGCGGTATCCTCTCGGAGCGGCCGGGGGGGTCGTCATGCTCCTGGTGATCTTTGCGGCCCTTGGAGCGACGGTCGTGTCCACCCACGACCCGACCCGGACGGACGCGGCCCATACCTTCGTCCCGCCGGGCCGCCAATACTGGCTGGGCACGGATCATCTCGGGCGGGATATTTACAGCCGGATTGTGCACGGGGCGCGTGTATCTTTGGCGGTCGGACTGACCTGCAGTGCGCTCGGAGGCCTGGTGGGTGGCGCCGTCGGACTGATCAGCGGATATGCAGGAGGCGCGGTGGACCTGATGACCCAGCCGGTCCTCGACATCATGCAAGGGTTTCCCCTGCTTGTGCTGGCTTTGGTCATGGTCGCTGCGCTCGGCGCATCGCTGCCAACCGTGATCATCGCGATCGCCGTGCCCTTCATCCCGCGCGTCGCCCGAGTCATCCGCGCGGTGACCATTTCAATCCGAGAAGCAACCTACGTCGAGGCGGCGCACGCGCTGGGTGCGGGTCGTGGGCGCATCGTCGGACGACATATCTTCCCCAATGCCGTGTCCCCGCTCGTCGTCATGACCACCGCGCAGCTCGGCAGCGCGATTCTCGTGGAGGCCGCCTTGAGCTTCCTCGGACTCGGTGTCCCGGAGCCATTCCCGTCCTGGGGTCGGATGCTCTCGATCTCGGCCGCTGAATTCGCCCAGCGCGCCCCCTGGGTTGTGATTTTCCCGGGCTTGGCGATCAGCCTCGTGGTGTTTGCCAGCAACCTCCTGGGCGATGCCGTGCGGGACTTCCTGGACCCCCGACTCCGAGTCTGAGCCGGACACCCTACTCGCGGCCGGTTATCGCCCCGGCAGGATCGCGCGGACCATCAGCAGGCTCAGTTCATACAGCGCCACCATTGCCGCGGCGACGAGGAGCATCGATACGGGGCTCCAGTCTGGGGTGATCACCGCTGCCAGGATGGTGATCGCCGCGTAGACATACCGCCATTCGTGCCGGAGCCGGGCCGACGAGATCACGCCCATGCCGACCAGCGCCAGCACGACGAGCGGCGTCTGAAACGTGATCGCCGCCGCGGCAAGGAACCACACGGCGTAGGAGACGTACGAGAGGGCGGTGATCTGCAGGGTCATCACGGTGCCGACCTGTTCGATCAGCCACTTCGTCGAGATTGGCATGATGAAGTAGTACCCAAACAGCACGCCGAGCACGGCCAGGACGAGCGACGCCCCGGTGATCGGCAGGACGTACCGGGATTCGCGCTCGGAGAGCGCCGGTCCCACGAACAGGAGTGCTTGCAGCAGCAGCCACGGAAACGCCGCGACCACCCCCAACACCATCGCCAGCTTGAACTTCACGAGAAGCGGTTCGAGCACGGTGAGCGCGACGAGGTTGGTGAGCCCGGCCGGCCGGAGCAGCCAATGCAACAAGCGATCGTGCTGCCAGAGCCCCACAGAGAATGTCGCAAATACCCCCAGCACCGCAAAAATGATGCGGCGGCGGAGATCCTCCAGGTGCTCGAGGATCGGCATCGGTTCATCGCGGCCGGTCAGCAAACGGCGGAGAACGAACATCACTTAGAGGGTTTGAGAAGGGATGGCGATTTCCTGCGGGCGGGCGTTTCGTTCTTGCAACTGATATCATACGAGCATGCGCATCGGAATCGGTATCGGCGGTACTGTGGGCCAATCCGCGGGGCTCGAGGGCCAACTGCAAGAGATCGACGCGGCGGAGCGCGACGGTTTCGATTCCGCATGGATCCCCCACATCCGAGGCTGGGATGCCCTGACCCTCATCGCGCTGGCCGGGCCGCGCACGAACCGGATCGAGATGATGACCGGCGTCGTGCCCATCTACACGCACCATCCGCTGGTGATGGCACAGCAGGCGCTCACCACACAGGCGGCCACCAGGGGCCGGCTCGCCCTTGGGATCGGCCTGGCGCACCCGGAGACCGTTACGGCGTGGGGTCTGTCGTACGATCGTCCCGCGCGCTACATGCGTGAATATCTCGCGGTGCTCCTCCCCCTGCTCGAGAAGAAGTCTGTCTCCTTCAAAGGCGAGGTGCACAGGACGGCGGCGTCGCTCGACTTTCCCGGCGTCCCCGCACCCAGCGTGATCCTGGCCGCGTTGGCCCCGAAGATGCTTCAGATGGCCGGGGCGGTCGCTGGCGGGACCCTGACGTGGATGGTGGGCAAGGTCGCGCTCGAGACACACATCATGCCGCACATCCGCCGGGCGGCCGAGAAGGCCGGCCGGCCCGCCCCGCGTGTCTGCGTGGCGCTGCCCGTGACGGTCACAGACGATCGCGCGGCTGCCCGCCGGACAATTGGCGAGCGGTTCAAGCGCTACGGTGAGCTCGTCAACTATCGCCGGATGCTGGACATCGGCGGCGCGGCGGGACCCGAGGACGTGGCGATCATTGGGGATGAAGCCGGTGTTGAATCACAGATACGAAGCCTTGCGACGGCGGGCGCAACGGACTTTATCGCCGCGGTGACGCCCACGGGACCTGACGCGGCGGCGTCCGCCGCCCGGACGCGGGCACTGCTCAGAAGGTTAGCCGGCCGGACAGTCTGAACAGGAGTTCCTCGATCGCCTGGGTGTCGTCTTCGGCGGGTAGTGGGGCGCCGCACAAGCGCTTGGCGAGCGCTGCGCCACCCGGGGTCAGCGAGTAGATTGGGCCCGGCCCGTCTCTGCTGATCACCCGCACGTGGGCTTCGGCGAGCAGGTACCCGCAGGCTTTGACGACGTACGGGAGCGGCAGACCGCTTCGCTTCCCGATGTCTGCGGCGGTCACTCCCGAGTCAGGCGTTGCGCCGGCATCGTACAGGGCCCAGAGGGTGTGGACGACCCACGTTTCGAGGTCATACATGTCACCCTGGGTATGCCCACCTCTCATGTCGAATAGGACTTAGACTGAGGGGACGCTCGGATGGTCAGACCCTGGTACCGGTCACGGTGGTTCCGCATCGGTGGCGGTCTCCTGCTGCTTGGGCTCATCGTTGCCGCGCTCATCCCCTTCCTCGTGCCCGTCGACCGCTTCCGGCCGTTGCTCGCGCGCCTCATCGAAAACGCCACCGGACGCCAGGTGGAGATCGGGGCGCTGCGGCTCCATCTGTTCCCGGCGGTCAGCGTCCGGGCCGTCAACGTCCGGGTGAAGAATCCCGCGGGTCTTCCGCCGGGCGATACGGTGACGGTGCGGTCCATTGACATCGGCGTGGAGACACGCGCGCTGCTCTCGCGGCGGCTGGACGTCACGTCCATCGCCGTCAACGGGGTGCGTCTCACACTGCTCCGCGAGCCAGGCGGCAAGACCAACTATGATCTCCGGACGCCGCAGGGCCCACCGGAGAGCACTGGGTTCCTCGTCCTCGACCGCATCGGTGCGGTGACGATCAAGAATGTCGAGGTCGTCTACAGCACCTACGATGCGCGGCGCCGGCAGGCGCGGCCGTCGTTCACCGTCACCGGGCTGAGCGCCAGGATCACGGATATCCATCCCAATGCCCAGAACTGGCTGAAGCAATTGACGCTGACCTCAGACCTGAACGGCGTGAGGTTCTCAACACCGGCACTCTCCAAACCGCTGCAGGTGCAAAAAGGGGAGTTTCTCGTCAAAGGCGGAACGGGGCGTGGTTCGCTCAGCATGGTGCTCGAAAAGATGCGCGGGGAGGGAAGCGTCACTGTCGCCAGTTTGGCTCCCCTCGCCGTCAAGTTCTCGGTCACGATCCCCGAACTCGACATCGCGGCGCTGGACAAGATGACCGTCAGCACTCCAGGTGGAGGCCCGGAGGCACCGGCGCCGCATGATCTGCTGGCCCGCGGAGCGGTCAAGGTCGAGCGGATCGCGTTTGCGCCCTTTGCGGCGGACCGGTTCGTCGGTCAGGTGAGCGTGTACACCAATACGATCGAGCTCGATTCCTACAGCCTCGCCGTCTATGGCGGGACCGTCAGGGGCAAAGCCGCGCTCAACTACGACGCCCCAAGCATGCCCGCCTTTGCCACTGCGCAGGTCCGAGGGGTCGACCTTGGGCGGATCGTGAAAACCGCCGCGCCGGGTGCACGGCGGATCACCGGCACGCTGGAAGCCGACGTCCGAGGGGTGACCGCGTTCGGTCGTGATCCCAAGGTGGCGCTTACGGGCGGGGGGACGTTCGCCATACGCAACGGGGTGTTCCAGGGACTGGATCTGCAGAGCAGTCTGGCGCAAATCACGAAGACTCTGCAGTTGAACGTCCCGGCCGGGGACACCAGGTTCACCTACTTTGGTGGCGATCTGCGGATCGCGAATCAGCGCGCATACAGTGACGCCCTGCGACTGGAAGCGGACACCATGGAAGGGACGGCACGAGGGAGCGCCGGCTTCAATCGAACACTGGACTATGCGGGCACGGGCGTGCTGAAACGTGTCACGACGTCGCAGGGAAGTGCATGGGTCGGTCAGCTCCTCGGCAACGCGGCGCAGGGGACCGCGAGCGGGCTCGGCGTGCGGATCCCGTTTTCCCTCAAGGGCACGGTGGATGACCCCAAGTTCTCGCTGGCAGGGACACCGCAGCCGGTCCAGGGGCAGGGCAAGCCTCCGTCGACAAACCTGCTCGATCTGTTCAAACCGAAGAACTAGCGGCCCCAGGACGTCTAGAAACTCCCCGGCCCGGGCTTAAATACATATCGACTACTATTCGATGGGGAGGAGAACACAATATGATGGGGAGATTGGCCAAGTTGGGTCTGGTTGTCGCGTTGGTCGGGGGTCTTGTACTCCTCGTGCCCATGATCAAAGCGTATGCGCAGTCCACCGGCGATGAGAAACAGCCGTCGTGGGAAGACCAGTTGCGGAGCGTTCCGGGGCAGGACATCTTCCCGTAATCGCTCACATCGGTTAGAAACACGGGGGGCGAGTGCCTGGCGCACGCGCCCCCCGCTCTTTTCCACACGCCCGCCGGACTAGCCCTGCCGGGGAATGACGAAGTGAAACGTGCTCCCGTGTCCCGGAGCGCTCTCCACCCAGATGCGCCCCCCGTGCGCCTCGACGATATTTCTGGCGATGGCCAGCCCCAAGCCTGCGCCGCCGAACGTTCGCGAGCGCGATTGCTCTCCACGATAGAACCACTCGAAGACCCGCGGGATCTCTTCCGCGGGCATGCCTTCGCCCGTGTCCGCCACATCCACCTGGACGCCGCCCACAACCGGCCCGGCGGTGATTATCACAGTCCCCCCGCCCGGTGTATGGCGAATCGCGTTCTGAAGCAGGTTGCCCAGCACCCGCTGGATCTTCTGTGAGTTGATGCGGATCGGATCCACTGTGGGCTCGACGTGCCCCGCGAGGCTCACGCCTTTCTGCTGCGCCTGGGCGCCCAGCGATTCGAGGGTGTCCGAGATCAAATCACGCAGCGACGCATCTTCGAGGTCCAAGGCGTCGTCCGGCCGTTCCACCTGGGAGAGTTCGAACAAATCGTCGATCAGACCGCTCAGGTTTTGGATCTGGCCCCGCAGCGTGTGGAGATACCGCTCCACGGTCGTCTGGTCCGCGACGATCCCGTCGGCAAGCGCCTCAACGATGGCGCGCATCGACGCCAGCGGCGTACGCAGGTCATGCGAGACGGCGGCGATGAGGTCACGACGCGTGGCGTCGAGCTGCCGCTCGCGGGCGAAGGCCTCCTCCAAGCGGACGGCCATGCGGTTGAAGGCGTCGGCCAGACCGGCCACCTCGCCGCCAACATCGACCTGAACCCGGGCGCGCAGGTTGCCCTCGGCCAGTTTCCCGGCGCCCTCCGCCAGCCGCGTGATGTTCCGCCCCACGCTGGCGGCGAGCGTAAGCCCAAACACCACGGATAACGCCCCGGAGAATGCGAGCAGCAACCCGAGCAGCGTCAGGTCGTGCGCCGAGAGAAACATGAGCCTGGCGGTGATCAGGATATTGACGAGGGCAATCGCGAGCCCAAGGCCATACGCGAGGGCGACCTGCTGGCTCAAGCTCCGCAGGCGCCGCCGCACCACGTAGAAAAACGCGTAGCCGACCACCACGGATGGCACGCTGGACAAGAGGAGAAACCGTGCAATCGCGGCCAGGTCGCCCATGGGGATGCCGATGACGAGCAGCGCCAGGACCAGGACGAGGGCGAACGCCGCGGCCAGGCTCGAGACGGGGCCAAACCAGGGTGAGCGCATCGGCTACGACGCCTCGAACTTGTAGCCCACGCCCCACACCGTCGCGATGAACCGTGGCTGGGCGGGGTCGCGCTCGATCTTCTCGCGCAATCGCCGCACGTGCACCGTCACGTTGCTGGCGTCGCCGAAGAAGTCCACTCCCCACACGCGGTCCAACAACTGGCTGCGGGTGAACACCTGACTGGGATGACTGGCCAGGAACCACAGAAGGTCGAATTCCCTGACGGTGAGGGCGATCGCCCCACCGCGCGCGGTGACCGCGCGGGATCGCGGGTCGATCCGCAGATCGGAGAACTCCAGCGGCCCGGCGCTGGGATCAGTCGCCGGCGTCACCTGGTTCACCCGCCGCAGCACGGCTCTGACGCGGGCGACCAGTTCGCGCGGGCTAAACGGCTTGACGACGTAGTCATCGGCGCCCGTCTCCAGACCGGAGACCCGGTCGGCTTCCGCGCCCTTGGCCGTGAGCATGATGACCGGCACGGGGCCGGCCTCGCGCAGCCGGCGGCATACCTCGAAGCCGTCGAGGGCCGGCAGCATCAGGTCCAAGACGACCAGGTCCGGCCGCCGGGCGCTGGCCCGCGCCAGGGCGCTCGGGCCGTCCGAGGCGGCGTCGACCGAGAACCCTTCTCGCTGGAGATAGAGGGCCACGACCTCCCGAATGCTGGGTTCGTCGTCCACGACCAAGATGTGAGGGGACGCCATCCTGCAGACCTTATACCATGGCCTGGTTGCGAAGTCCTTACGGTCGGCGATCCCATTCTGGAGGGTTCACACTGGCCCGCCGCAGAACTACCGACCGCGAGACGTCACACCATCGAGGCGTGATGCCGTGGCTCTCAGGCAAGTCGTGCCAGGTGTCTTCGCGATTCCCCTGGGATTCGTCAACGTCTTCGTGATCGAGACCGATCATCTGACCCTGATCGATACGGGCATCCCCGGTAGCGCTGAACGGATTCTAGAGGCCGCGCGGAGCCTCGGCCGATGGCGCGCGGGTATCCGCCATATCCTCGTGACGCACTGCCATCGCGACCACGCCGGAAGCCTGGCGAAACTCAAGCAGGCCACCGGTGCACCGGCCTACATGCACAGGGCTGACGCCGCCCTTGTGCGGACCGGCAGGGCCATGCGATCGTTCAACCCGGCGCCCGGTCTGCTCAATAGGGTCCTGTTCCGGATATTCGTCCCCCGCGGTCCTGTGGGGATCGAACCGGCAGAGATCGATCATGACGTACAGGACGGCGAAGATTTGCCGGCCGCGGGCGGGATCCGAGCCATTCATGTCCCCGGCCACTGCGCGGGGCAGCTTGTCTTCCTCTGGCCGAAGCACGGCGGCGTCCTCTTCGCCGCCGACGCCGCCGCCAATGTGATGGGGTTGGGTCTGAGCGTCGGCTACGAGGACCTCGAGATGGGGAAGCGCAGCCTGGCGAAAATCGCCAGATTGAACTTCGAGGTGGCCTGTTTCGGCCACGGCCGGTCGATCCGCCGCGGCGCGTCGGCCCAGTTCCGCCGGAAATGGGGACCCAGTTAGAGCAGTCCCTCCTCCACCGCCATCCCGACGATCAGGCTCCCCCAGAAGAGTTTGAACGCGCGCACGTAGTCACTGTCCGTCACGGCGATCGTGCGCGGCCCACGGCGCTCGATGCCGGGAAAGAGCGTGTTCATGTGCGCGCACGTGGTCCGCTTGAAGTCCACTTCAAAGGTCACGGGCGTTTTCACGCGGTACGGCTGCACCCGTCCGGCACGCACCGCCTCGATCGCGGCTTTGGCCCGGTCACGGATCAGCGCGTGGGCCCGTTCAGGTGTCAGGCTGAGCCCGAGCACACGGTCGAGCGCCTCCTTCACCGGCGCCACGGTCACGCTGGGCAGACGATTCTGCGCGTCGGCGCACACGGCGGAATCACCGGTCACCAGGGCCACCGGGACGTTGAACGCCCCTGCCAGACCGGCGTTGATGGCGGCTTCGTCTACCGCATCACCGTTTACCCGAACCTCATAGACGATCCGGCCGAGCAGCGTATGGTTGAGTATGCCATCGCCGCCGCCCTCGCGCTGGTGGTAGCCAACGAAAAACGCGGCGCCGAACCCCTTGTCGATGCCTTCCATCTGGCCGAGGATCTTGTTGCTGCCGCTCATCAGCCGCGCGGAGGGGTGCAGTTCCTCGATCAGCACGTTCGTCATCGGCCCGTGGCCGTCGCTGACGACGATGTCCGTGGCGCCGCCGGCCAGCGCGCCTTCGATCGCGGCGTTGGCGTCCTGTGTCATCAGCTTCCGGAACCGATCGTACTCTTTCTCGCCGGGCCGCACGTGCTTGCCCACCGCAACGCCGGTGATCCCTTCCATGTCCACTGAGAGATAAATCCGCACCGTGTCCCTCCTCTTAGGATGTGTGGATGCTTTCGGGGCACGCGACGGTTCACCCTCCACCGTCCCGCGCGGCAGGATTTCCAGCGCGCCCGTCGCAATCCCCAAGACAGCGTGGTGGGCATGCGGGCGGCATTCGCTGCGGTGGTTCTGTTAGTTGTGGTCCTGCCGGCGGCGGGGTTGACCCCTCTCCTGGCCCAGACGGCGCCCACGAGCGCGGTGTTGCAGGCGCTCATCCTCAATCCCGACACCAGCACGTTCTACCGGCGGGGAACCGCCTTCCATGTGGGCAACGGCATCTTCTACACGAACGCGCACGTCGTCAAGTCGCCGTCGATTCCGGCGGGGTTCAAGGACTGGTACCTTGCGGGCCCGAATGCCACGCTCTCGCCCGATTCGTGGATACCGGTGACGATCGACTGCATCCATCCCGCCTGGCGTCCGATGTCAGATGCCAACCGGGCGGTGCCATATGACATTGCCCGGCTGAAGGTCTCGGGGACGCCGGCGCTCCCGCCGGCCCTGACGATCTCGCCGCGCACACCGTCGCAGGGGATGCGGGTCCGCATCGCGGGGTTCCCGGCGGCGTCCCGCGGCTGGCCCCCGGTCATGTACACGGCCATCGGCCGCGTTGCAGAAATGTATATTGAGAACCAGAACATGCTTCTTGAGATGGAGGCGGGTTTCGTTCTCCAGGGATCGAGCGGTTCGCCGGTGTTCGTCGATGACACTGCCGTCGTCGGCATCATCTACGGCGGCGAGGACACGGGGCAGCCCCGAACGGGCGGTGGATCCCAGATCGCCATGACCAACCAGGCCATGCGATCGATGTGCCCTTAAACCGGCTCCGCCTTCAGCGCGACGACATTGTAGGCTGGCACCGGCCGGGAAAAGCCCTTCAACGTCAGATCGCCGAAGTGCTCGGCCTGCACGAGGTCTTCCGCCGCGGCATGGACGCGCTGGCTGACGAGAATCTGCCCGGCCGCGGCCTCGTCGCAGAGGCGTGATGCCAGGTTGGTGACCATGCCGATCGCGCCATAGTCGCGCCGTCCCCCTTCGAACCCAATCGTCCCCATCGTCGCATAGCCCTGGGCGATCCCGACGCCGAGGTCGAGGTGGTAGCCTCGCTTCCGCCAGCCCTGTGAGAGATCGGCTACGCGCCGGCGCATCGCCACCGCCATGCGCACGGCCCGGGGGACCGGATCGGCGCACGGCAGCGGATCGTTGAAGAAAATCATGACTCCATCGCCCGCGAACTGATCAAGGGTGCCTTCGAACTCGTAGATGAGCTCGCCGATCGCGTGGTGATACTCATGGAGGACGCCCATGACTTCCTCGGGTTCCGCGGTCTCGGAGAAGGTCGTGAATCCCCGGAGGTCACAGAACACGACTGTGATCTCCCGGCGGTGACTTTGGAGCAGCGCCTCATCTCCCGAAGAAATGATGAGATCCGCGAAGTGAGGTGACAGGAATCGCTTCAAGCGGCTGACCCGCTCGATCTGCGCGAGTTGGTCGGCAACTCGCCGTTCGAGCGTCCGATTCCACTCAGCCAACTGTGCCGCCTGCTCTTGCACCGTGTCTTGGAGGCTCTTGATCCGCAGCATCGACTTGACCCGGGCCACCAGCGCCGCCTGATCCACGGGCTTGGTCAGATACTCATCCGCCCCGGCCTCTAGACCCGCCACGACATCCCCGGAACCTGCCTTTGCGGTCACCATAATGATGGGCACAAATGGGAAGGCGGTGTCGGTCCTGAGGCTCCGGCAGACCTCGAGGCCGTTCATCTTTGGCATCATGATGTCCAGGAGGATCAGGTCGGGCTGCAGCTCCCGGGCGATCGTCAGCGCCTGTTCCCCGTCGGCCGCCGTCAGAATACGGTACCCGTGCGCCGCCAGGCGGGTCTGGAGGATGTCAACGTTCGTCGGGTTGTCGTCGGCTATGAGGATCCAGGGCGGAGATCTCACGGCACAAACTCACGGACTTTCGCCAGCAGCGCGCGCGGGCTGAACGGTTTCGTGACGTAGGCGTCGCAGCCGGCTTCCCGCGCCTTGTCGTCGTCTCCACTCAGCGCATATGACGTGACCGCGATGATTGGGATCGGCCGCAATGCGGGATTGGCTTTGATCCGGCGGGTCGCTTCATATCCGTCAAGCCCTGGGAGCTGGATATCCATGAGAATCAGATCGGGGCGTTGGCTTTCAGCCAGCGCCACGCCATCCTCGCCCGTCTCCGCTTCGATCAACTCGTACCCCGCGGCGGTCAGCAGGTCGCGCAGGATACGCCGATTGTCGTCCTGGTCCTCGATGATCAGGATCCGTTTGCTCATGACGCCTCCGTCTGCCGGTCGACCCGCACCGGTACAGTGAACCAGAAGGTCGACCCTTTCTTCGGGCTCGACTCAACCCCAATGTGTCCCCCGTGCAGCTCGACGATCCGCCTGGCGATGGCCAGACCCAGGCCGGTGCCGCCTTTTTCCCGGGTGATGGAGCTGTCCACCTGTTGGAACTCTTCAAAGATTCTGGCCTGATCGGCCTCCGCGATACCCGGCCCGGTGTCGGTAACTGAGACGCGAAACCGGCCGTTGGAGGCCGTCGCCTCGATCCGGACCTCGCCGACCTCGGTGAACTTGAGCGCATTCCCAACCAAATTCATCAGGACTTGCGCGAGCCGGCGTTCATCGCCCCGACCGGCCGGCAGGTCCGTGGGTACGGAGGGCTTGAGGGCCAGGCGCTTTTCCGCCGCCAGCGACTCCGTCGCAGTCACGACCGTCTGAACGACGTCATTCAGGGAGTAGTCAGATAAGGCGAGGGTGAGCTGGCCCGCCTCAATCTTGGACAGATCGAGGACGTCGTTGATGAGGCCGAGCAGGTGGCGACCGCCGTGCTGGACGCGGTCGAGGACCTCGCGGATCTTCTCAGGCACCTCGCCGTAGATATGGTCCTGGATCAGTTCCGTGTATCCGAGGATTGCGTTGAGCGGGGTCCGGAGTTCGTGGCTCATGTTGGCTAGAAACTGCGATTTGTGCTGGCTGGCAAGCTCGAGCTGGCGGCTCTTCTCCTGAATCTCGTTGAACAGACGCACGTTCTCGATCGCGATGACCGCCTGATCGGCGAAGGTCGTGACCAGCTCGATCTGCTTGTCGGTGAATGGGTTGACTTCTTCGCGCAAGATGGCCATCACCCCAATGGGGAGGCCTTCCCGCAGCATAGGGACTCCCAACACTGTTCGAAAGTTCCCCAGCTTCTGAGCCTCGGCCCATTGGTATTCTGGGTCAGAGAGAACGTCAGGTGAATGAACTGTCCGCCGCTCAAGTACAGCCCGCCCAACGAGAGTCCCTCGTCCCGGGCGAAGGGGGTTTCGCTCAATGAATTCCGTATACTGAGGCGTGGCGCCGTACGCCGCCCCTAAACGATACGATTCTCCATCCAACCTGTAGATGAATCCCTGGTCGGCGGCGCAGAGCCTCGTGGCGTTTTCGATGAGCGTTTCCAGAACCGGTTGAAGGGCAAATGTTGATCGGCTGATCAACTTGAGGACTTCGCTGGTGGCGGTTTGTTGCTCCAGCGCCTCACTTAACTCTCGCGTCCGCTCGACGACTCGCTGCTCCAACTGAGCGTACGACTCCTGGAGCTGGTTCGCCATGCTGTTGAACTGATCGGCCAGGGCTTCCAGTTCATCACCTGTCCTGATGTCGACACGATAGTCCAGGGTCCCAGATGCGATGCGCTCCGCTCCGGACTGCAGTGCACGGACCGGACGCACCATGCGCTGGGCGAGCACCAGGCTGGCGACGACCGAGACTACCAGGCCCGCGAGCAGGAGGCCCAGGGTGCGGTAGATGACGGCATAGAGGGACTCGAACGCCTCGCCCAGTGGCTGCTCGGCAAAGACCGTCCAATGGAGGAACGCAATGGGGACGTGCGAGCTGAGCGTCCGCCGACCGGTCAGATCCTTTCCGATACCGTTCTCCGTAGCTCCGCCCTCCCCGGACGGGCCTGCCAGCGCCCTCTCCAC
>JBGPNN010000064.1:0-15143 GCA_041487495.1 bacterium
GCAGGACTTCGCGGTACGCGCGGGTCTTGTCACTGATGCTCTGTAGATCGACCAGGGCGCGCGGGAACTTGTCCGGAAGCGCCTCGCGAAGCCGGTGCAGGAGCGACGTCTTGCCGACGCCGCCGACGCCGTAGAAGACCAACGCCCGCATCGACTGGCCGGCCGGCACCGCCAGCGCCGATCGAAACGTGGTGATCGCGTCTTCGCGGTCTGTGAAAAACTGCTGCGCGGCCACATCGGGAATGCGTTGAGCCTCGCCGAATGGATCAGCGCGCATTGGCGATCGCGCAGATCATCTCGCCCTGGCTGATTTTTCTCAGGTGCCGGGTGACCCAGACCTGACCCCGGTGCGGGGCGGCGACCTCGCCAAGGCTGTCGCCGAACGGCGACACCACGCGGGCTATCGGCTCGCCGGCCTCGACCGGCTGCCCGACGTCACGCAGCAGTACGGCGAGACCTTCGGCGGGCGCAAAAAGGTTGGTCATCCGCCGGAAGGATCCCTGCACCTCGACCGCCGGCCGGTCCCCAAGCATGCTCAGCCAGCGCAGGAGATTGAGGATCCCATTGCCGTTGGCCTCGACGTCCTCGTCCAGGCAGCCGCCAATACCCGTCATTTCCACCCCAATGGTGAGGAGCCCTCGACGCGCCGTCTCGGAATTGAATGTCCCCGGGTGATCGTCGAGTTCCCACAGGTTGGGCAGCCCAAACGCGCGGCTGGCCGCCTGCGCGCGCTCGTGGTCGCCGAGCCCGCGACGATATCCCACCATGGGGAGAAACCGATACCGCGCCCCGCCGCTGTGGAGATCCAGGAACAACGCCGGCTTCACGCGCATCACAAACTCGAGCAAGGCGTTCGCGAGGCGCAGGGTGGGAGACCCCGCGGCGTCGCCGGGAAACACCCGCGCCAGGTTGAGTCCGTCAATCGATTCCGGGGTCGTGCGAAGACCGGCAGCGTATGCCCAGGGATTGCAGATGGGAAGCATGAGCAAGGTGCCCCGCAGCGACGACGGCTGGAGATCCTGCGCGACTCGCCAGATCGCCTGCGGTCCTTCGTACTCATCGCCGTGGACACCGGCCGCCACCATGAAGACGGGACCAGGAGACGCTCCCTTGATCGCCACGAGCGGGAGTGCCGCAGGCGGATCCTGGATCGCCATGACCGTGCGCCGCATCGCGCCCGGCGGCTGCGCCTCCAGGCTAAATGCTGGAAGCGGGATGACCTCTCCCATCATGGGGATCCCAGCAGGCGTTCGATGCCCCCGGCACCCGCCAGCATGCGCTGCGGCGGCTGCGACATTTCCGGAAGCAGCTCCGGCCACTTGACGCTTGTCGACGTCACGATGCAGACGATGCGCTCTTCCCGGGCCACGGCGCCCTGCTCGAGCAGCTGCGACGCGCAGGCCACAGGGATCGCGGATGCCGTCTCGGCGCACAGACCCTCCTGGCCAAGCAGGCGGACCGCGGCAAGGATCTCGGCGTCGTCCACGACGACGGCGCGGCCCCCGGATTCGCGCACAGCCCTCAACGCGTATACGCCGGCGGTCTTCTCGCGTGTCGACGTCGCCACGGAATACGCGTCAGGCAGCACCGGGACGTCGTCCCGGTTTTCCCGCAGGGAGATGTCGAGCGCGTTGGCACCGGCGGCCTGACAGGCGATGATCCGCGGCAGCGACGTGGTCATGCCGGCGCCCTTCGCCTCTTGAAAACCTTTCCAGATGCCATACAGCAAGTTGCCGGAGCCCACAGGGATCAGGACCGCGTCGGGTGCACCGCCGAGCTGTCGCAGCAGTTCGAAGGCAATCGTCTTGTAGCCCTCGATGCCAAAGGGATCGCTCGCCCCAGAGGCGCCAAAGGCACTGGCCGGATACCACCCTGGGTGCTGCGCGACCTCCTGGACCAGGAGACCACGTCCATCGAAACTGGTCACGACGGCCCGGGCACCGTAGAGTCCGGCAAGCTGCCACATGACCGGAGAGGCCTCGGCCGCAAAGAAGACCAGACACTGCAGACCGCCGCGCCCGGCATAGGCCGCGGCCGAGATACCGTGGTTGCCCGTCGAGGCCGTCACGACCCGTGAAAATCCCAGCGCCTTCGCCATCGAGACGGCGGTCGTGTGGTACCGATCCTTGTGTGACCAGGTGGGATTCTGGGCCTCGTTCTTGAGGAAGACGCCGGCGTGGCCGTACCGTCGGCGCAGCGTCTCACACGGCAAGAGAGGCGTCTGCCCCTCACCCATCGTCACGGGGCGATGCGACTCCGAGAGCGGGAGCAGCGCAGCGTACTGCCAGAGCGACTCACCGCGCGCGGCGAGCCACCCCCTCACCAGGCCGGGGTCGAGCGCCGCCAGGTCGTACCGCATCTGGAGAGGCCCGCCACACGCGCAGCCATTGGTCAGGGGCCCCACCGGATACTGCGCGCGGCAGGTCATGCACTCCAGCCACTTTTGCATGCTCTTGGCCTCGACGGGAGACATCAGACCCCGGACGGGTCGGGCCCGCCCGGGGTCTCAACACGAGGTGCTCTACCCGCGCTCGATCCAGGTTTCCTTGAAGAATTCGCGGGAGTCGCTGAACATCGGCACATATCCCTTCACGCGATTCCGCACCGCCTCGACCTTGTGGCTCGTGTACAGCGGAATGTATGGCACTTCGTCAAAAAGGATGCGCTCCATCTCGGTGTAGAGGCGCTTCCGCTCCCTCCGGTCGGTGGTGGTGACGGCTTTGTCCATCAGGTCATCGACCTTTGGGTTCAAGTACCCGGGATTGTTGGGATCCTTACTGTGATAGTAGAAGCGGAAGTACCCATCGGGATCGTGTCTGAACACGAAGGCGGTGATGGCCAGGTCGTAGTTGTTTCCGCCCGCCACACCGGTCTCGCGGACGAACTGTCCCCACTCCATCTGGACGATCTGGGCGTCGATGCCGATCTGCTTGAGGCTATCGGCGATCACGACCGCTGAGGATACGAATTCTGGATACTGGGGTGAGGCCTTGATCGTCGTCTTGAACCCCTGCGGATACCCGGCCTCGGCCAGCAGCCGTTTTGCCCGCTCGGGATCGTGGCGCCATGGGAGCTTGTCGGCAGGCGTATACCAGTCACCGTACCCCGCCGGGATGAAGCCACTCAGCACGGCGGCGCCGCCGGCCGCCTTCTCGATGATCGCCTTGCGGTCCAGCCCAAGGGCCAGCGCTTGACGCACACGGACATCGCTCCACGGCTTTCGGTTCGGCTGCGTCCGGAGCATGGTCACGAAAGCGCGCAAGCTGCGCATGACGTTGACATGGGCAACCCCCTTGAGCCGCTCGGCCCCCTCCGGGCTCAACAGGGCGTAGTCAAGCGACCGTGTCACCAGCCCGGCCACCCGCGTATCTTCCTGCACCAGGACCTTCATCATGAAGCCGTCCATGTACGGCAGATTGCTGTCCCAATATCCCTTGTGCTTGGTAAAGATGAGATGGCTCTCGGGCAGGTACTCCTTGAGCGCGAAAGGCCCCGTCCCGATCGCCTGCACGTTGAGGTTCATCTTCTCCGCCGAGCCCGCCTTCACGATGCCCGAGCCGCGCCGGTACGCAAACCAACCCAGCAGCGGCGGGTAGGGCTTGGTCAGGCGGAGCCGCACGGTCGAGCGATCGACAATCTCGATGCGATCCACAAAAGGCTTGAGGATGCCTCCCCACGGCGACGCCGTTTTAGGATCGAGCGCGCGGTCCAGGCTGTACTTGACGTCGTCGGCCACCAGTTCGCTGCCGTCGTGGAACCGCACGTTACGGCGCAGGCTGAACACATACGTGGTGGGGTCTGGAGTGCTCCACGATTGAGCCAGCGACGGCACGATGCTGAGGTTCTTGTCGTAGGCGACCAGGCTCTCGTAAATGTGCTCAAACGCCTGGAAGGACGAGAAGTTCGCCCGATTGTGGGGATCGAGGCTCACCGGGTCGACTTCCTGCGCGGCATACAGGAACCCGCCGAGTTGCTGGGCCAGCACCGGCAGTCTCCCGGCATGCGTGAGAAGGGGCGCCATCGCCACCCCGGCGCCGGCCGCAGCCATGTGCCGGAGCAGCGTCCTCCGCGTCATCCGACTCGCTGCCATCGCATTGCACCTCCCGTGTGCGGCTGAGCCGCGAGTGACTCTCTTACCAGCCGAGCGCCGTGCCGTCCGTCCGCGGATCCGCTCCACCCATATACGTCCCCGACTCGGGATCGATCCAGATCGCCTGGGCCCGACCGATCGAGAATGAACCGGCCGCCCACTCCCCGACCAGTTCGACCTCGTGCCCAAGCCTAGTGAGGCCTTCGCGCGCCGGGGCCGGAATCCTTGACTCCAGCGCCACCCGGCGGCCCGCCATCAGTCGGAACCGTGGGGCCTCGATCGCCGCCTGCACGTTCATCGCGAAATCCAGCATGT
This sequence comes from bacterium, assembly GCA_041487495.1. Classification (GTDB taxonomy): domain Bacteria; phylum Sysuimicrobiota; class Sysuimicrobiia; order Sysuimicrobiales; family Humicultoraceae; genus JBGPNN01. Next base: position 4,406 of record JBGPNN010000064.1, read on the forward strand.
TCACAAGCACCTGAACGGTTGTCTGCAGGATCCCGTGCCCTCCAGGTGTCCCGACGGCCAGCACCGGCCGGCCGTCCCGGAAGACGATGCACGGCGCCATCGGCATCTCTACGGGTTTGTCAGGCCCAAGGGTATTGGGGCTGTCGGGATCGAGATCGAACCAGTACGCCAGGTTGTTGAGCAAGATGCCGGTGGTGCCCGCCATCACACCGCTGCCGAAGAAGTCCCCGACACTCTGCGTCAGCGACGCGATATTGCCGTCGCGATCCACCACATCGAGGTGAGTGGTATGGTGCTCTCGATAGTGGTCGAGGCCAGTCCGCACGTTCCCGGGCCCGGGCGCGAAGCGTTCGCCCTCACCCTCTGCAGCCAACCGGGCATCGATGCGCTGTCGCTGCCACGCGGCATATTCGGGAGACAGCAATTCCGTCAGGGGCGGATCGCCCGCGGCAGCGTAGGCGATGCGATCGGCAATGGCGAGTTTCATCGCCTCGATCAGGAGGTGCAAACATGCAGGCGAGAACCGTCCCAGGGCGACCAGATCGTCGCGTTCAACGAGGCGCAGCGTCTCGAGGATCTGGAAGCCGCTGCACGGCGGCGGGGGTAACGCGATCGTCTGCCCACGGTACGTCCCCCGCAGCGGCTCAATCCACCTGGCACGACAGGCGGCCAGGTCTTCAGCCGTGAGCAGACCGCCGCTGGCTTCGCAGAACCGGATGATTTCCGCCCCCACAGGGCCCTGATAAAATGCCGCCTGGCCACCATCGGCCAGCGTTTGCAGCGTCCTGGCGAGATCAGGCTGCCGGATCAGATCGCCCGCCCTCGGCGCGCGTCCGTGCGGCAGGAAGACGTGTGCGACGCGCGGATCGGCCACCAGTAACCCCGCCCACTCGCCGATCACGCCCGCGTTGCGGATCGTCAGCGGAAATCCTTCATCCGCATAGCGCACCGCGTCGGTGAACACGCGCGTCCGGTCGGCGGACCCGAACCGGTCCAGGGCCGTCAACCAACCCGCGGCCGCCGCGGGCACCAGCGCCCCGAGGGGACCGTGGTAGAGATCGTCCTGCCGGCGGATGCGCTCGCGGCGCATCCCTCGAGGACTACGGCCGACATAGTCGAGACAATGCAACGTGCCCGTCGCCGCCTCGTAGAACAGCAGGTACCCGCCCCCGCCCAGCCCTGACTCGTAGGGCTCGACGACGCTCAGTACGGCTACGGCCGCGATCGCGGCGTCCGTGGCGTTGCCACCGTCCGTGAGCATGTGGAGACCCGCGGCGGTCGCCATCGGATGACCCGTGGCCACCATCCCTCGCCGCCCCATCGCGACCGGGCGGAAGGCGCCACCGTGGGGCCCGCCGGCCGCGCCCCAGGTGAAGCCTAGGTCTTCGCGATCCACGGGGGTGTGGATGTCTGGACCTGATGCGGCGCACGCGTTCGAATCGGACGCGTCTTCAGTTCGCGGACGATCTCGACGAGTTCGCGGCCTCCCGCCTCGATGACGCGCTGCCCTTTCTCTTTGGTGGCCTTCGTCGGATCACCCTTCACCCCGTTCTGCGTGTCCATGCTCCAATACTCCGTCATCCAGAGAGAGTTTTTGAATGAGGGATCGGGTTTGCGACCGACCAGGTCGCCCCAGAAGTGTGGCGACATCTGGTACGTCATATCACGCTTGGCACGGTCCATCTTGACGCGCGTCTCGTCGACCGCCAGGTAGACGGAGGTTTCGACCTCACAGGCGTGTGACGTCACTTCACTCTCGCGCACGGCGTTGAAGGCGGTCCGCACATCCTGCAGGTCCCACCAGGACGTGAACGCGCAGTGCACATCGGGCCGCTCGACGATTGTCAGGCGAGCCGCCATCTCCATCAGGGGACGATTGCTGCCATGGCCGTTGACGATCAGCATCTTGCGAAAACCGTGGTGGGCCAGGCTGCGCGTCACATCCAGAACGTACTCGACGAACGTCGTCCAACGGATCGTCAGGGTCCCCGGAAAGTCGATGTGATGGGGGCTGTACCCGATGCGCACGCATGGCAGGAGCACGACCTCATCCGGTGCGAGCTGCGCCGCCCGTTCGCAGATCGCGGACACGATGACGATGTCCGTGTCGACCGGAAGATGCGGCCCGTGATCCTCGATCGTGGCCACCGGGATGAGCGCGCACTTCCCGGCCCGCACCGCATCGTTGACCTCTTCCCACGTCAGGTGCTCATACAGATAGGGAATCTTCGCCACGTGCGTTTCCCTCCTCGCCCTATAGATTTGATCATCAGTCGACGCCGAGAGATCCCGCGCTCATACACTGACCGATCCGGTCTCCAAAGACCGCACTGAGTGCTCCAACCGCGATGACGGCAGCAATCGGATGCCATGCCGTGCGTGTGCCCGCCCAGAGAATGCTGGTCCATCCCATCACCTCCGCCGCGTACAGCCCCGCCAGAAGTGCGCCCATCATCCACGGGCGGCCGCCCCTGAGGCGATTCACCACCAGCGCGGGGATCAACATGGAGCCCAAGACAAGGAGCGCGAACAACGGCTGGGGATACACGTTGGATTTCACCGCATACCCGGACCAACCGGCGACGACCGGCGTGGCCACGAGGTGGAAGAGCTCCTGAGCGCTCCACATGCCGACGGCTGCGACCGCAACCATCTCGAAGTCAAGTCGACCGAGCAAGCGCCGGATACATGTCAACAGCGCCGGAAGCGTCAGACTGGCCAGTCCTGCGACGAGATAGGGAGTCTTGATCAAGAAATAGCCCAGTCTCATCGCATCCGGTGTGGAAACGATCAACGCCGGACCGAGGAGTGCGAAGTGCACGGCGCCGAGGATGCCCGCCATGAGCAGCATCGCGAACGTCCGAGCCGCCGATTCGGGTAGGACCCCGCGCCGACTCGCGTACAGCAGGGCGTAAGTCGTCCCCAGAGTCGCGGTGATGGCCCCGATGACACCCAAAGCATGCGGCGGGCTCCAGAGGGTGCGGTCGCCGACTGTCCGATGCCAGATGTCGTCGAACACGGCGGCGATCGCGATGATCAGCGCGCCTATTCCCACGGGCCCGTATCCCAGCGAGAGTTGGGATCTGAGCTTGGCCAGCGTCCCATGGACATCCCCGACCGCAATCGCGCGGGACAGCGTCGCCACGGCCAGGACCCCGGCCGTCGCCGCGCCCGAATAGACGAGGACGTGCGGTGGGATCCAGAACGAATCGCGTCCGACCGCGGAATGCCAGTGAATGTCCCAGGCGGTCCCCAGTCCCATGGCAAAAATCGAGAACAGCAATCCCGCCAGTACCAGGCGCTCCGCCCAGATCGAAGAGGACCAGGCGATCAGACCAATCGCTCGCACCCGTATGCAACCTGCCTCAAGGAGGACTGCCCGCGCGAAGAAAAAGGAAAGGCGTGGGCGGACGACACACGTCCCTTCCCTACTTTGCTTTCGCGTGGTTTCGATATGGACGGTTCGAATTCCTCCGGGAGCCGCGTCTGAAGGGAAACTGCGGTCCGAAGCCTAATTCCTTGCCAAATCCCATGGACCTGATCATCAGACGCGCGGCCGTCACAGGCCAAGACGGGCTCGTGGACATTGCCGTCCGCGCCGGCCGGATCGCCCGCATTGCCTCCCGGATCCCCGAAACCGCCTCGCAGGAGATCGACGCCAGCGGCGGGCTGGTGACCGCCTCCCTCATCGAGACCCACGTCCATCTCGATGCGGTGCTCACCGTCGGCCAGCCCCGCTACAACCAGACCGGCTCGCTCTTCGAGGGCATCGAGATTTGGGGCGAGCGGATCAAGAGCCTGACCCACGACGACGTCGTTCGACGGGCCAACCAGGCCATTACGTGGATGCTGGCCTGTGGGGTCACGCACATCCGCACGCACGTCGACGTCTGCGATCCCGCGCTGACGGCGCTGCGGGCGCTCCTGGAGGTGCGAGCGGCCTGGCGCGGGACCGTGGAGATCCAGCTCGTCGCCTTCCCCCAGCAGGGGATCTACTCGTTCCCCGACGGCGAGGCGTTGATGGTGAAGGCGATGGAGATGGGTGCCGACGTGGTCGGCGGGATCCCGCACTACGAATGGACCCGCGAGTACGGCGAGCGCGATGTCAAGACCGCCCTGCGCCTGGCCAAAGAATACGGCCGCCAGGCCGACCTGCACTGCGATGAGACCGACGACGAGCAGAGCCGGTTCCTCGAACTGGTGGCGGCCGAGACGATCCGCCTGGGGCTGCAGGGCCGCGTCACGGCCAGCCACACGACCGCGATGCACTCCTACAACAACGCGTACGCGTATCGTCTCATCCGTTGGATGCGCCAGGCTGGTGTGCACATCATCACCAATCCTCTAGATAACGCGGTCTTGCAAGGCCGCTTCGACACCTACCCGATCCGCCGCGGGTTCACACGCGTCAAGGAACTGCTGGCCAGCGGGATCAACGTCGCGATCGGGCACGACTCGATCATGGATCCCTGGTACCCCCTGGGCATCGGCGACCCGATCCAGGCGTGCTTCGTGATGGCGCACTACGGCCACATGTCGGGTTACGAGGAGATCACCACGCTGCTCGAGATGGTCACCACCCGAGCCGCGGCCTGTTTTGGCCTCGACGATTACGGTTTAGCTGAAGGCAAGGCCGCGCACCTGGTGGTGTTCGACGCGCCGTCGCCGTTCGATATCATCCGGCGGATGGCCGCGCGGACTGCGGTCATCTCGCACGGCCGGCTGGTGGCGCGTACCACGCCGGCGCGGTCGGAAGTGCTGGCCGGCGGGCCGCCGGAGCTCGTGACCTTCCAGCGATGAGCCCCGAGGCACGCTCGTGGACGATCTTCGCGGTGGTGGTCATCGCGGTATGGGAACTGGGCTCGTGGTTCTACGACCAGCCCTACCTGCTGCCTGCGCCATCGTCGATCGCCAGGGAACTCGCCGAGAACTGGCAACTGGTCTTCAACTACGCGTCGATCACCACGCAAGAAGTCGTGCTGGGCTTCATCATCGGCTCGGCAGCGGCCCTGCTGGGAGCCATGGCCTTCATCTGGATGCCGAAGCCGCTCGAAGAATTCCTCTTCCGCATCGTCGTCACGCTGAACAGCACACCATTCGTGGCGCTCGCCTCGCTGGCGGTCGTCTGGTTCGGGCTCGGGCTGCGCAGCAAGGTCATCATCTCCGCGCTCTATACGCTCTTCGCGGTGTTGTACGCGACGCACAAGGAGTTCGTGTCCGTCGAGGTGATCCGCGAGCAACTGATGGATATCTACAACGCCTCGTGGTGGCAGCGGATGTTCTTGCTCAAGATCCCCTCCGCCCTGCCGATCATCTTTGTCAGCCTCAAGGGCGGCGTGATGGCGGCCGTGAACGGGGCGATCGTGGGGGAGTTGTACGGGGCCTCCGAGGGGCTCGGCTACATGATCCTGGACTCGCGCTACGTGGCCAACACTACGAGGGTGTTCCTGGCCGCCGTCCTCTGCACCGCCATCGGCTGGCTGCTGCTGGGCGCGGTGACCGTCGCGGAACGCCGCATGCTCCCATGGCACGTGAGCATGCGGAAGGACAGCGGGGAGGTGTGATCGGCGCACACGGCCTGCCGGGCCGGACGTGACGTAAAGCACATCACGAAGCACATCTCGAAGGAGGCACGAACGATGCGAACTGCAGTACGGTTGGCCGTGGCGCTGCTCGCTCTCGTCCTGGCAAGCGCCGGGACGCTGTCGGCACAGGGTATGAACAAGGTCACGATCTTCGAGGCCTGGTTCATCCACAACGAGTCGATGGGTGACCCCGTCGCCGTCGAGAAGGGCTTCTACAAGAAGATGAACCTCGATGTGAAGGTTGTCGGCGGCGGGCCCGGTCTCTCGCCGATCGAACGCGTCATGGCCGAGGCCAAGAAGGGCGGCATTGCCTTTGGCGTCGACTACCCCTACAACATCCTGGAAGCCCGCGAGAAGCAGAAGTTGCCGCTCGTGGTCGTCGCGCACGACTTCCAGAAGTCGGCGGTGCGCCTGATCTCGTGGAAGGAGCTCAAGGGCCCCCAGGATATCGAGGGCACTGTGGCCACGTGGATCGGCTACGACAAGCAGATCAAGGCCGCAATCGGCCCCGACTGGGAGAAGAAGATCAAGATCGTCAACCAGCAGGGCGACCCCGCGACGATCGGGTCGTGGCTGAAGAAGGACTACTCTTACGCCCACGCGATGGCCTACAACGAGGTCCTGATCGCCAAGCGGATGGCAAAGGAGAAATACTGGGTCTACACCTTCCCGGACTTCGGGATCGACTGGCCGGAGAACGTCCTGTTCACGACTGAAGACGTTATCCAGAAGTATCCACAGGTCGTGGCCGCCTACGTGACGGGGCGCTACGAAGGCTACAAATACGCGCTCGCCAACCGTCAGGAGGCGGTCCAGATCCTCCTCAAGGTCAACAGCAACCTCAAAGGCAACGAGGCCCACGAGATCGAGGGCATGGGCGCGATCGCGTCCATCATGGTGACCGACTCGTCGAAGAAGAACGGTTTCGGGTATGTGGACGCGGCGGGCTGGGACCGCGTCGCCAAGGACATGATGAAAGCCAAGCTGTTCATGGCGATGCCGAACACGCAGGCCGCGTTCTCGACCAAGTTCCCGAGCAAGGTGAACCCGTAGCAGTGGCGGCGGAGGGGGCGGAGACCGTCTGCCCCCTCTCCCCGGCGCCACGCGCGCTCTGCGCAATGATGCCGACGGTTCCACCGGCCGACTCGATCATCCGGCTCGACCGCGTCTCCAAGACGTACGAGGCCGGCCGCGGACCCGCGCGTCCAGGGCTCCGTGAAGGTGCTCTCGACGTCGTCAGCAACTTCTCCCTGGACATTGGCCGGCGGCAGTTCGTCTCGATCATCGGGCCGTCGGGATGCGGCAAGACGACCGTGCTGTTCATGCTCGCGGGCCTGCGGGACATCAGCGACGGCCGCATCGAAGTGTGCGGCCGCCTGCCGCGGGACGCGGTTCGTGCCGGCCAATCCGGTGTGATCTTCCAGCAGCCGGTGCTCTTCGAATGGCTGACCGCCGAGGAGAACGTCCTGCTCCCGCTCCGCATGCGCGACGCGCGCTGGTGGGCCTGGCCGATGCGCCGGCATCGCTACGTCGAGCACGGCCACCGGGTGCTGCAACTCGTCGAGCTCGAGGGCTTCGGCCACTACTACCCGGACAAGCTCTCCGGCGGGATGCAGCAGCGTGTGGCGATCGCGCGGGCGCTGACCCTCGATCCCCAGGTGCTGCTGATGGACGAGCCGTTTGGCGCCCTCGACGAAATCACACGCGACCGGATGAACCTGGAACTGATCCATCTCTTCGAAGACCGGCAGTTGACGATCGTCTTCGTGACGCACTCGATTGAAGAAGCGGTCTTTCTGTCGGACCGCGTCGTCGTGATGAGCCGCGGGCCGTTCGCCAAGACCGGATCAAGCATCGTGCGGGTGATTGACGTCGACCTGCCTCACCCGCGGCGGCTCGCGGTCAAAGAGGAGCCGGCGTTCTTCCAGAAAGTGAAGGAGGGCCGGGAGGCCCTCCGGGAAGCGCAGTTCACCGCGGCCTGATCAGGGGCGCGGCGGCGTTCGCCTCCAACCCACGACCGCCGGATACGTCACCCAGGGGACCGGCCCGCGCATGTCCAGGCGCGTCCGCAGACCAGGCTCCGCCGTCAGGATGTGCGGGATCGCATTGACGAGCTGAGCCGCCGCGCTGTCCAGCCCCACCGATGCCGGTCGGACCTGAAGCTCAAACGTCTTTCCCCCATCTTCGATGGCAACGGCATCGATCACCTCGAGACCGATGGCTCTCGGCCAGAGGTGAAGGGAAAGGTGAAAGTCGAAGCGCAGCCCCCCGCTGCACGTACCGCTCGCGAGCTGGATGAACCCCGCCGTCATCCCGGCCACCACGCCGGACTCGTTTCGGTCCGCCACGAGGGGCTTCATCGACTCCGCGAAGGATTCGACCTGTGTGCCGAGTGCAGCGGCCACGATATCGATGCTCTCGCGGAACCCCACATGTCCGGGCATGGTCCCCGCCGCCACCATCCTCTCGAATTCGGCCGGCGGCAGCCCAAGCCCGAGGCGCCGGCGGACGGCGGGCCCGAAGCCCGAGGCGTCGCTCACGCGAGAGACGACGATGGCAGTAGGAGTCCAGCGAGAGCCGAGCGCCTCGAGAACCAGGGCGTCAAAGACAAACCCCGGATTGACCCCTGTCCCCAGGATGCTCACCCCGAAGCGGCGGGCCTCGCGATCGAGCGTCTCGGCGGTGTCCCGGTGAACGACCCAGGGATACGCAAGCTCTTCACAGGACGAGATCACGTGACTGTTCATTCGAACGGCCAGCAGCAGTTGATCCAGAACCTCGGCCAGGCTCGGCGCGGTGGCGTGGAGCACCACGTGCGGTCGGGACTCTGCAATGGCGCGCTCCGCTTCGCCGTGGATGACCAGATCGGCCGGAAGTCCGGGAACGTGCCGCTGGGCGGGCTGCCCGGCCAGCGAACGCGAGATGATGGCGACCACTTCCACGCCGGCCCTCCGGCTCAATATCGTCGCCATCCGGCGCCCAACCTGCCCGAAGCCAAAAAGCGCCACGCGGACATTGCGACCCACGTGTCGAATATAGCGGATGATGTTGACAGCCGCCAGGAGGTGATTCGGTGAGGATCGTCGCGGTGGAGACCATTCCCCTCAAACTACCTCTGCCACGCGTGTACAAGGGCAGTTACTATCAGATGACCCACCGATGCACGGTCATCACCCGCGTACATACGGAAGACGGCATCATCGGAGAAGCCTACAACGGCGACCAGTTTGAGCATCAGGCCGAACTCACCAGGATCGTTCGCGACGAGCTCGCGCCTCTCGTCGTTGGCATGGACGCCTTCAACGTCGAGGGCTGCTGGGAGGCCATGCAGCGCCCCACGTACGATCAACTGCGGGACCGGAAGCTCACCGTCGAGGCCATCGCCTGCGTCGACAGTGCCATTTGGGACGCGGTGGGCAAGGCGTTGAACGCCCCCCTGTACCGGCTGTGGGGCGGGTATCGAGACGAACTGTCGGTGATCGGGATTGGCGGCTACTACGATCCAGCGAAGACGCCAACGGACTACGGCGCGGAGATGGCGACCTTTCAGGCAGACGGCCTCGCCGGCTGCAAGTTCAAAGTCGGTGGCCGGTCACCCGAAGAAGATGCCGCGCGCGTCCGGGCGGTGCGCGCCGCTACAGGCGATGCTTTCGTGATCGCGGTGGATGCGAACCAGGGCTGGAGCACCCAAGAGGCGCTCCGGTTCGCCGAGCTGGTGAGCGATGTCAACATCCGCTGGTTTGAGGAGCCTTGCCGCTGGGTGAACGATCGTCGCGCCATGCGCGATGTGCGCATGATCAGCGGCATGCCGGTGTGCGCCGGGCAGAGCGAGATCGACCGCAACGGGTGCCGCGATCTGATGATGGACGGCGCCATCGACGTCTGCAACTTCGACGCCAGTTGGGGTGGCGGACCCACAGAGTGGCGCCGCGTCGCGGCCCTCGCCAGCTGCTTCGACGTCCAGATGGCCCACCATGAAGAGCCCCAGGTGTCCGCTCACTTGCTGGCCGCGTACCCGCACGGCACGTATCTGGAGGTGTTTCACCGCGAACGTGACCCGCTGTTCTACGAGCTGGTCGCCAATCGCTCGCCGATCAAGGACGGCCGGTACCGCGTCCCGCAGGGGCCGGGGTGGGGGCTCGTGCTGGATCAGGGTGTCATCAAACGGTACCGGCAAGACTAGGAGAGGGGGCGCGCCAGCATCCTCGAGTCGGTGCGGCGCACCGGACGCCTGATCGTGGTTGAGGAGAATCCCTCTACTGGCGGCTGGGGCACCGAGGTGGTGTCGTACGTGACCGAACGTGCCTGGTCATCGCTCAAAGCGCCCCCGGTGCGTATCTGTTGTCCGGATGCGCCGGTGCCATTCGCGGGAAAACTCGAACGGCGATATCTGCCGTCGGAGACGTGGGTGGTAAACCAGATCGAGGCGTTGTGCACCGATGGACGCAGGCTCGCGCCGTGGTGGGAGGAATTTTGAGATGAAAGTCCTCGAACAACTCGGACCGCCAACAATTGATGATGCTCGTCGGCGACGGTCACTCCTCCAATCGGGCAATCCCCTCAACGCCCTCGATCGCATGATCGAGATTCGTGTGTTTGAGGAATGCGTACAGAGGCTCTTCCTCAAAGGTCTCATCCCTGGAACGACCCACACCTGTCAAGGTCAGGAGGCCGTCTGCGTCGGCGTCGCGAGCGTGACGCGAACGGACGATCCTGTCGTCTGCACGTACCGCGGCCACGGCTGGGCCCTGGCGCTGGGCATGCCCCCCGTCCCCGTGCTTGGGGAAATCGTTGGACGCAGCGTGGGGTGCGTCCGGGGTCTGGGCGGCTCGATGCACCTGTCGGACAAGTCGGTTGGCCTGTGGCCCACCATCGCCATCATCGGCGCGCAACTCCCGATCGCGGCAGGAGCCGCGATGGCGAGCCAGATCAGGGGCGACGGCGCGGTCACGATTGCCGTCTTCGGGGATGGCGCTGTCAACATCGGCGCCTTTCACGAAGCGCTCAATCTGGCCGCGGTCTCCTCACTGCCGGTCGTATTCATCTGCGAGAACAACCTCTACGGTGAGTACTCTCGCATCGACCGTACGACCGCCGTCTCCGATATCGCGTCACGGGCCGCCGCGTATAACATCCCTGGCGTGATCGTCGAC
>JBGPNN010000065.1:0-14506 GCA_041487495.1 bacterium
TCAAAGCCGAACTGGCGGATTACTCGCCCGTCCGGGGGTGCATGGTCATCCGGCCCTACGGGAACGCGCTGTGGGAAGGCATGCAGCGCTGGCTCGACGAGCGCTTCAAGGCCACGGGGCATTCGAACTCCTACTTCCCGCTCTTCGTTCCCGAGTCGTTGCTCAAGAAGGAAGCGGAGCACGTCGAGGGTTTCGCCCCCGAGGTGGCCTGGGTCACGCACGGCGGTGCCGAGGAACTGGCCGAGCGGCTGGCGGTGCGCCCGACGTCAGAGGCCATCATCATGCCGATGTATGCGAAGTGGATCCAGTCCTATCGTGACCTGCCGGTGCTGCAACTGCAGTGGAATAGCGTCGTGCGCTGGGAGAAGTCGACGCGCCTGTTCTTGCGCACCGCGGAATTTCTCTGGCACGAGGGCCACACCGCGCACGCCACCTTCGAGGACGCCGATCAAGAGTGTCTGACGATCCTCGAGATCTACCGCCAGTTGCTGGAAGACGTGCTGGCTATCCCCGTGTTCGTCGGTCGCAAGCCGCCGTCGGAGCGATTCGCCGGCGCCGACAATACCTACACACTCGAAGCGCTGATGCCGGACAGCCAGGCGATCCAGGCCGGGACGAGTCACTTCCTCGGACAGCGGTTCGCCAAGGCGTTCGGCGTGAAGTTCCTCGACCGCGACAATACCGAGAAGTTCGTGTGGACGACGTCGTGGGCCGTGTCGACGCGGCTCATCGGTACGCTCATCATGGCCCACGGCGATGACCGCGGCCTCGGACTGCCGCCGCGGATTGCGCCGATCCAGGTCGTCATCGTGCCAATCCTCGGCAAAGAGGGCGAGAAGGTGCTCGTTGCGGCACGCGCGCTGGCCGCCCGGCTCGGGGCGGTGGCGCGGGTGCGTTTCGACGATCGGGACGAATACACGCCCGGCTGGAAATACAACGACTGGGAGATGCGCGGCGTGCCGGTACGGCTGGAGATCGGTCCCCGCGACGTCGCCGCCAACCAGGTTGTGATGGTGAAGCGAACCGGCGGCGGCAAGACACCCGTGTCATTGGACGGCATCGAACAGGCGGTGCGCGATGCCCTCGATGACGTCCAGCAGACGTATCACACGCGGGCCAAGACGTTCCTGGGTTCGCACATGGTCGAGGCGAACACGCTGGCGGAGATTGAAGAGGCGATCAAGTCACGGCGAGGGTTCGTGAAGACCGGGTGGTGCGGCGATCAGGCGTGCGAGGACGTCATCCGCGAGCGCACCGGCGCCTCCCCCCGTGTCATCCCGCTCGACGACACCCCTGGGGGCGACTGCCTCGTGTGCGGTAAGCTGTCGACCGCCACGATGTATTACGCGAGAGCCTACTGACGGTGCGGCATCTGTCCCTCACCCGCCCGCTGGTCTTCATCGACCTGGAGACGACGGGCGTCAATCCCATGACGGATCGGATCGTGGAACTCTCCATGATCAACGTGTGGCCGGGCGGGCGCAGCGAGACCCTGACGCTCCGGATCAACCCGGAAATGCCGATCCCGCCCGAATCCACCCATTTTCACGGCATCACCGACGCGGACGTGCTCGGCGCCCCGACGTTTGCACAGGCAGCGCCGGAGATCCTGGCGTTCATCGGCGAAGCCGATCTGGCAGGTTTCAACATCCAGCGTTTCGATCTTCCGCTGCTTCGACGCGAGCTCGCGCGCGCCGGCCTGGCCATTGATTTGACCGGGCGTGCCGTGGTCGACGCGCAGGTGATCTACCACCGGAAGGTGCCGCGCGATCTGGCGGCCGCGTACCGCCTCTATTGCGGTAAGGACCTCGTCGATGCTCATCACGCCCGCGCCGACATAGAGGCGTGCGTTGAAGTGCTCGACGCGCAGCTGGCCGCACATCCCGACCTCCCACGGACGCCGCAGGAACTCTACGACCTCTTCAACCCGCGCGATCCGAGCGCGATCGATCCTGAAGGCCGGCTGGTGTGGCGAGAGGACGAGGCGGTCCTGGCCTTCGGGCCCGAGGATGTTCGAGGGCGGCCGCTCCGCGACGTGGCGCTGCGGGACCGCGGCTTCCTGGAGTGGATGCTGCAGAAAGACTTCCACCCTGATCTGAAGGCGATCGTTCAGGATGCGCTGGAAGGGAAGTTCCCGGTGCGGCCTACGGCGGGGAGATCGTAACCTTCTCGTTGTAGCCGAAGATGTTCGTCACCATGTGGTGCGCTTCACCGTCCATAAAGAGCCGCGCGGGATACCCGGTGGCCAGTTCGATCCACACCACGAAGTGCAATGTGCCGCCTGGGTCGGAGTACGTCACGGCCTGGACTTGGCGGCCATTGAGCTCAGTCTTGGCCCCAAGCCGCGCGCCGATGATATCGGTCGCCAGCGGAAACCGGAACCGGACTTCCACGGGCTCAGGCTTCTCCGTCAGGCTCCACTTGGTGTCCTTCTCTCGGAAATAGGACTTTGTTCCCATGACGCGTCCCTCGGCGCCCAGGCTGGTGCGATAACTGAAGCGATCGGGCGGCACGAAGACGTACTGCCGGGTGATGGCATACCCGTCGCCCGAGGAGTAGTGCTCGAGCTCCTGCCACGCGCGCGCCCCCGCGACCTGCTGTTGCGCCCTTGTCAGAAGCTCGAGCGCCTGCGGGTCGTTCGTCTTCCCGCCCTTCGGTTCGCCGATGCGCAGAGGCAAGGTGAGCGATACATCCTCGACACCCTTCCGCCGGACCGTCACCTCGATGTCCCACCAGCCGGTGGCGCCAATGAACGGACCCTGCCCACTGGCTGTGCCGTCCGCACCGTCGAGCGAGGTCGTCTGCGGCGGCAGGTCGCTATCCACCGAGGCCAGCTTTAGGATAAAGCGCACCTCTCCGGGCACGGGCGTCTTACCCGAGCCGGTGGTGGCCGTGAGTTCAATCTTGTTGGCGCCCTGTTTCGCCGGACTCACGGCGATGGCGATATTAAGATCACCGATCGTGCCGCCCATGACGAGTTTGGATTCTTCCGTTCCGCCGGCGGGCTGCCCCTGGGTGGATTCGCTGCCCTTGGCGGGCTGTGAGATCGCGACCGCAGCGGCGACCAGCACGACGGTCATCGCCAGCGCCGTTTCCAGCCTGACGAGGAGCATCAGCGGCTGCCACATGCGAGACACACTCGCGAGACGCGGCACGACACGCCACCGATTCACGGCGGCGGTTAACAGCAGCGGTGCGATGATGATGAGTTTGACCAGCAGGGTGCGGCCGTACACGGGCCCGGTCAGCGCCGCGACCGATCCTAGAAAGAGGTACGCCTGCACAAGGCCCGTGGCCACGAGGACAACCACCGTCATCAGGGCGAGCCGAGAGAACCGCACGGCCGCCTGCCGCACGGTGTCCGGCGCCACCCGGTGGATCACCGGGAGGTAGAGCGCACCGAAGAAGGCCAGCCCACCCACCCACACGCTGGCCGACACGATATGCGCCAGGCTGACCAGGGTGCCGACAGCGCCGGCGGTCAGGCCGTGTGTCGTGAGCACCGGTCCGAGCAGCAGCACGCCCAGGATGGCCAGCAGCCCGTCACGTTCGACCGGCCGCCCGGGCTTAAGCTGCACCAGCAAGAAAATGGCCGCGACCACGCGGAAGATCAGATCGTGCCCATCGTGTGATACGGACAGCACCCGCAGCAGCGGTTCCCCGAGTGCGCCGAACAGCGATGTCGTGCCCGCGATCGCCGTGGCGTCACCCACCAGCCTGTAGATGCCCGCGACCACGATCATGACCGAGGCCAGCGTGGCCACCTGATACAGACGCGCGCGGAGCTCGTCTCGCGCGGCGCCGGGAACCGGCAACCAGAGGAACGCGACGATCCCTCCCGTCAGCAGCAGGACACCCACCAGGCCCAGCCACCGTGCGATCACATCCGACCACGCGGGCGCCGCACTGCTGATCGCCGCACCGATTGGGACGGTCACCGAGCCGACACCGAAGGCGAAGGATCCCCGCGTCAGGTGACCGTCGATGGCCGAGATGACCCGCCAGTCGACGATGTACAATCCGTTGTCCAGCGATGGGACTTTGTAGACGACCTTGCGACCTTCGCCAGAGGCGGGCTGCAGCGGGATCCGCGTGGTGTCGCGGACCAGGACGACCGTGCTGATCCTCGGATCGATCGCCTCGTTGAAGTCGAGTGCCAGGCTATCCGGCGACGCCGTAAGTACCAACCCGTGTGAAGGCGTCGAGGACTGCAGGACGGCGTGCGCCGAGGCCGCCGAGGCGAACATCAGGACGAGCAGCACCGTAATAGTCAGGAGGCGAGAGAGTAGCATCGCGTCGGACCCCATCCAGGATACTCGGCTTGCGAGGCGCACGACAAGAGGATGCCGCGCGCGCGGCGGGGAAGACCCGAGAAGGACGGAGCGCACGATCACAGTATCGCCCAAGTTTGGGGGTATCTTGTGCAACTAACGTGGCGTCGCGTCGTGGTCGTTCTGGTCGCGCTCGCACTTGGCGCGGTCGCGGCGCCGTCAGGATGGGCTCAGCCGGCGCCGTCCGGCGCGTCGGCGTTCGTCCACGTCCAGCAGCTGGCCGGCGTCATCGGGCCGCGAGTGGCGGGGACCCCCGCCGAGCGGCAGGCCGCCGAGTACATGGCCGCGCAGTTCCGGCAGTACGGCTATACCGTGGAGTTTCACACCTTCCAGTTCCCGTTCTTCGAAGTCCGGCAGGTCAACCTGCAGGTTGTCGGGGCGCAGCCCAGAGCGATTCAGGCCGAGGCGCTACTGCTCACGACATCGACGCCGGCGTCTGGCATCGAAGGTGAGATCGTGCCGGTGGGCTTGGGCCGGCCGGAGGATTACGAGGGCAAGCGGGTGACCGGCGCGATCGTCCTGGCCGAGCGGGGCGTCCTCACGTTCCGCGAGAAGATGCTGAACGCGGCCACACGTGGGGCGATCGGCATCATTGTCTACAACACCCAGCCCGGCGTCGTGCCCGGCACGCTCCTGCAGCGGTCCGACATCCCTGCGGTGACGATCAGCCAGGATGAGGGCAAGCAACTGGTCGACGCCGCGCAGCGCGGCAGCGTGCGGGTCCGGCTACTGGTCGATGCGCTGCACGAGACGCGGTCGACGGCCAACGTCGTGGCGACGAAGCGCGGGACGACACGGCCCAACGAGATCATCGTGATCGGCGGGCACTTCGACTCGGTGCCCGGCAGCCCCGGTGCCAACGACAACGCCTCGGGCGTCGCCACGATCCTCGAAGCCGCCCGCATCCTCGCCGGCGTCCCGACGGCGCGCACAATCCAGTTCGTGCCGTTCTCGGGCGAAGAACTGGGCTTGTATGGATCCGCCGCGTTCGCCAGTGAGCGCAAGCAGGGTGTCGTGACCATGATCAACCTCGACATGGTTGGTTGGGGCGAGCGCTTGATGCTGGGCAACTCGCCCGGGCGCGACGAGGCGATGGTCAACGCCGCCATGCAGGTGGCGCAGCGCCTGGGGATCCAGGTCAACCGATTCCGGGCCAGCGGCAGCGATCACGTGAGCTTCGAGCGCCAGGGAATTCCGACGGTCTTCTTCCACCGCGGCGTCGACCCCGGGTATCACCGGCCCACCGATGTCCCGGCCAACATCGATCCGCGGCATCTCGAGGAGGCCGCGCGATTGCTCGTCGCGCTGGTCCAGGAGTTCGGGCAGATCCGCACCAGCGGCGCGGTCCGCACGCCGGTCCGCCGGGGCTGACACGCACTACATCCAGCGCTCCTGCCCCTCGTAGTAGTCCGCCGGGCCGTCCTGGTGCCGGCGGCGGAAGTCCTTGAAGATCTTCAGGAGTTTTCGGTATCGCGCCATCGACGACCGCAGCGGCTTATGCGGGTAATCGATTAGAAACTTCTCGACCTTCCACATGTTGCGGCGCGCGAGCCGCCAGTCGTAGGTGCCCATCTCTCGCAGGTCTGCGAGGGCGTAGCCCGTGATTTTCCCCGTCCAATCGACATACGGTTCGTAATAGCTCCACACGAGGTCGCGGATCGAACGGAACACGGGACGGCGGCCGTGCAGACCGAAATCCCGCGAGCGGGCCACCGATCCCCATCGCCCCCGGTGCTGGAAGACGAAGATCACGTGGTCCAGGTTATCCTGGGATTCCATGCTGACCAGCAGCGGGGGATAGCCGTGCTGTTCCATGAGCACGGTGGCCGTCAGCGCCGCCTCGAGACAGTGGACCTGCCGGACCCTAGCAATCTCCCGGAATGAGCGGAGTGTCTCGCCGAGACGCTCGTGGTTGTAGCGCAGAGAGCGCAGGAACGCCTGGACCTGCTGTGGGGTCCGGTGTGCCTTGATGATGTCCTGTTCGTTACGGGTGAACGCGTCGCGCGGTGGCGGGAGGGTGTAGTCCATGCCCCGGATGGTTCGCACGATCCGGGCCGGAGGCCTTCTGGCGGCCGCCCCGCGCGCCCATTGTGGCTCGTCGGGTCAGAGTGCTACACTGGACGGTGCGCGTAGTTGAATAGCAGACCTTCGGGGCATGGTGAGCCGGCAAGGGAACGCGCCGGCAATTCCTGATCGGCGGTAGAGCCCGCGAGCTTTGGCTGCGGTTGCAGCCGGGGCAGGATCCGGTGAAACTCCGGGGCCGACGGTACAGTCCGGATGGGAGAAGGTCTGGAAGGCGCTCGGTGCTCGTCGCCGGGGTCGCGGGTGTTGGGTGCGACTTCCAGCCGGTGCCGGCGTGTCGCCTTCCGATCGCCCGGAGGTCTATCTGACCCCGGGCGTGATTATTTTGGTGACAGCGGTGGCAGCAGATATCCGGTTGATGGAAGAGGCGCTGACGCTGGCGCAGCTTGCGGCCGGGCGCACCAGCCCGAACCCCTTGGTCGGCGCGCTGGTCGTGGCGGACGGACAGATCGTCGGCCGCGGATTCCACCCCAGGGCGGGCGAGCCGCACGCCGAAGCGCTGGCGCTGCGTGAGGCGGGTGAGCGCGCGCGGGGCGCGACCGTTTACGTGACCCTCGAGCCGTGCGCCCATACCGGCCGCACGGGGCCCTGCGCCGAGGCGCTGATCACGGCCGGGGTGCGGCGTGTGGTCGTCGCCATGGTGGATCCGGATGACCAGGTGAATGGCCGCGGCGTCGCGCGGCTGCGCGAGGCCGGCGTGGCGGTCGACGTCGGCCTGCTCGAGGCGCGGGCCCGGCGGGTCAACGAGTTCTTCGTCAAACACCGCACGACCGGGCGGCCGTTCGTGACGCTCAAGTGGGCCATGAGCCTCGACGGGAAGACCAGCGCCGATCGCACCGTCGAAACACCGATTACCGGGGACGACGCCCACCGCTATGTGCATGGACTGCGCAACGTGTACGATGCCGTGCTCGTGGGCGTTGGCACGGTGCTGGCCGACGATCCGCGGTTGACTTGCCGGCTGCCCGGCGGGCGCAACCCGATGCGCATCGTTGTGGATTCCTACCTGCGCACACCGCCCGGCGCCCGGGTCGTGGCGGAGGCGACGGACACCCAAACCCTGGTCGTGACGACCACGGCCGCGCCTGCCGGACGGGTCGAGCTGCTGCGGCGCGCGGGCGTCGAGGTCATGGTGCAGGGCGGCCCGGCCACGCGCGTGTCGCTGCGGCCGCTTCTCGAAGAGTTGGGCCGGCGCGGCATCCTCAGCGTGCTAGTCGAGGGCGGGGGGACGGTGAACGCGTCAGCGCTGGCGGACGGCCTGGTCGACAAGGTGATCGCCCTGATCGCGCCGCGGCTGATCGGCGGGACCAACGCGCCGACCCCTGTGGATGGCAAGGGGATCACCGCAGGCGCCGGCAGCACACGGCTTCACGACGTCCGATTGAGTCAGCTGGGCGAAGATGTCGCGATCGAAGGCTACGTGACCGCCTGATGTTTACCGGCATCATTGAAGAACTCGGCGTGGTCGAGCGCATGGACACGGGTCCGGACGGCGCCCGGGTATTCGTACGCGCCGCCTCGCTGCTCGACGGCGCCCACCCGGGCGAGAGCATCGCGGTCAACGGGGTCTGTCTGACGATGACGTCTGCAGATCGCGGGGTGTTCACCGCCGACCTGTCGCCTGAGACGTTGCGGCGAACCACACTCGGGACATTGCGCGGCGGCGAGCCCGTGAACCTGGAACGGCCGCTCCGCGTCGATCAGCGCCTGGGCGGCCACATCGTGCAGGGTCACGTGGACGGCGTGGGGACGATCGCCGATGCGCGGGCCGAGGGTGATGGTGTGTGGATGGAGATTGCCCCGCACGCGACATTACTGTCCTATCTCGTGGAAAAGGGGTCGATCGCGGTCGACGGCGTCAGCCTGACCGTCGCCCGGCTCAGTGACGGCGTCTTCGCCGTCGCGTTGATCCCGCACACCCTGGCCGCGACAACGTTGGGCCAGAGGCGAACGGGCGATCAGGTGAACATCGAGGTCGACATCCTGGCCAAGTACGTCCAGAAATTGCTGGAGGGAGTGCGAGCCCATGACTGATCGTGAGGACGTCGCCGTCAGAGAATTCGCCACGGTCGCAGAGGCCGTCCAGGAGATCCGTGCCGGGCGCATGCTCATCGTGGTCGACGACGAGGACCGCGAGAACGAGGGCGACGTGGTCATGGCGGCGGAGCATGCTACGCCCGAGGCGGTCAACTTCATGATTACGCACGCGCGAGGCCTGGTCTTCGTGCCGATGGCGGCCGAGCGATGCGAAGCCTTGCGGCTCCCGCTCATGGTGGCGGAAAACACCGCGCGCTACGGCACGGCGTTCACCGTGTCTGTTGACGCGCGCGCCGCTGGGACGGGTATTTCGGCCCATGATCGATCGCTCACGGTCCGGCAGCTGGCCGATGCGGCGACGACTCCGGAGGAGCTCCTACGTCCCGGCCATGTCTTCCCGCTCCGTGCCGCGCCGGGCGGTGTGCTGCGACGCGCCGGGCACACCGAGGCCGTGGTCGACCTGGCCCACATGGCGGGCCTGCAGCCCGTGGGGCTGGCCTGCGAGATCGTCCATGACGATGGCACGATGGCCCGCCTGCCGGAGTTGCGCCGGTTTGCCGACCGCCATGGGCTGAAGATCCTGACCGTGCGTGACCTCATTCACCACCGCCGGCGGCACGATCCCTTTGTCCGGCGGGAAGGCCAGACCCGCCTCCCCACGACGTTCGGGGAGTTCACGGCGATCGTCTATGAGAACACCCTCGACGGATCAAACCACCTGGCCCTGGTGAAAGGGACCGTCGACGATGGCGAGTCGGTACTAGTGCGGATGCACTCCGAGTGTCTGACCGGCGAGGTGTTCGGCTCGATGCGCTGTGACTGCCGCGAACAGCTACATTCGGCGATGCGTGCGATCGAGCATGAGGGCCGCGGCGCCGTGGTCTACATTCGTCAGGAGGGCCGGGGGATCGGGCTCGAGAACAAGATCAAGGCCTACGCGCTGCAGGATCAGGGGAGCGACACGGTGGAGGCCAACGAACTCCTCGGGTTTCCGCCCGATCCGCGCGACTACGGCGTGGGCGCGCAGATCCTGGTCGACCTCGGCATCCGGCGGATCCGGCTGCTCACCAACAACCCCCAGAAACGAGCGGGGCTGGAGGGATATGGCCTGCAGGTCGTCGAGCGCGTGCCTCTGGAGATTGCACCGAACAAGGAAAACTACGCCTACCTGAAGACCAAACGCCACCGGCTCGGACACCTGCTGAGCCTGGAGTAGTCCATGGACACGGTGTTTCAGGGCAGCGACGACGCCACCGGCCTCCGATTCGCGGTCGTCGTCAGCCGCTACAACGAATACATCACGCAGCGGCTGCTCGACGGGTGCCGGCAGGCGCTGGCCGCGCACGGCGCCGGTGTGGTCGATGTGGCGTGGGTCCCCGGCGCGCTGGAAATCCCGCTCGTCGCCCGGCGGCTGGCCGACACGCATCGCTACGACGCGATCATCTGCCTGGGCTGCGTGATCAAGGGCGAGACGCTGCACTTCGATCTGGTTGCGCAGCAGTCGGCGGCCGGTATCGCGCGCGTGGCTTTGGAGACCGGCGTACCCGTCATCAATGAAGTGCTGGCGGTCTTCGATCCGGCGCATGCGACGGCCCGCGCCGGCGGTACAGTCAACCGGGGTGAAGAGGCCGCGCACGCCGCCATGCAGATGGCGACGTTGATGCGCGCATTACCCGGAGTCTGACCGCGTGATCCGGCTCGAGAACCTCACGAAGATCTACGATCCGCCGCCTGACGCGGATCGCCAACCTCAGGTGATCGCGGCCGATCACCTGAATCTAGAGATCCCTCCCGGCGAGATCTTTGGTCTGGTCGGTCCGAATGGCGCGGGCAAGACGACCACGTTGAAGATGATCTGCGGCCTCCTGACGCCGACGGCGGGGCGGGTGATAGTGAACGGCGTCGATGTAGAACAGCAGCCCGAGGAGGCCCAGCGCCACATCGGGTACCTGGGGGATTTCTTCTCACTCTACGATGACCTGAAGACCTGGGAATACCTCGACTACTTCGCTCGCGCCTACAAGATGGATCCTGTGGCGATCCCCGGGCGGATCGACGCCGTCATTCAGGTGATGGGTCTGGAGGCCAAGCGCACGGCGTTCATCGCCGGTCTGTCGCGGGGCATGAAGCAGCGCCTCGGTATCGCGCGGGCGATCATCCACGACCCGCCGGTGCTGGTCCTCGACGAACCGGCCGTCGGGCTCGATCCCACCGCCCGTCTGGACCTCAAGCACCTCCTCACGCACCTGCATCGTGAGGGCCGGACGATCTTCATTACCTCGCACCTGCTGGCCGATCTCGAGGAGATCTGTACCTCCATAGGGATCATTGAGAAAGGCCAGTTGGTCCGCGTTGGACCGCTGGCGGAGGTGATGCGGGCAGCCGCGGGCGCCCGGACGATCCGCGTTCGTCTGGCCTCGTCCGGCTTTCCGCTTGCGGCCTGGCTACAGGCGCGGCCCGAGGTGGCGGCCGTCGTCTCCGACACGGTGAGGGCGCAATTCTCTCTGACCGGCGGTGATACGGAACTGGCCGGGCTGGTCAAGGCCCTGGTGACCGCCGGCGCGGCGGTCTGCGCGGTGGAAGAAATATCGGAATCCCTGGAGGAAGTCTTCGCGCGTTTGTCGCGGGGAGCGGTGATGTGAACCCGGTGCTGGCGAACCCGGAACTGATTCGCAACCAGCGGGCACAGTTACGGCCCGGGCGGATGCTCGTCACCGCCATCATCTGCGGCATCGTGTCGATCGTCGTGGGATATTCGACGGCCTTTGGCTTCGATTTCCTTGCGGCCGCGCTCGGGGCCCAGGTGCTGGTGCTCCTCATCGGAGGCGGCGTGGCCTGTCTGCACGCGATCCAGCGGGAGAAAGATACCAACACCTTCGATTTTCAGCGGCTGACGCGGCTGACCCCGCTGGAACTGGCGATCGGCAAACTCCTGGGCGCTCCGGTGACGACGTACTTCATCGCTCTGTGCCTGTTGCCCGCGGCGCTGGTGGGCGCGACCGTCTGGGGCGCCGACCCGTCACACGTCCTGGCTGCCTACGCCGTCCTGCTGCTCGGGTGTCTCTGTTTCCACGCGTTCGCGCTGCTCGTCTCGATGTTGATCGGTCGGGCCGCGACGGCTGCGGTGCTGATCTTCCTGGCCGTCATTACCGTATCCTCGTGGGGCCGCCTCCTGCTCGACATCGGATCCCTCAGCCCGTTTGTGGCCGTCGAACTGGTCGGGCAGCGCGCCTGGGATGTCGCGACCCTCTCCACCCAGCGGGCGGGAATGGTCGACGTCCTGTTCGGCTGGCCGGTGAATCACTTTTTCGTCCTCGTTGTCCTATACGTGTCGTGTACCGTGTGGTTTCTGCTGCCCGTCGTCCGCAACCTCAAGCGCGATCCGTCGATCTACGAACTGTATACGCCCGCGCAGGCGCTGGGCTTTGCGCTCTACGTCAACCTGATCGCCGTCGCGTTCTTTCGTTGGCGCGATCAGAGCCCGCTGGACGCCCAGGCCCTGATGCTGTCCATGAACACGACGCTCTTCGCTATCCTCGGGCTCGTGCTGCTCCGCAACCGCGACCGTGTGCGACGATTGCACCTGGCTGGACGCGCGGGGCCCACGTGGATGACAGCGGTGTGGCCGGCTCCCTATCTGCTGGCGGGCTCGCTCATCGTCGGCCTGGCCGTCGTACCGATCGCGCGGGCGTTGGGCAGACCCGACGGCTCATGGGATGCGGGCCTGGCGGTCTTTCGGGCCGTCTTCCTCTCGGCTTGGTTGGTGCGTGACGTGGTTTATCTGCAGTGGATGAACCTCCGGCGCGGCCGGCGCCCGGTCGTGATGGCGGTGCTCTACTTGATGGTGTTCTACGGGTGCGTCACCGTCGCGGCGACGGCCCTCCATCTTCCCGGTACGCCGCTGGGCGCGGCGCTGCACGGCGTGCTCTTCCCTGGGAGCGTCTTTACCCTGAGTCCGGTGGGCTGGGGCTTCGGTCGGGAGTTGTGGCTGCCGGCGCTGGGCGTCCAACTGCTGGTCGCGGGATGCTTCGCCTCGCTGCAGCGCCGCGCGCTCGCGGGCGTGTAGGTATTCCGCCGGCGGGCGGGGAAGCTTCCGATGTCCCATGACCGTTGTGATCTTTCACCATGCGCGGGTGCATTCCGATGCCGGCCCGGACGTGCGCGCCGACGCCTTGGCCACGGCCGGCGGGCGGCTCCTGGCGATCGGACGGGCCGACGAGGTCGAGACGGCGTTTCCTCGAGCGCGGCGCGTTGATCTGCGCGGCCTCGACGTGTTCCCGGGTCTGATCGACGCCCACCTGCACTTCGTCAGTTACGGCATGAGCCTGCTGCAGGTCGAACTGCGCGAGACGCGGTCGATCGTTGAAGCCGTGCGTCTCTTGGGGCAGCGCGCCGAGGATCTGCCCACGGGCGCCTGGGTGCTCGGTCGGGGCTGGGACAAGAACATCTGGGCCGAGGGACGGTTTCCCACTCGTCACGATCTCGATCCCATGACCGGTGACCATCCGGCGGCGTCGTGGAGCAAGGATGGACACGTCCTCTGGGTGAACTCGGCGGCGCTGCGAGATGCCGGTATCACGCAGGCGACGCCGGACCCGCGCGGCGGGGTGATCAGCCGTGATGCCTCCGGTGAACCCGTCGGCATCTTGAAAGAAGAGGCGAAGATGCCCGTGCAGCGCGTGTTGCCGGATCCCACACCGGAGATGCGCGAGCAGGCCGTGCGGGCCGCGTCGGCGGAGTTCCACCGCCTGGGCCTGACAGGGGTGCACGCGTTCACCGGCGCCTCCGCCGAGGGACCGCACCAATTCGCGACGCTGCAGCGGCTGCACGCGCGGGGCGAACTGGCCATCCGGACTGTCGCGACGATCCCCGATACGCTGGTCGACGCAGCCGCCGCGGTGGGGATGGTGACCGGGGTCGGCGACCCGATGCTGCGCGTGGGTCCGCTGAAGATCTTCGCCGACGGCGCGCTCGGGTCGCAGACCGCGAGCATGCTCGAACCCTACGCCGGCCAACCGGGCAACATCGGGATTCGAGTGCGAACCCGCGACGAGATCGACGGCCTCGTGCGCAAGGCGCTGCGCGCCGGACTCTGGACGGCGATCCACGCGATCGGCGACCGGGCGAACCGCGACGTCCTGGACGTTCTCGAGCAGCACGCGGTCGAATCGCGCCGTCTTGGCGCGAGGCACCGCATCGAACACGTACAGGTCACCGATCCGGACGACCTGCCGCGATTGGCGCGGCTCGGAGTTGTCGCGTCGATGCAGCCGATTCACGCTACGACCGACCGGGACATCGCCGACCGCTACTGGGGTGTACGGGCCCGTTGGGCGTACGCGTGGCACTCGCTCGCGGCGACCGGCGCAGTCCTGGCGTTTGGGTCCGACGCGCCGGTGGAAACACCCGATCCCTGGAGGGGACTCTACGCGGCGGTCACCCGGAAGCGAGAGGGTGAACCCGATGGCCGCCCGTGGTACCCACAGGAGTGTGTATCTCTGGAACAGGCCATGCGCGCCTATACCGTTGGACCGGCATACGCCGCCGGAGCGGAAGGGTGGCAGGGGACCCTGAACGCCGGCAAGGTCGCGGATTTCATCGTGCTCGATCGCGACCCCTATGCGGGACCGCCCGAATACCTCTTACGTGCGAATGTGCTGGCGACCGTCGTCGACGGCCGTGTCCGCTACTCCGCGGGGGCGCTGGCAGGACTCGCGGCGGAGATCCCTTGAGGTTCCACAGACACACGAGTGACGGTCGAGTCACATACGCATCGAAGGAGGAGTCGACGTGAAGAATACCGTGCTCCTGGAAGAACTCTCGTGGCCCGACGTCAAAGCCGCGCTCGACGCGGGTGTGAGGACGGTCATCATCGTGACCGCCTCCATCGAACAACACGGTCCGCACCTGCCTACCATGACCGACACCGCGATCGGGCACGCCCTGGGTGAACGGCTGGCGCGTAAGCTGGGCAAGGCCCTGGTGGCGCCTGTCATCCGGCCGGGCTGCTCGGATCACCATCTGGCGTTTCCGGGCAGTCTGTCGATTCCTCGGGA
>JBGPNN010000066.1:0-14100 GCA_041487495.1 bacterium
AGGGTCGGCTCGCGCCGATCCGCCTGCGCCAGGTCCTCATCGGCCCCGACACCTTGCTCGCTTTGCCCGCTGTAGTAGCCGAGATGGCCCGAGGACGGCGCGTCGTGCTTGTGATGGACCGGACACCCATGCGGCGGGGCGGGCGCGATCTCAAGTCCGACGTCGCCGGGCTGCTGCGCGAGCGGTTCGCCCTCGATGTGGTTGTGGTCGGTGCGGACAGGCCGGACCTCCACGGGGACGAGCGTGATCTCGAGGAAGTCCAGACCGCCGTGGCCGGCGCCGGGTGCACCGTGGCGCTGGGATCGGGGACGATCACGGATCTGTGCAAGGAAGGCACGCGCCTGGCCGGTGGTGTCCCGCTGGTGGTGGTACAAACCGCGGCATCGGTCAATGCGTTTTCGGACGACATGGCTGTGCTCGTGCGGTCGGGGGCCAAGCGCACGACGCCGTCTCGGTGGGTTGATGCCTTGCTGATCGATTTGGAAATCCTCGCCGGCGCGCCGATCTCGATGACGCTGGCCGGGTTTGGCGACCTGATGGCGGTCTGGACCGCACCGGCGGATTGGTACCTGGCGTCGCTGCTGGGGATGGATGATACGTACCATTCGGCGCCGGTCGCCATGTTGCGAGGACCTGCGCGCGCGCTCCTCGCTGCTGCCGCGGATCTTGCCGGACGGCGGTCCGACGCCCTCGACCGGCTCGCCCGCGTCTTGACGCTCAGCGGGTTCACGATGGGCGTGGCCGGCAAGACCGCACCCCTCTCGGGCACCGAACACCTGATCAGTCACCTGATCGACATGGCGGCCATCCAGGGTGGCCGCCCGACGGCGCTGCACGGAGCCCAGGTGGCTACGACGACGATTCTGGCAGCTGCGGCGTGGCAGATCTTCCTCAATGAGATCGAGCCGGCGTCTGGAGATCTGGCGCGCGTGTTTCCGGCTCCGGCAGAGATGGAGTCCGTCGTCCGGGCGGCGTTCGCGGGCATCGATCCCGGCGGGCGCGTTGGCGCGGAGTGTTGGAACGACTACCGCCTCAAACTGCAGCGGTGGCACACGGCGCGGCCGCAGATCGAGGTTTTCATGCGCAACTGGCCCGCGCATCGCGCGGCGCTTGAGGCCATGACAACCCCTCCCGAGGCGATGGTCACCGCGCTGCGCGCCGCGGGCGCGCCGGCCCGCTTCCAGGATCTCGATCCCCCCGTACCTGCCGAGGTGGTGCGCTGGGCGCTGCTGCACTGTCACCTGATGCGAAACCGCTGTACCCTGGCCGATCTGTTGTTCCTTCTAGGATCGTGGGATGCGGGGTTCGTGGAGCGCGTGCTCGATCGCGCCCGGGCGGCCGGGGGAGGGCTGTAAGGGGTGGCTGAGTTCATCTTCATGCTTACGCACCACGATGCCACGGTGGCGGACGCCCTCGAGGTCTATCGCGGCGTCAGCGGCCTCGGGCTCCGCTACGTGGGGTTCAAAGACGTCGGTCTGCCGTTTGACCAACTGCGCACACTCGCCGCCGCGATTCGCGCCGACGGCCGGCGCGTCATGCTGGAGGTCGTGAGCGAGCGCCGGGAAGACGAGCTCCGGTCGGCGAGGGCCGCCCTGGATCTCGGGGTCGATTACCTGATGGGTGGGACGCACGCGGCGGACGTGGCGCGTCTAATCGCGGGGTCCCCCCTTCGCTACTTTCCGTTCCCCGGCACGGTGGTCGGTCATCCCAGCCTGCTGCGGGGCACCATCCAGGAGATCGCGGACGGCGCCCGCCGCCTCGGCGCCACAGCGGGCGTCGACGGCCTCGACCTGCTGGCCTACCGGTATGACGGTGACGTCGAGGCGCTGGTGCGGGGGGTCATCGCCGCGACGAGCGTTCCGGTCATCGCCGCGGGGAGCATCAGCACCGTGGATCAGATCCGGAGGCTGACTGAACTCGGCGTGTGGGGATTCACGGTGGGAACGGCGATCTTTAAACGGCGGTTTGCGCCAGATGACCCTTCATTCGAGGCGCAGGTGAGAATCGTCTTAGGCGCGAGCGCCGGTGATCAGGCGCCCGCGTCCGCCTAATACGCCGCGAGCCGGCGTATGGCCTCAGCGATCTCGTGAACCTGCGGCTGGAAGGCCGCTTCAAGGACGGGGTTGTGCGGCACGGGTGCGTCCTTGCTCGCGAGGCGGATGACGGGACCGTCGAGCGCGTCGAAGGCCTCCTCGGCGATCACCGCGGCGACTTCAGCCCCAACGCCGCCCGTCCGCGTGGCCTCGTGGACGATCAGAGCCTTGTTCGTCTTGCGCACGGACGCGAGGATGGCATCCCGGTCCAGCGGCAGCAGGCTGCGGAGGTCCAGGACCTCGGTGGAAATCCCCTCCCCCGCTACCTGCTCGGCCGCCTGCAGGCACTTGTGCAGCATCCACCCGTAGGAGAAGAGAGACAGCGCCGTCCCCTCGCGGACGAGGCGGGCTGTGCCGATTGGCGTGACGTGCTCGCCTTCAGGCACCTCTTCCTTCTGGTAGCGGTAGAGATGCTTGTGCTCGAAGTACATCACCGGGTTTGGGTCGCGAATCGCGGCGGCCAGGAGCCCCTTGGCGTCCGCGGCGGACGCCGGCGCGACGACCTTGAGGCCGGGTGTGTGGACGAACCAGGCTTCCATACACTGCGAATGAAACGGGCCGCCCTTCACATCCCCACCGTACGGCATGCGGATGACGAGCGGGAGCGGGTGCCCCGTCCGCCAGTGATACTTTGCCGCCATGTTGACGACCTGGGTCATGGCGTCGGTGACGAAATCCGCGAACTGCATCTCGATGACCGGCCGCATGCCCATGACGGCCGCGCCCACACCGGCTCCCACGTTGGCGGTCTCGGCGAGCGGCGCGTCGATCACCCGCCACGGGCCGAACTCCTCGATGAAGCCCTTGGTAATGCCAAACGCGCCGCCGTAGACCCCGATATCCTCGCCGATGACGAACACGCGGTCATCGCGTCGCATCTCTATCTGGAGGGCGTCACGGATCGCTTCCAGGTAGGTCAGTTGCGCCATGACGGGCCAACCCTCATCCTTCGTCCGGCACCGCGTACACGCCCTCACCGACCGTCTCGGGGGCGGGATCCGGGCTCGCCTCGGCCCAGGCCAGTCCCTCATCGATCTCTCGGGCGATCCGTTCCTGCATCGCGCGGTCGGCGTCAGGCCCCAGCGCGCCGTCGCTGCGGAGGCGGCGCTCGAACAGCGTAATCGGATCACGACCCGCCCATTCGTCGAGGACCGCTTTCGGCACATACGTGTACCGATCCGCCTCACTGTGCCCGCGCACGCGCATCGTGCGGCACTCGATCAGGGTTGGTCCTTCGCCGCGCCGCGCCCGCGCGACAGCGTCCCGGGCCGCGTTGAAGACGGCCAGGACATCGTTGCCGTCCAGCGACACGCCCGGGATGCCATAGCCCGGTGCCTTGTCCACGAACGCGTGGGCGGCGGTCTGCCGGTCGAGCGGGGTTGAGAACGCATACTGGTTGTTTTCGAGAATCAGGACGACCGGCAGGCGGAACACCGCGGCAAAGTTGACGCCCTCGTGCCACGCGCCGGTGCTGGTCGCGCCGTCACCGAAGAACGTCATCACCACGCGGTTCTCACCCCGTTGCCGGCACGCAAGCGCCATCCCCGCGGCCACTGGGACGGATGCCGCCATGTGGCTGATGAACGGGAAGATCCCGAGGTTCGGATCACCCATGTGGATGTTGCCGTCACGTCCACGGGTCAGCCCGCCCTCGCGGTCGAGAAACTGCGCGAAGACGCGGCGGACGGGGATGCCACGCATGATGTAGGCGGCGAGATCGCGATGCATCGGAGCGATGAGGTCTTCGGGCGCGAGGGCATAGGTGGCGCCTACAACGATGGCTTCGTGACCCCACCCTGTGAAGTACGCGCCCGGGATACGCCCTTGATAGTAGAGTTTGATCCCGCGGTCTTCGACGGCCCGCTGGAGCCGCATGTAGTAGAGCATCTCCAGCAGCTCGTGTGGTGTGAGGGTCTCTCCCGTCGCCGATGCAACCTTGATCGCGGTCATGAGCAACCTCTCGGTTCCGCTGCGCGGGGGCATTCCTTGGGGGGCCGTCCGGGACTCGAACCCGGAACCAGCTGATTAAGAGTCAGCTGCTCTACCAGTTGAGCTAACGGCCCCTGTCCGTAACACAACCTAAATGCAGTTGCGGCGCGCGTCAAGCCCCGAATCTATCCAGCGCAGGACTTCGCTCTCGCGGCCGAGAAGCCCCGCAACATCATTGACCCGGGAGGGATGAAATCGTGAGTCGTTGGCGCTACTGGCCCATTCTGGTCGCGTGCGCGCTTGCCCTGCTTCTCGCGATACCGCCGGTACAATCGGCACCGAAGACCGGCGGCCGGATCCGCATGAGCCTGGCGGATAGTGACGTCACTAGCCTCGACCCGATCGTCCCGCCGGACAACATGTCCATCTGGACGATGCTGCACATCTACGACCAGCTGGTTCGCGTCGGGAAGGACGGCAGGAGTGTCGATCCCGACGCGGCCGACAGCTGGAAGGTGAGCCAGGACGGCAAAACCTGGACCTTCCACATCCGGGACGGCCTCAAGTTCTCGGACGGCACCCCACTAACGGCGGGCGACGCGAAGTTCTCGATGCAGCGCGCGGTCTCGAAGGACTCGATCTTCGGCGACTCGTTCACCCTGGTCGAGAGCATGAACGCGCCAGACGATCGGACCCTGGTTGTTGTACTGAAGAAACCGTGGGCCTCCTTCCTGGCCTATGTATCTCTCTACGTGGCCTCGATCACGCCCGAGAAGCTGGTGACGGCCCAGGGGAAGGATTTCTGGGAGCACCCGATCGGGAGCGGCCCGTACGTCCTGACCGAGTGGGTCAAGAACGATCATCTCACCCTCAAGCGGAACCCGAACTACTGGGAGAAGCCGTTTCCGTACGCGGACGAGCTTCGCTTTGACGTCCTGACCGACGACAACACGCGGATGCTCAAGCTGCGCGGCGGCGAGATAGACATCGCCACCAACGTCCCGCCCAACCAGGTCGAGGCGTTGAAGAAAACGAAGGGCCTCAATGTCCAGCTCTTCCCGCAGATGCGGTTCGACTTCGTCTACCCCAACCACGCGAAAAAGCCGTTCGACGACCCCCGCGTGGGCCGGGCCCTCAACATGGTGGTCAACCGGCAGGCGCTGTTGAAGGCGGTGCTCTTTGGCTACGGGCAGGTGGCGACCAGCATGCTGCCGCCCATGTTGTATTGGAACGATCAGTTGAAACCGTATCCGGTCGACCCAGCCCGGGCGAAGGCGCTCCTCAAGGAGGCTGGCTACGGCAATGGCTTCGCGACGGAGATCCTGATCGTCTCAGGCGACAACCAGGCGAGCCAGATCGCGACGATCCTGAAGGACGAGTTCAAGGCGATCGGCGTGGAACTGAAGGTCACCGTTCTGGAGGTCGGGGCGCTCCGCGCCAGACGAAAGGCTGGGGACTTCCAGATGATCAAAGGATATTACACAAGTGACGTCGTCGACCCAGACGAACTCATCGCCTTCGGCATCGATTTTGCCGGTGGTGCCGTGGCCAAGTGGATGAGTTTTAAGAACGAGCGTATCAGCAAGCTGGCGGAAGCCGCCGCGACGGAGATGAACGCGGCGAAGCGCAAGGTGATGATCTACGAGATCCAAAAGATCGCCTTCGATCAGGCCGCGGTCATCCCGCTCTTTTACGCCGCGAACCGGACCGCGATGTGGGATCACGTGCACGACTTCAAGCAGCTCCCAACGGCGAACTACCGCCTCTGGGAGACCTGGGTCTCGAAGTAGTATCGGGCGGGGGGCCGGTCGGCCCCCCGTAGCCTTCGCATGGGGCGCTACCTGGCGCGGCGGGTGTTCTTGCTGCTCCCCGTGGCTTTGGGGATCACCATCGTCACGTTCTTCCTGCTGCGGCTGATCCCCGGGGATCCGGCGGTCATCATGCTCGACAACCGGGCGACCGAGGAGAACGTGGCCCGGTTGCGGCACCAGCTCGGACTCGACCGTCCCCTGCTGATACAGTACCTCCTCTTCCTGCGCAACGTCGCGACCGGGCGTCTCGGGGACTCGCTGGTGTATCGCACCCCGGCGCTGCCTATTATCGTTGGACGCATGCCCGTGACGCTCTTCCTGGCCGCGTATGCGATCGTGCTGGCGGCGATCGTCGCCGTGCCGCTCGGCACCGTGGCGGCGCTGCGGAGGGGCCGGTTGCCAGATCAGGTGATCCGGTTGGGCGTGCTCTTCTCCCTCGCCACGCCCAACTATTGGGCGGCGATCGTTTTTCTGTTGTTTTTCAGCATTAAGCTTCGCTGGTTCCCGGTGGGCGGGTATGGAGAAAATTTTGGAGAGCACCTCCGGCATCTGTTCCTGCCGGCGCTGACGATTGCCATTTCGCTCTCGCCGATCCTGGTGCGGACGCTCCGACACAATATCCTGGAAGTCTTGCGGACCGAGTATGTGCGCACGGCGCACGCGAAGGGACTTCGGGCCGTCACGGTCTTTACCCGCCACGTCCTCCGCAACTCGTTGATCTCCACGGTCTCGATCCTCGGGCTGTATCTGGGATTTCTCGTCGGCGGCGCGGTGATCACTGAGACCGTGTACGCGATCCCGGGGACGGGGTTCTTGCTGATCAAGTCGACGTTCAGCCGGGACTACCCGGTGGTCCAGGGCCTTACCCTGATGTTCGCGTGTCTGGTCATTCTGGTGAACCTGGCGACAGACGTCGTCTACGCGTTGCTCGATCCCCGGGTCAGTTATGATTGACGAGGCCCAAAGTGCTCCAGCGGTTGCCGTATGGCGGCCGTCGGTTCCACGTAGGCGTCCACTGTCGCTGTCGGCGTGGATTGGCGGCGGGATGCTGGGGTTGGTGATCGTCGCGGCAGTTTTTGCCCCGTTGCTGACCTCCTACGATCCCATCAAGACTGATCTCGAGAACAGCCTGCAGCTCCCGTCGACCGCGCATCTGTTGGGAACCGACAACTTCGGCCGGGACATCCTGGCCCGGGTGCTCTATGGCGCGCGGGTGGACCTGCAGATCGGGACCGTCCCTACCTTTGTCACGTTCCTCCTCGGGTTGGTCATCGGCGCTGGCGCTGGGTACTACGGCGGGGTCATCGACGGCGTGCTCATGCGCGCCGTGGACGTCTTCATGGCGTTCCCCTTCTACGTGCTGGTGATTGCGATCGTCGCCATGCTGGGCCCGGGTCTGACCAACATGTATGCCGCGATGATCCTGGCGGGGTGGGTGGCCTATGCGCGGGTCATCCGTGGCGAGATCCTGGTCGCGAAAAATCTCGAGTACATCCATGCCGCGCGCGCGCTCGGCGCCCCGGACTTCCGCGTCGTCCTCCGCCACCTGCTGCCCAACGTGATCACCGTGGCGGTCATTTTTTCGATGTCGGATGCGGTATTGAACATCCTCCTGGGCGGCGCGCTGAGTTTTCTCGGACTGGGCGTGCAGCCTCCCACCCCGGAATGGGGGCTGATGATCGCGGAGGGACGGGATTTCCTGCTGACATCGCCGGCCATGGTGCTCGTGCCCGGTGTCGCGCTGCTGTGGGTGGGGGTCGGGTTTAACTTGCTCGGAGACGCACTGACGGATCGGCTGCGGCCACGCGGGTGATGACGGCGGACAGGGCGCCGTCCTCCGGCGACCTCGAAGACTTCTACCTGAACCTGCGGGATGAGATCGAAGAACTCGCCGGGCGTGGCGGGCTGCGCCGGATCCTCGAAATTCGCCGGGGACGTCGCCCCCGCGGGGACGACGGCTACTTTGCACAGATGACCTGGACAGTGTTCAAAGCCGGCATCAACGGTGCGGTCGTGGATCACAAGTGGTCGAACTTCCGCCGTGCGTTTGCGCGCTTCTCGGTGCCGCACGTGGCGGCATTCACCGGCCGCGACGTGCGGCGGTTGATGGGCGATCGCGGCATCATCCGGTACCGGGCCAAGATCGAAGCGACGATCGACAATGCGCGGGAGATGCTCGAGATCCGCAGGACGTCAAGATCGTTCGGCCGGTATCTGCGCGGGTACCGCCTCGAAGATCAGGGGCGGCTCTACACGGATCTTCGAGGACGTTTTAGGCATCTCGGGCCCTACGGGGTCCGCGCGTTCCTGCGGCGCGTAGGTGAGGACGTCTTCTTCTCTCATCCAGATACGTTGCGGGTCTTGTACCGGATCGGTCTAATCGGCAGCCCGCGGGCATCGGATGACGAGGTCGGTCAGGCGCACGCCAGGATTGTCGCGATGAATCCGGGCAGCCGTCTCGACGAGGTCAACCGGCTCTTGACCAGACACGCCAGCGGCTACGAACTGGACGAGGCGATTTGCGACGACGTGCCCCGGTGCCACCGGTGCCGGTTGTCGCACTGGTGCTGGTACTTCCATGAGGTCCGCAACCGCTGACGGAATCGCGGAGGGCTTAACCGGGCGTGGGCCTCCTGACGCGCACGCCCCTCAGCTCGAGGAGGGCGAGGGTCTGGTCGACCGGCAGGGCCGGCATCACGTGGCCGTCACGCCCCTCCGTAGTCTCGGCGGCGAAGAGGGCGTCGAGGATCGCTTCCTCCGCCGTCTCCACCGCCGCGCGGAACAACAGGTTCATCATCTCGCGTTCCTGCCGCTCCTGGCCGGGCTGCGTGGAAAATGCCACGACAAGATCACCACTCGTTTGCCCGCTGATCGCGCCGGTGCGTGCCATGCCCAGAAAGCATCGCCAGGCGACCCGCCGGAGCTCCAGCGCGGACGCCGGCACATCTGTCGCCAGGACGAAGATACAGGATCCGCGCTCGGGCGGCTGGCCGGCGGCCACCAGTTCGCGCCCAACCGGCACACCCGCGACGATCAGATCTCCGGCGAAGCCGAAGTTGGGAACAGCGAGTAAGCCCAGCCGGTACCCGGAATCGCTCAGCACCCGCGACGCCGTCCCGATCCCCGACTTGTAGCCCAGGCAGCGCATGCCGGTGCCCGCGCCGACGCACCCGATCTCCACCGGCCCCGCGTGCGCGGAGGTCATGGCTGTCCGGACCTCCGCCTCTCCCACGGCGCGGGCCCGCGCATCGCTCAGGTAGCCGTCAAAACATTCCAGGACGACCGGGTTGACGGTCTCGCGCACCCCGATGTCGGGATCGGCGTCGACCATGTAGCCGATGAGGGCATCGGCCACGCGCGGCACGTTCAACGTGCTCGTGACCAGGATCGGTGTTTCGACCGTTCCGAGCTCGTCGATCTGCATCATGCCGACAGACTTTCCGTATCCATTGAGGACCGCCGAAGCCGCCGTGACCTTCTCCCGATACAGGTTGCGGTCGTGCGGGATGACCGCCGTCACGCCCGTCCGCAAGTTGCCATGACGGATGGTGGCGTGACCCACGCGGAGACCTGGGACATCCGTGATGCCGTTGGTGAGACCCGGCGGCAGTATGCCGATATCCAGGACGTCGCGGGCGCGCGGCATCTCGAGGTGCCGCGCGCTACGGCCGGACGCCGAGGACGACCGACAGGTTGTAGGATTCCGACCCGCGGACGATGCCAAGCCGCAGTCGCTGGCCGGGCTCTCGTGTCGCGAGGACGTTGAGCAGTTCGTCCCAATCCTCAACCGGCTCGTCGTTGATCGTTCTGATCACGTCGCCGGGCGGTCCATCGCTGACGGCGCCGCGCAGACCGGCCACGTCGGCCGGACCTCCCGGGAGGACTTCCAGCACCAGGATTCCGCGGTCGACCGTCAATCGCCGCTGCCGCGCCAGATCCCCGGTGAGGCTGGTGCCGGTGAGACCCAACCAGGGCCGCTCGTAGCGGCCGCCGTCCCCGATAATCGGCAGCGTAGTTTTCAGCGTCGAACCAGACACCGCGAGCCCGCCGCCGTTGCCGCGGTTGGTGCCCGCCACCACCACCCCGATCACCTGACCGGACGCGTTGAGCAATGGACCTCCGGAGTTCCCCGGTGCGACGCCGGCGTCGAAGAAGAGCATGATCCGCGGTACCAGGCCTGGGAACGTCACATTGGTGGCGCGGATCTCGCCGCTGGTCATCACCCGAGGAACCCCGCGTGGCGTCCCGATGACGACGACGGGGTCACCGGTCTGCACGGCGTCGGTCTCGGCGATCTCGAGTGCGGGGGCGCCGATGCGCGCCACCACACGCATCACCGCCAGGTCCCGCCGCGCGTCATACCCGATCAGGCGGGCTTCCAGGCCGTCCCCGTCGGCGAACTCGACGACAATCTGCTCCGCGCTCCGCGCCACGTGGGCCGCGGTAACCACGAGGCCGCGGTCAATAAGGAAGCCGGTGCCAACGCCGCTGCGGCCGTCGATCGTCCGCACGCGGATGGTCGCGACCGACGCGACCGCGCGCTGGTAGATCGCCTGCGGGTCGAACGCTTTGGAGTCCGCGAAGGCAAGCGGGGTCAGCAGGCCGAGCAGCAGCAGTACCGTCAGAAACTTGACGAGTCCGACATTCCTCAACATCATATGTTCACCGGTTGGGTGAAGACTCTGGCCGTGATCAGCGAGGCGATGAGGGCGATCGCGCCCAGGATGCCCACGAGTGCGGTGATTTCTTCGGGGCGGCGCTCCCAACCGACCCAACGGGCGAGGCGCTGGTAGACGGCTTTGAGCCCCTCCGCCGACGTCGCGTGAAAGTACTCTCCGCCGGTCTCACGGGCAATGCTCTGCAACTCCGCGTCGTCGAGCGTGCCGCCGATCGTCCAGGCGCTGGTGGGATCCTTTGACCCCACACCGATCGTGTAGACGATCACCTCCTGCTGGCGCGCCAGTGACGCGGCCACGATCGGGTCGATCCCGGCGTTGCTCCGGCCGTCCGACAGCAAGATGACGACACCGGGCGGCCGGCCACCGGGAGGCGCCGGAGGGAGTGATCCGTCGGGCGCGGGTTTCCCGCGCGTCGGCAGTGCGGCCACGGCCTCGAGCAAGCCTTCACCGATCGCCGTGCGGCGAATGAAATACAGACCGTCGATGGCGTTGACCACCCGCTTGCGGTCGGTCGTGGGAGGAACGAGCA
Source organism: bacterium (assembly GCA_041487495.1). Classification (GTDB taxonomy): domain Bacteria; phylum Sysuimicrobiota; class Sysuimicrobiia; order Sysuimicrobiales; family Humicultoraceae; genus JBGPNN01. Next base: position 11,042 of record JBGPNN010000066.1, read on the forward strand.
GGGTCGCGAACCCACCGAAACTCACCAGACCGACAGGCACGTTCGGCGGCACGGTCCGGAGGAATGCCTTGGCGGCATCCTGCGCCGCGCCGAGCCGCGTGGGTAGGATATCCTGCGACCGCATGCTGCCGCTGCTGTCGATGGCCAGCATGATCGTGGATCGGTCGGCTGGGACGGGTAGGGGTGCGACGGGCCTCGCGACCGCGACCACAACCGCCGCGACCGCAAACAAGAACAGACCGGCCGACAGGTGTCGGCGTAGCGGACCCGCGCGTCTGGCCGCCGCGGCCAGCAGCGCGGTGTCAGGGAACATGATCGCTGCGCGCGGTCGCCGGTTCATGACCCACCGATAGGCCAGGAGGAAGAGCGGAATCAGGATGAGGATCCGCAGAAGGGTTGGCCAGATGAACACCAGGCTCATGGTACTCTCCCTGGGGATTGCCTATGGGGCGGCACGGGCGGCGAAACGGAGCTCCAGTCGGACATCATTCTCGGCCCTCAGCATGAGGATCGATGGCGGATCGAATCCGAAATCCGTCATTTTGATGAGCGTCGTGGCCGTGCCGGCGAGCGCCAGGCCGTCGAGCTTGAGCGTGACCGCGAACGTCACGGGTTTGGTGACGTCCCTGACCTTGAGATTTCCCGTGACCTGGAGGGACAAGTCGTGACCGTCCGTGTAGGTGTCTGGCAGGCCCTGGATGCTCGTGGGCGTGAACGTCGCGATCGGAAACCGGCGGGACTCGAGCCACCGGCTGCGGATCGCGTTGTCCCGCCGGTCGCTGTCCGACTTGAACTGGCTGATGTCGACGGTGATGGTCCCGATCTTGCTGTTCCGAGGGTTGGTTCGATCGATGGTCACGTCGCCCTGGACGACGTTGGTGGTGCCGATCGCCACGTTGAGTCTGTTGTTTTCGAAGATGAAGGTCTCATTCACGCGATACACGACCTGCGACTCCGTGGGGAGAATCACGAACCGCTGCACGCCGGCCGGTGCTGCGGCGACAGGGTTCCACGCGGCCAGAACGACAGCGAGTGCGATGAGTGGAACCAGCTTCATGGGGTCCGGAACACAAACAGTTTGTCGATGCCTGACGCCGCCCCCCATACCTCGCCCGGTCTCCCGAGCAGCTGCCGGACGTCCGACTGTGGGCTCGGCATGCGGTAGACCTCAAACGCCTCGCGGGCGGGATCGAAACGCACGAGGGCGTTTGCGCCCCAATCGGTCACCCAGACCATATCGCGGGGATCGACCCAGACGGCATAGGCCTTGGGATTCTCGCCAGGCAGGCGCCACTCCCGCCAGCGTCCGGTGGCCGGGTCGAAGAGCGCGAGCTGGCCGCTGTTCCATTCACTCACCCAGATGCGACCGCGGGAGTCCGCCCAGACCCGCCTGGCGCCTTGACGCGGGGTGGGCGGTTCCAGGACCGTGGCCGCGCCCGTGATGAGATCGACGCGCGCAATATAGTTACCCGCGAGAGACGCATAGTATACTGTCCCGTCGGGCGTCGTGGCGATCCCGTAGGGGCCTGGACCGCGCGGCGCGTCAAACACCTGTACCTGCCCGCTGGTGAGATCGAGCCTGCCGTACACCCCGCCCTGACCCGTGAACCAGTGCCCGCCCCGGCGATCAAAGGTGGCCGTGTTCAGATTGGCGCGCTGCCGGGTGGCCGGCAGAGGGAAGCGCTTGACCTCGCCGGTCGCAGGGTCGACGCGAACAATGGCGTTTAGACCGCCTTCGGTGACCCAGGGCGCGCTGTCGGGGCCAACGATGACGCCATGTGGCGCTGCCCCGTCGCCCAGTTTGATGTGACGGGTCGCGCCGGTCCTGGGATCAAGATGCCCTAGCTCTCCCTTGGCCTGAGCGGTGTACCAGACGCCGCCATCCGCGGCAGGCGCGACATCGTGAGGGTGCGAGCCCGCGGGGACGGCAAACTCTTGGAATCCTGCGCTCTGCGGGGCGCCGGCAGAGGGGACGATTGTAGCGGTCACGATCAACGCGGAGACCACCAGTCCCATCGACAGGAACAAGACCCAATCACTACTCTGTCTATGTCCGGCCATCTTCCGCACCTCCGGAAGGCGTGTCTTCGACAGATTAACTTCGCGACCGGAGGCGGAAATTCCTTATCAGACGCGAGGGCGGGCCCTGGGGCCCGCCCTCGCGATCACGGTTGGTGACGGCCTGTGCGTTAGGCAGTCCGTGCTTCGACCGGCAGCCACTGGTCGTCAACCTGGGCCGTCTTGGCCTCGGTCGGCAGCCACTGGTTATCCACCTGGGCGGACTTGGCCTCGATCGGGAACCAGACATTCGCAACCACACCAGCCGCCAGCGCAACACCCAGCGCCAGTCCGGCAACAATCTTCTTCATGTTGATCTCCTCCTCGGTCGGGCGTTCTGTGCCGTCCGATCTGCTTCTATTACACGTCCGTGGCGGGTTTTCAACATCGGCCCGGCGGCCGGTCTTGCGCCCGGCCACCCGGACGACATCGGGACCTGGTCAGGTGGCCAGGCCCGGTTTGCCGTAGAGGGCGCGGGCCTTCCGGAGATGTGTGATGGTCTCGGCTCGTCGTCCCATCACCTCGTAGAGCAGACCAAGATTGAAGTGCGCGTCGGCGAAGTCCGGGTCGCGCTCAATGGCCTTGCGATAGGCCTGTACGGCGTCCTGCCGCCGCCCGAGCTCATCGAGCAGCACGCCGAGGTTGAACCAGGGTACGGGATCGTCGGTGCTCTCGTGTGCCGCAATGCGGTAGTGCGCCTCGGCCGTGGCGTACTCGCCCGTTTGATGGAAGAGTCGGCCCAGGTTGACGTGAGCGTCCACCAGCGCCGGCTGGATCTCCAGTGCATGCTGATACGCGCGGCGAGCCTCGTCGGGGGACGTGGTCTCAAGTTCGGTGGCCAGGTTGAACCACTGCTCCGCAGTGAGCGAGGGGTCGGTCACCCGTCGGGTGGACACCGGTACGGGAACCTTCTCGGCGACGTCTTGCACATCAAAGTTGAAGAGGAACTGGCCCGAGTCCGGCTGCCAGCGCGCCTTGCCATCCCAGGCTACGACGCGCCG
>JBGPNN010000067.1:0-13999 GCA_041487495.1 bacterium
AGCGCCTCGGCGAAGCTGTGGACATTACGCTCATCGACCGGCGCGGTACCTTCATGATGGGGTTGCGCATTCTTTCGGTGCTGGTTGGCCAGGCCGACCGAGCGTCGGGGACGCGCTCCCTGGAGCGCCTGGCAGCCAAGGGCATCCGCCACGTGCGCGACGAGGTGAGTGGCATCGATCTGCGCCGCAAGACCGTCACCACGAGAACCGGGTCGTTCGCCTATGACGCGCTGGTCGTCGCCCTCGGCGCCGAACTTCGACCCGATCTGGTGCCCGGCTACGATCCCTCCGCCTCAAGCCTGTACGATCCGGAGCAGGCCGAGGCGATTGCGGCGCGCGTAGCCGGGATCGATCGCGGCCGGATCGGCATCGGTATCCTCGGCGTGCCGTACAAGTGTCCGCCGGCGCCGTACGAGGCGGCGTTTTTGATCGACGATTTGCTCCGTCGGCGCGGCGTCCGTGAGCGCGTTGAACTGGAGGTGTTCACGCCGCAGCCGTCCTCACTGCCGGTCGCCGGCGCGGCCGTGTGCGCGGAGGTCGAAGGTCGCATGGTCGCCCGTGAGATTCGTTTCCTGCCGGGCCGCAAGGTGGCAGGGGTCGAAGGGCGGGATGTCGTGTTCGAGAGGGAACGCCGGTCCTACGACCTGTTCATCGGTATCGCGCCGCATCGAGCGCCGGCTGTCGTGAAAGCCAGCGGCCTGACCGGAGGCGAGTGGATCCGTCCGAGAAAGGATACCTGCGAATTGGACGAGTGGGTGAATGTGTTTGCCGCGGGGGACGTCACCGAGATGCCGCTGGCCAACGGGATGATGCTCCCCAAGGCCGGCGTGTTCGCTGAAGCTCAGGGCCTCGTTGCGGCCGACGTGATCGCCGATCGATTCGCAGGTCCGGATCGGCACGCCGTTTTCGACGGGTACGGTTTCTGCTTTGTCGAAGTCGGTGAGGGGCTGGCAACCGCGGTCCGTGGCCACTTCTTTGCCGAACCCGAGCCGAAGGTCGAGGTCGCCGATCCCAGTCCCCAGATCCTCGAAGAGAAGCGCCAGTTCGAAGCCACCCGCCTCGCGGCGTGGTTCTGATTCGATGACAGACGCGGAAGGTCGCGTGACGATCGCCGACATTCGGGACGCGCGCGCCCGTATCGCGGATCGGGTGCACCGGACACCGATGCTCACCTCCCAGACCCTTGCGCGGACGGCCGGCGCGCCGGTGTTTCTGAAGGCCGAGAACCTTCAGAAGACCGGGTCGTTCAAGCCCCGCGGCGCGACGAACGCGATCCGCCTGCTGCGGCCGGAGGCGCGCGAGCGGGGCATCGTAACCATCTCTGCCGGCAACCATGCCCAGGCCGTGGCGTATGCGGCCGGCCCCGAGCACATCCGCTGCGTCGTCGTGATGCCGGCCGGCGCCGTGCAAAGCAAAGTCGCAGCCTGCCGCGCGTACGGCGCCGAGGTCATCCTCCACGGCACGATGTCCGAAGCCTGGGCGATGTTTGAGCGACTGCAGGTCGAGCAGCGCCTCGTGCCCGTGCACCCCTTCGATCACCCTGACGTCATCGCGGGACAGGGCACGGTGGGGCTGGAGATACAAGAGGACGTGCCGGATGCCACGCTCGTCGTCGTACCGATCGGCGGGGGTGGGTTGATCAGCGGCATCGCCACGGCGCTGCGGGGACTGAACGCTCCCGCACGCATCGTCGGCGTCGAGCCCCGGGGTTCTAATGCCATGCGCGCCGCGCTGCGCGTGGGGCATCCCGTGCGGCTGGAGCGCATCGATTCGATCGCCGACGGTCTGGGGGCCCCGGCAGTGAGTGATCGAACCCTCGACATCGTCCGGCGGCACGTCGATGACGTCGTCGAGGTGACCGACGACGAGATCCTCGAGGCGATGCGGCTGCTGCTGGAGCGGGCGAAACTCCTCGTCGAGCCGGCGGGCGCCGCGGGGGTCGCCGCGCTGCTGGCCGGCCGGGTGCAACCCGGCTCCGGGCCGGTCGTCGCGGTGCTTAGCGGGGCCAACGTCGACCTGGAGCGCTTGAAGGGCTGGCTATAAGGGTGAAGGCGCGACCGCCGGTGGGCCACGGCGCGGCGCAGTCGGGGGAACATCGCCGCGTCGGCGCGGCGATGTTCTTGTTGGTCTTCATTTGGGGCGTCAACTTCTCAGTCATCAAAGCCGCGTTTGCGGACCTCCCGCCATTTGTGTTTACCGCCGTGCGGTACGCCTGCGCGGGCGCGATCCTGGTGGTCGCCCTGCGGTTTCTCGAGAGACCATCGTGGGGCGACCTGTGGCGGATCCCGCGCCGCGATCTACCGAATCTCGTCGTCCTTGGCCTGCTCGGGCACGCGGCGTACCAGGTGTTCTTCGTCTCAGGGCTGGCGCGCACCACCGCGGGCAACGCGGCGCTGATCCTGTCGATGGCGCCGATCTTCGTCGGCGTGCTGGCGGTCGCCCTGGGGTTGGAGCGGCCGACACCCCGGATGTGGATCGGTCTGCTGCTGGCATTTGCCGGGTTGCTGATCCTTATCGAAGGCCACAGCGGGATAGCCCTGGGGCTGGCGACGTGGGCCGGTGACCTGTTGGTGCTCATCTCATCGATGTGCTGGGCAGCCTACACGGTCCTGTCGCGGTCTGCGCTCGAGCGCATGTCATCGCTGCGCCTGACAACGGTGACGCTCGTCCTGGGGCTGCCGGTCATTCTTGTGGCGGGCGCGCCCGGGCTGGCGAGTATGCATTGGGAAGCCGTCCGTCTGGTCTCGTGGGGCGCCGTGGCCTTTTCCTCCATCTTCGCGGTGGCGCTGAGTTACGTCATCTGGTATCGATCGGTTCAGGCGATCGGCGGCGTGCGGACCGCGGCGATGTCGAACCTGATCCCCGTCGTTGCGCTCGTGACGGCTCGCATCTTTCTGGGTGAGCCGTTGGGCCTGCTGCAGGTTGTTGGCGCCACCGTCGTCTTGTTGGGCGTATGGCTGTCATCCGCAGGGGCGCTGGGTGACCGCACCCCGGCGATCGCCCCAGAAGTCTAGTCCCCTCGCGCGGCGGGCATAAGTCCAGCGGTATCACACCGTTGGTTCCAACCCAGAACTGGAGCGTGTGTTCATGATGATGCAGGAACTCCTGCGCACCGTGTGGGAGCGCAAGGCCTCGGATCTCCACATCAAGGCCGGCACCCGGGCGATGCTGCGGATTGACGGCACCCTGGTACCGATTACTGAGGAACGGCTCTCGGACGAGCAGGTGCGTGCCCTGATCGCGGAACTGCTGACACCCGACCAATTGCAGACCTTCCACACGAAGCTCGAGCTCGACTGCGCCTATAGCCTGACCGGCGTGTCCCGGTTTCGCGTCAACATCTATCAGCAACGCGGCGGCATGGGCGCAGCCATCCGGACGATCCCGGCCGCGCCACCCAATCTGGACAAACTGCGACTCCCGAAGGTCGTTCGACGGCTGGCGGCTCTGCCGCGCGGCCTGGTGCTCGTGACGGGGCCGACCGGCAGTGGCAAGTCCACGACGCTGGCCGCGATCGTCGATGTGATCAACCACACACGGTCCTGCCACATCGTGACCATCGAAGACCCTATCGAATACCTGCACACTGACGACGTGTGCATCATCACCCAACGCGAGGTGGGCCACGACACGCACTCGTTCACCGAGGCGTTGCGGCACGTCCTGCGGCAGGATCCCGACGTGGTCCTGATCGGTGAGATGCGAGACTTGGAGACGATCTCGACGGCGATCACCGCGGCCGAAACCGGCCATTTGGTTCTTGCCACGCTGCATACGACGAGCGCGCCACAGACGATCGACCGGATCGTCGACGTGTTCCCGCCACACCAGCAGTCGCAGGTACGGATGCAGCTGTCCGTGGCGCTGGAAGCGGTCCTCTCGCAGACGCTGCTGCCGGTGCAGCCCGGACCCGGCCGCGTGGCGGCGGTGGAGGCCATGGTCGCCACGCCGGCTGTGCGCAACCTCATTCGTGAGGGCAAGACGCATCTGCTCTTCGCGACAATGCAATCTGGGATCAAGGAAGGCATGCAGACCCTGAACCAGGCGCTGCGCGACCTCGTCAAAACCGAGATGATTGCGTTCGAGGTGGCGATGGCGCACTCCAGCAACCCGGCCGAGCTGGCCCAGCTGCTCGGTCGCGCCGGGGTCGCGGCCGCGGCGCTCTGAGCGACCGCACGGCCGAGGCATTGACGGCCCGGGGGCTCCTGCTACAATACGGGTCGTGCATGGTGGAGGTGGCGGAACGTGATCAAGCCTTCGCTCGAAGAACTCCTGGATCAGATTCCCAACAAGTATGCGCTGGTGATCGTCGCCGCGAAGCGGGCCCGCCAGATTAAGGAGGGCATGCTGCCGCTGGTCGATATCGATTCTGCCAATCCGGTCACGATCGCGCTCGAGGAGATCGCGACCGGTAAGATCCGGCATGAGGATCCTCCGCCCGCCGGTCGGTAGGTTGTTCACGGCGAGACATCGTCGGATCCCGCCCCGTCCGGGCGGGATCTTGCGTTTACGGAACTTTAGGTCTTCCAGACGCGTATGGCAGATCGGGTGTTGAGTGTGGAGGCAGAACGATGAACGAGGTTATTTCTGGGGTGCTGATCGCCGGGGTGCTGATCGCCGTCGTCGCGCTCACGGCAATCGCCGGGCCTGCCGCCGACCGGGCCGCGGGGGATCTGAGGCTCCTCCTGGCGGTCGGGAAGGCCACCTATCGTCCCGGCGAGCCCGTGGCGATCAACCTGCGGGTGACCAACGGCGGCGGCGAGGTCGCCCTCACCGTGTATTCGGGGAAACAGTACGATTTCATCGTGCAGCAGCGCGGGGCGTTGATCTGGCAATGGTCTCACGACAAGGGGTTCGCTCAAGTCGTGCGCGAAACAAAGATGGCCCCGGGCGAGTCGCTGGCGTTCAACTGGACCTGGGATCAGCGCGATCTCCAGGGGCGCCAGGTGGAGCCGGGCACCTATGAGATCTCAGCGATGTTTTTCGGCGTCCAGCGCGGCGGGCCCCGATCGATCGACGTGGGGCCGGTCCGGATTACGATAGGCCGCTGACCGGTTCCGAGGTCGTCACAGGTCGCGGGCGCATGCGCATCGCCGACCGGTACATCGTCAGGGAACTGCTGCCCCCGTTCGCGTTGGGTGTCGGGGGCTTCCTGGTTATCCTCATCGGCGACATCCTCTACACACTGGCGGAACAGATCGCGCTTGGCCGCATCACGATCGACACGTTTGTCCGGCTGTTAGCCTACAAGATGCCGGCGATCATGGTGGTGACGTTTCCGGTCTCGACGCTCTTCGGGACCTTGATCGGCCTCGGCCGGCTGGCTCGCGATCGCGAGATCCAGGCGATGCGGCTGGCGGGGACAGCGCTCTCCCGAATCTTCACCCCCGTCCTGGTCTTCGGTCTGGTCGTGACCATCGGTACCTTCCTAACGAACGAGATCGTGGCGCCCTGGGCCAACCACCAGGCGAACCTGGTTATCCGCCGAGCGCTCTTTGGTGAGGCGTTTCCAGAGGTGCGGGAGCAAGTCTTCTTGCGCGGCCCGGGCAACCGATTCCTCTACGTCCATACCGTGGACGACAAGGCCCGCGTGCTGCGGAGCGTGATGATCTACGAGGCCGGGCGGGCCCTGCCCCGGTTGATCACCGCCCGTGAGGCCACGTGGTCCGACAAGACGTGGATCCTCCGGCGCGGCGTCGCCCGCGAGGTCGACGCCGACGGGTATACGACGTACGAGGCCGGTTTCGAGACCATGGAATTGAATGTCGGTTTGAGTGACATGGCGTTCTTCGAGGGGCAGAAAACTCCGGAGGAGATGACGGCTCGCGAGTTGGGGAGCCAGGCCGAGTTGTTCGGCGGCGAACTCTCGCCCCGCGTGCCGTTCGAATACCATCGCAAGTTTGCCATTCCGATCGCGTCACTGATTTTTGCGTTTATCGCCGCGCCCGTGAGCCTGCTGGCCGCGCGGGGCGGCCAGGCCGTGGGTGTCGGGTTGAGCATCGCCCTGCTCTTCGTCTACTATGCCGTCATGTCGACGGCGCGGGCCCTGGGAGCGACGGGCGTGATGACGCCGGCCCTGGCAGCCTGGGCCCCAAATGTGCTCTTCCTGACGACCGGCGCGCTGCTGGTCCTACGAGAAGAAGGATGGCTCCGGCTGAGACCCATGCCGGTGCGTCGCGTGCGCGTGGCAGGAGCGGGGTCGTGAGACGCTTTGCTGCCCTGTTCGCCGTTGTGCTCGTGATCGCCGCGACGTCGGCGTGGCTGCTCCTGGTCCCGGAGCCCGGGCGGACCGGGCGGTCATCCACGACGCCGTCGGTGGCGCTGCAGCATGCCGGCATCGTCTTACGCCACCGCGGCGAGAAGCAGGCGGAAATCAAGGCCGATCGGGTGGAGGTCAGCGCCGACGGTACCACCACGACGTTCACGGGGGCTCCCCGTGCCCAGGTGTTCGTCGAGGGCCGGCCCACCCTGGTCTTCACCGCCGATCGCGTCGTCTTGAACCGATCGACGCAAGATGTCCGGGTCGAAGGCGGCATCCGTATCACCACGGCCCGTGGCGAGACGATTACCGCACCACGGGCATCGTGGCAGCACGAGGCCGGTGTCCTGGATCTCGTCGATGGGGTCGAGGTCCGCTTCCCGATCGAGCGGAGCCGTCGGCCGTGAGGGGATGTCTGGTCGCCCTGATGATCGTAATGCTCGCGGCCCCCGGTGGAGCGCAGCCACCGCCCGCCGAGAACCAAGGCCGCCTGCGCGCCGACCGGATCCGCTATGAGACAAAGACGCAGGTCATCGTCGCGACAGGCAACGTCTCGCTGGTGATAGGCGACCTGGAGATCCGCGCGGACAGCCTACGCCTGGACCAGAAACCGCAGGTCGTGATAGTCGAAGGCCACGTACGGGTGCAGCAGCGGGACACCCGGCTAACCGCGTCGGCACTGCGGTACGAGATCAAGACCGAGATCGCCGACGCCAGCGGCGGCGTCGTGCTCGTGCAGAAGGACTCGACGATTAGGGCCCCCCAGATCCGGTTCGAGCTTCGTGACGAGGTCACGACCGCGACCGGTGGTGTTGAGGCCGTCCAGGACGGCGGCACGCTGACCGCTGAATCGGTCCGCCAGCAGGCCCGGACCGGTAACGTCGTGGCCGAGGGGGGCGTCAAACTGGTCCGGGAAGGCAGCACGCTCGTTGGCCGCCGGTTGATGGCCAATCTCAACACAAAGCGGGCGGAAGTGCAGGACGAGGTGACGCTGGTCCGGGCACAGGCGAAAGAAGAGACGACGATCAGCGCGGCGCGCATAGTGTTCCGCTGGGATGTCAATGAGGCGGAGGCGGAGGGCAACGTCGTCGTTCGGCAAAAAGACAAGACTGCCTGGAGCGATCGGATGCTCTACTCCGAGCCGTCCAACAGGCTGGTGTTGACGGGAAGCGTCATCGTCGAGCAGCTCAGCGGCGAATGGCTGTCCGCGGTGACCCGGCTGACCAGCAGTCGCCTGACGATGACGCTGAAGGAACGGAACATCGTCGCCGAGGGGCCGGTGAAGGTCACGCAGAAGGACCGGTGGGCCTCGGGCGATCACGCCACGTATACCGAAGCCACGCACCTGCTCGTGGTCACCGGTGCCGTGCGCGTGCAGGAGGCCGACGGCCGCCGGCTGCAGGCCGACCGCGTGGTCATCTCCACGGTCGATGAAACCTTCGACGCCGAAGGGAACGTCCAGACGGAGTTCGTCATTCGGTCCGCCCCCACGCCGACGCGAAAACCGTGAGGGGTCCGGCACGCCCTCGCCCGAGTACGGTGCTGGTCGTCTGCTTCACCGTCACGCTGGGGATGCTTGGCGGAGTACCGCCGGCGCAGGCACAGGACGAGATCCCAGTCACACTCCGGGCGAAAACCTTCCGGTATGATCGCAACACCAAGATGCTGATCGCGACCGGTGACGTGGTGGTGACCTATCAGGATGTCACGATCTACGCCGACCGTCTGGAGGCCGATCTCGGTACCAACGACGTGCGCGCCGAGGGGCACGTACGGATCGAGGTGGGCCAGCACAAGATCCGGGGCGAGACGTTCGACTACAATCTAACGACCCGCAAGGGCCGCCTGAGGCGTACAACCGGCGAATTTAGTGGTCCGTTTGTCTTGGGCACCGTCTTCCTGCGTGCCGAGACCCTTGACGGGACCCTGGGCCAGGTGACGACCGCGCGGCAGGCGTTCTGCACGACATGCGAAGGTCCGGATCCCGTCGCCTACCTGACGGCGCGCGAATTCACCGTCTATCCCAACGACAAGATCGTGGGTCGCGGAGTGTCAGTCTGGATTGGTGGGAAGCGGATTGTCACCTGGCCTTACTTCGTCGTGTATTTGAAGCAGCAGCGGGCCAGCCAGTTGCTCCCCGTGTTCGGGTACTCGGATCTGGAAGGGTATTTTGTGAAGAACTTCTTCGCGTATGCGATCAACCCGGATCAGTACGGCTATCTGCGGCTGGATTGGATGGAGAAGCTGGGCATCGGCTATGGCGTCGAGCATGCGTACCGCTTTGGCGCGGCCGCCGGCCTGTTGTTCTTCTATCAGTTGGAGAACAAGCAACTCGGCGGGACCGATCGGCGTTTCGTCATCAATCACCAGCAGCAGCTCGGCACCGTGAGCGCGCGGCTGTACGTCGACACCTTGACGCGCGGTTCGCCGCTGGCACCTTCATCCGACCTCTTCTCGGCGCTCGACACGACGTGGCGGACGGATCGCACGTCCACGACGATCTACCAGACCTACGTTAACAGCAGCTTCCTGGGGTTTTTCACGACGGCGCACGCCGTCCGGATCATTCATACGCGCCAGCCGAGCGATGCCCTGTCGATCGAACTGGTGGCGGATGGGTCCCGCACGACGAATTTCCTGGGGACAGATGACGAACTGTTCCCGCGGCTCACGCTGCGCTATCGCGGCCGCGGCTACGTCGCGTCGGTGGTCACGGAGGGGCGCTTCGACCTGGACGGCAGCGCCTTCACCGCGGACGCCCGGTTCGTCACGGAACGACTCCCCGAAGTCACCGTCACGGGGGATCCGCAGCTGCTCGGCCGCACACGGCTGGTGTACCAGGTGCAGGCTGGTGTGGGCCGGTATCGGGAGACGCCATTTACAGGCACGCTCGAGGCGACGAGGACCGATCTCTCCGCCACCGTCAGTGGCCCGCTGGCCGAGTCCGATCGTGGGTATCTCAACATGCGGGGGACGGTTCGAGCATCCCACTACTCAACCGGCGACGCGCGAGGCTTCATCTCCGGCCGCATCGACTACACCCGGTTGCTGAGCCCGGCGCTGACGGGACAGATCGGGTACACGTATCAGGACCAAACGGGCCGGACGCCGTTCTTCTTTGACCAGCTCTCCGGCCGTATCGCCCAAACCGATGCCACCGTGACCTACCGCCGGCCAAATCTGATCGTCACCGCGCAGGCGGGCTTCGACAGCGGCAGCGGGCTCTGGCAGCCTGTGGTGGCGACGGTGCTGTGGGCCCCGAGGGACAAATGGACCATTGCCACGGCTCTACAGTACGATCCCACCCTGGGAGGGTTGTCACGCGCGGAGCTCTCCCTGGACGTCACTTTCAATCCCCGCTGGCAGGTTGCCTACTATGGGTTCTATGATGGGATCACCGGCCGGATCTTCCATGACCGGTTCAGCGTCATCCGGACGTGGGCGGAGTGCCTGGCGACCGCGGTGACCTACCGCGGCCTGACACAGGAACTATGGCTCGAAACCTGGCTCACGGCGCTGCCGTGGGCGCGAGGACAGGTCGGGATTGGTTCGCAGGGGCAGTTGTTGTTCAATCAGCCCTGGTTGGGAACGCGGCCGTGAAGGGAGCGCTTCGATGAGAGTGCTGTTATCGATCCTCGTAATCGCCGCGGTAGTCGCCCCGGCCGCCGCGCAAACGGGCCGGCAGCTTACGATCACCATGCGGGTGGCCGGCACGGTGCAGGACCGCGGCGGCGCCTATTATTTCGCGGTCCCTGTGGCCGACTCGCTGCTCGCCGGCCCGCAGCCTGATAGTACCAACTGGACCCACTACGTGGTGTATCGTGAGGGCCGGTTTTTCTTCGGCACCGTCCCGCCGGTCGCGGCGGCGCAACCCTTTGGATTCGTGGCGATCCGGCCGCCGGCGCCGTTCATTTTTGGTCAGGTCCTGCCGGACCGCCAGGCGCTTCGGATCAGCGTGCCGCTCACCGATTTGGGGGTCGGGCCCTCGTCAACCGGCCGGGTGATGATCAATTTCGTGACAGTAGACGAACAGAACCGCGCCCTCGACGCGCTGGGCCCAGGCGCGAACGACCGGCTCGGTTTCGTCACGATGGAGACGCGCCGCGAACTCTTCAAGACGGTCCGGGATCCCCGGGGAGATGCCACCGATCCGAACTTCGACATCCTAGGCGGGGAGATCCAGGTCGCAACACCCTGACGATTTCGAGGAGGGATTTCGGGACATGAGTCGCCGCATCGCTCTGATCATCTTCGCAGCACTGCTCGTAGCCGCCTGCGGTGGAGGCGCGGTTGGCTTGCCGGCCCCAGCGCCAACCCCGGCGCCGGGCGGTTTTGGCACGGTCAGTGGCACGGCGACGGCCGCCGCGACGGCGCTGCCCCAGGGGCGAGGCCCGAGCGGACCGGTGGTGGAGGCCCGGCGGCCCGGGGCGCGACCCGTGTATGTCCCGAACCAGTACGTGGTGAAGTTCCGGCCCGGCACCCCCGACGTCTCCGCCAGCGCGGTGCACGGACAGGCGGGCGCGAGGGTCCTGCGGACCATCGACCGGTTGGGTGTGCATGTTGTCAGGGTCGACTCCGCCGCCTCGGCCGCGTCGGTGATGGCCGCCTACCGCGCCTCACCGCTCGTCGAGTACGTCGAGCAGGACGCGTATGCCTACGCCACGGCGACGCCCAGCGACCCGCTCTATGCCACGAACCAGGCATGGCACTACGGCCAGGTCAACCTGCCCGCCGCCTGGGATGTGACGACCGGATCGCCCGCCGTGATCGTCGCGGTCATCGACACCGGCATCCGAGACGACCACTTTGACCTGGCCGGGATTACGGCCGGAACCAACAGCCATAACTTCTTCAACGGCGCGGATAATGGCAACTATCAGGACCCGGGGTGCCCGACGGTCGCACCGTCGCAACTCAGTCACGGCACCCACGTGTCCGGTACGGTCGCCGCGCTCACGAACAACAGCGGCGGCGGCGTGGCGGGGGTCAACTGGGGCGGGGCCGCGGGGACGAAGATCATGGCGGTGCGCGTACTCGGCGAGGACATCCCGGGCGCCCAGTGCGGTGTGGGGGCGTTCTCCGATGTCGCCGTCGGCATCATGTACGCTGCGGATCACGGCGCCAAGGTCATCAATATGAGCCTGGGTGGTTCGGCCGGCAGTTCGGCGGTGGACAGCGCCATCACCTACGCGAGGACACGGGGTCTGGTCATCTTTGCCGCGGCCGGGAACAACTCGTGCGGCCCGGTCAACTATCCCGCGAGCAACCCGAACGTCATCCCGGTGGCCGCTACGGGGAACACCAGCCCGGTGACGCGGGCGTCGTACTCCGCCTGCGGTGCCGAGCTGACGACACACGGAATCGCCGCGCCGGGTGGCGACGGGTCGTTCTTCGTGTGGAGCACGACCTGGAGCCCCACAGGTGGGTTCATCTTCGCCGGGTTCCAGGGCACCTCGATGGCCACCCCGCATGCCGCCGGCGTGGCAGCGCTCATGCTGTCGCGTGGTATCGCGGGAGCCTCCACGATCGAATCGGTGCTTCGGTCGACGGCGGTGTGTCCCTCGGGTATGGCGTGCCCGAACACGAATCTCGGCGCGGGCGTGATCAACGCCGCCGCGGCGGTCGGCGCCGCGCCGACCGCGAGCCGGCTCTGCGCGTTCGCCGGCACGCTCACCGGCACGACCGTCACGCGCGAGAGTGACATGCGGCTGTCGGCCAGCAGCGGGGCGTTCACCATCACCAACGCCCAGTCCGGGATCCGCAGCGTCTTCCTCTGGCAGGATTTCGATGGCAGCGGGACGGTCACCGCGGGGGACGCCTATGGGCAGCTTCCCAACGTGTCCATCTTCAGCGGGATGACGACGCCCGGCATCAACGTGACGGTCCAGACGCGTGTCGTGGGCTCGACGGTGCTTACCGTTCCAGGCGGGACGGCGGCGTGCTTCTAGCGGCGCTGGCGAAACCGCCTTTTCCGTGGACGGAGGTGCGGCGCCGCGATATAATGGGCGCAGCCGTGGCGGCGTAGCTCAGTTGGTCAGAGCACGCGGCTCATACCCGCGGAGTCGGCAGTTCGAGTCTGCCCGCCGCCACCATACGTAGCCTCGGCGGTTCACGACCTGAACCGCCGGGTTGTCTTCTCAGGCGAGTCCGATGCCGGCCCCTCTTCCACCATCGCAGGTCCTGCCCCGTGTGCGCGAGACGATCGCGCGCGAGCGGATGCTTGCCGGTGGGGAGACGGTGGTGGTGGCGGTGTCCGGCGGGCCCGACTCGGTGACCCTGCTCCACGTGTTGCGCAGGCTGCAGCCGGAGTTCCGGCTACGGCTGCATGTCGTGCATGTCGATCACGGCCTCCACCGGTCTGCCGCGAGACACGCGGCATTCGTTCGCCGGTTGGCGCGCCAATGGCGCCTGCGGGCCTCGGTGCGGCGTGTCGACGTTCGCGGTCATGCCCAGCGGCGCGGGCTGACCATTGAAGAGGCGGCGCGAGCGCGGCGGTATGCCGCGCTCGCGCAGGTCGCCCGCCGAGTTGGGGCAACCCATATCGCGACGGGTCACACCGCCGACGACCAGGCTGAGACCGTGCTCCTATGGCTGGTGCGCGGCGCCAGCGCCGACGGCCTGGCGGGGATGCCGGCCGTCCGCCGGCACGACGGGTTCATGGTCATCAGACCGCTGCTGGACGTCTGGCGAGATGAGATCACGGCGTATCTGCGTGCGGAGCGGCTGCGATGGCGGACCGACCCGACCAACCGCGCCCGCCGGATGCTGCGAAACCGTATCCGGCAGGACTTGCTGCCGCACCTGGCGGGGTATAACGCTGGTATAAAGGCCGTGCTCCGGCGGCTGGCTCTCCAGGCGGCCGACGATGCGGTGCTTCTCGATGGCCTCGCCGCGCGAGCAGCGGCGGACGTGGTGAAGCATTCTGCGACCGGCGTGGTGATCGAGGCGGCCGGCCTTCGCGCCTTGCCGCCGGCGCTCCAGCGCAGGGTCGCCTATCGGGCGCTTCAAGCGGCCGGCGGGAACATTCGCGACCTGGCGTTCGTCCATATTGAACGGATTCGGTTAATGGTCGAGCGGCATCGACCCGGGGAGCGCGCGGATCTGCCCGGTCTTCGCGCGCAATGCACGAGCACCGGAGTTGCCATCGCCCGCGTATCCAAGCGGATGTTATAATCGGAACGCGATCGGGCGCACGGATGCCGATCGCGTGTGGAGGGTTTTTCGTCGGTGACGAACAAATATTTGCGTAACCTCGTCGTGTGGGCCCTGATTCTCGCGGTCGCCTTCCCCGTGGCCCTGCAGTTGTGGCGCCGGACGCCTCGCGAGGAGATCTCGTACACGGCGTTCGTCGAGCAGGTGGAGGCGGGGCAGGTCACCTCGGTGGAAATCGGGGATGGCGTCGTAACGGGCCGGCTGAAGGGCGGCCAGCAGTTCACCGTTTACATCCCGGTGGGCGATACGTCGTATATTGACCTGCTGAAGTCGAAGGGCGTGCCCATCAGGGTTGAGCCGCGTTCGCGCTCGAGCCTCTGGCCCAGCCTGCTGTCGACCCTGCTGCCGATCCTCCTCCTCGTGGGTCTGTGGATGTTGATGCTGCGCCAGGCGCAGTCCGGTAGCAACCAGGCCATGTCGTTTGGAAAGAGTCGCGCGCGACTCCATACTGATAACAAACCTAAGGTGACAGTCGCCGACGTCGCCGGCGTCTACGAGGCCAAAGAAGAACTGCAAGAGATTATCGAG
>JBGPNN010000068.1:0-13759 GCA_041487495.1 bacterium
GCACATTCGAGCCCACCTGGGATGCCGCGCGGCGGGAGGCGGCTCTCGCCGGGTGGAAGCGTGCAGTGGAACGGACGCGGGGTTGGCTGGAGCCACTGGAGCCATAGGGATGAATCCACTGCCGCTGTTTGTCAGACTCAAACGTGACTTCTGGGGCTTCTTTGGCGCCATCTGGCTGCTTGGCGGCGTGATGCTGCTCCTCATCGGGATCCCGATCGCGTGGCGGAGCGGTGATTTCATGATGGCAGCCGGCGGTTTGATCCTCACCGCGATCGGCGGTCGATTGGTGTCGACCGCCTTGGGACGGCTGCGGACGGAGGAGCGCTTACTGCGGGAGGGCCTGTCGGCGGAGGCTGAAGTGGTCGCGGTGGAGGAGACCAATGTGCGCTTCAACCGGCAGCGGCAGTGGGTCATCCGGTACCGCTACACCGACCGCATGGGTGAAGCCCACGAGGGACGCAGCGGGTACCTCGACCCCGATGAGGCCGCGGCGTGGAAGACCGGTGATCGCGGCGTGGCGCGGTTTGACCCCCGACGCCCGGCGGTCAGCATCTGGCTCGGCAAGGCCTGAGATCGCTGCTATCCTGTGCACGGAATGGTTCACCTGAGCCGCAAGCGGTTCGAACAACTCGTGACGGAAGCCCTGAAAGGGATTCCGGCCGAACTGCGTGAGGCCCTGGACAACATCGAAGTCGCCATCGACGACTGGCCGTCCGAGGATCAACTGACGGAGACCGGCCTCGACCCGGACGAGCTGCTCTTCGGTTTCTACCAGGGCACGCCGCTGCCGGAGCGCAGCCCGATGGTGCCATACACTCTGCCCGATCTCATCACGATCTTCCAGGGGTCGCTCGAGGAAGCCTGCGAGACCGAAGACGAGCTGCGGGACGAGATCCGGCGTACAGTCGTGCACGAGATCGCGCACTACTTTGGCTTCGATGAAGAGAAACTGGCGGAATTGGGATATGACTGATCAGGAGTCGCCATGATCTGGATCGTCGATCTGCTGCGCAACGGTCTTCGCCTGATTGCCAATCTCCTGGCTGGGCTACCCGCCCGGGCCGTCGATTATGTCGTCGTCGAGCTGGCCGGCGCTTATCCCGAGAGGACGCCGCCGCGCCCGCCCTTCCTTCGACGGCTACTCCGCTCGCCGTGGCAGCAGGGAGGGGAGAGCCTGGAGGCGCTGCGCGAGCGGCTCGACCGGATCGCGGGCGCGCCTCAAGTCCGGGGTATCCTGCTGCGAGTTCGCGACTTACAAGGCGGGCCGCGATCCCTGGCCACGGCGCAGAGCCTGCGCCAGGCGCTGGCCGAGGTACGCCGCCGCGGCAAGCGGATCATCGCGTACCTGCCGGAGGCGCATCTGGCCGACTATTACGTGGCCACGGCCGCGGACGAAATCTGGATGGCCGAAGCGGGTATGTGGCAGGTGATGGGTCTCAGCACCGAGGTCACGTTCTACCGTGAGGCCCTGGATCGCATCGGCCTTCTGCCGGAGTTCGAGCGGATCGCCGAATACAAGACCGCGGCCGATCCGTTCATGCGGCCGTCCATGTCCGAGCATCATCGCCAGGTCCTCGAGTCGGTGCTCGACTCGATGCTCGAAGAGATCGTGCGCGATGTGGCCGCCGCGCGGCGGCTGGACGCACCGGTGGTGCGCGCGGCCATCGACCGCGCCCCGATGAACGCCGCCGACGCAAGAGCCGCGGGACTGATCGACGGCACCTGCTACGATGACGAATTGCCCGCCAGGTTGGGGTCGCGCGGGCGACCGGCCGGCCTCGTCCCGTGGGCGCAGGCCCGCCGGCGGCTGCCTCAGCCCTATCGCTGGCGCGGCCGCACGCCGGTGATCGGCGTCGTCGAGTTGATCGGCGGCATCATTCCCGGCGAGAGCCGTGACATCCCGGTGCCCGTGCCCTTCTTGGGGGGCCGGTTCTCCGGGTCCGACACGATCGCCAGGGCGTTTCGCGCCGCCGAGCGCCACCCTCGTGTCCGCGCGATTGTGTTTCACGTCGATTCCGGCGGCGGGTCGGCGCTGGCCAGCGACCTCATCTGCCGCGAGGTCGAGCGCATCAAGGTCAAGAAGCCCGTCGTCGTGTTCATGGGGAACGTCGCCGGGTCGGGCGGGTATTACGTCGCGTGTCACGCGAGCCGGATTGTCGCGCAGCCGGCCACGATCACGGGGTCGATCGGCGTGATCAGTGGGAAGATGACCGCGCGCGGTCTGTACGGCCGGTTGGGTCTCAACCGAGAGATCGTCGCCCGCGGCGAGGCCGCGACCATGGGGTCGGCGTTCCAGCCGTATACCCCCGACCAATTGGAGCGAGTGCGCCGCGAGACGCACTTCATCTACCGGCGCTTCGTCGGGAAGGTCGCCTCGGGGCGGCGCAAGACCGAGGCCGACATCGACGCGATCGCGCGCGGGCGCATCTGGACAGGCCGCCAGGCCCTCGACCACGGGCTCGTTGACGAACTCGGCGACTTCGCGGTGGCCCTGCGCCGGGCGAAGGAACTGGCCGGGATCGCTATTGATCAAGAGGTGACCGCGCTTACTATCCGCCCCCCGCAGGCCGTCGCGGTGCCCTCTGCCACGTCGGCCCCACCAGGTCCTGCGTCGCCGCTGGCCGGCGCAGTCGCCGAAATGCTAGACGCCCTGAGCCTGGTGCGCGGCCTTGCCGAAGACGCGGCGTTGCTGATCATGCCTGAATTCGGCGGTCCCGGGGGATGAACGTGGGAGGAGTGCCCCCCGAGCCACCGAACTTGACGTAAGGTGCGGGGCTCGATCAACTCTTCGTTACTGCAGAATCCCCTGCGGGTGCGTGTACTGCGCAGCGGGAGCGCCGGCAACGCCATCCTCGTTGAGGCGGGCGCGCAGGGACTCCTCATCGATGCCGGGCTGCCTGCTGACGTGATCCTCCGCGAGATCACCGACGCCGGCCCGAGCGCGCCACTCACAGCCATCTTGCTGACCCACGAGCACGATGATCATATGAAAGGCGTGGTGGGGCTTGCCCGCGCGACCGGGGCGACGGTGCTCGTCAACGAGGAGACCCTGCGGGCGAGCGGCGGGCAACTGGCGGGTGTCGATCTCGAGGTCTTCCAGTCTGATCGGCCGTTTAGGGTCGGGGGTATCGACGTCACACCATTTCCGCTGCCGCACGACGCCGCCGATCCCGTGGGATTCGCGCTCGCGTGGAACGGCACCCGCGTCGCGGTGGCGTGCGATCTCGGTGAGGTGACCGACGTGCTGCTTGAGCATGCCCGCGGTGCCGACCTGTTCCTGATCGAAGCCAACTACGATCTTCGGCTGATGGGTGTCTCCGCATATCCGTGGTTTCTGAAGAATCGCATCATCGGCCCGCAGGGGCATCTGTCCAATGACGGCGCTGCCCAGGCCTCCGTGGGCGTCGCCACCGGTGCCTCGCAGACCGTCGTCCTCGTCCACCTGAGCGAGGCAAACAACCTGGCCCCCCTTGCCCGTGACATCGTCCGTGCCGCCCTGGATGCGGAAGGACTGAGCGCGGTCCGCGTGGAGGCGATCCGACCCAACTCGGGCGGACCGTGGTGGAGCGCGGCCGCCGGATGACCGTCCAGCCACGCCTCTTCCACGGCGAGACGGCCACACTCCGCAGACACGCAGTACAGATCCTGGGCGCCGGGATCGCGGCAGCGGATCCGGCCGCGGCCGTCTATCGCGCGATCGGGCTTCACGGTACGAGCCTGCGCGTCGACGGCCGGGTCTACGATCTGTCCGCGGGTGGTCGCGTCCTGGTCGTCGGGGCGGGGAAGGCCTCGGCGCACATGGCCGCGGCAATCGAATCCGTGCTTGGCGGGCGGATCGCCGGCGGTGTCGTGGTGACCAGATACGGCCATGGTGAATCGCTGCGCCACGTCGCCCTCGTCGAGGCCGGGCATCCGCTGCCGGACGCCGCGGGGCAGCGCGGGGCGGAGCAGGTCGCCCAGACCGCGGGCGCAGCCGGAGCCGGTGACTTCTTGCTCGTCCTGATCTCCGGCGGAGGATCGGCCCTACTGCCGCTGCCTTCCGATGGCATCACGCTGCAGGAGAAGATCGCGACGACGGATCTCCTGCTCCGCTCGGGCGCCACTATCAACGAGGTCAATACCGTGCGCAAGCACCTTTCGCGCATTAAGGGCGGGCAACTGGCCCGTCTGGCCGCGCCGGCCACGGTCATCACCCTGATCCTCTCCGACGTGCTGGGGAATCCCCTCGACGCGATCGCCTCGGGTCCCACGGTGCCCGATCCGACCACGTTTACCGACGCTCTGGCCGTCGTAGACCGGTACGGGCTCCGCGGAACACTCCCCGGGTCGGTCTGCGCGCACCTCGAAGCGGGCGCGGCCGGTCGGGTGCCCGAGACGCCCAAACCCGGCGACGCGATCTTTGGCCCGGCGCAGGTGGTGATCGTTGGTGATATCTCGCTGGCCGCGGGCGCCGCGGTAGAACGCGCCGAGGCGCTTGGTTATCGGGCGCGTCTCTGCGAGACCAACGCGCAGGGCGAGGCCCGGGACGTCGGAGCACGGTTGGGGAAGATGGTGCGTGACGTGCGGGCCACCCCTGCGGATGCACATCCGGTGTGCTTGGTGCTGGGAGGAGAGACGACCGTGACCGTGCGCGGCCTCGGACGAGGCGGCCGGAATCAGGAAGTGGCGTTGGGCGCCGCGCGTGCGATCGCCGGGGTGCCGCAGACGCTCGTGGCGACTTTTGGGACCGATGGGATCGACGGGCCGACCGACGCGGCCGGCGCCGTCTCCGATGGGTCGACGCTGAGCCGGGCGCGCGAGCGCGGTCTCGATGCCCAGGCCGCCCTGGATAACAACGACGCCTATCCGTTCTTCGATGCCCTCGATGATCTCATCATCTGTGGGCCGACCGGGACCAATGTCAATGACCTGGCGCTCGGCCTGATCGGGACCGCGCGCGCATGAAGGTGCTCTTCCTGGTCTCCGAGGCCGTGCCGTTCGCCAAGACCGGCGGGCTGGCGGACGTCGCCGGCGCCCTACCGGCCGCGCTGCGGCGAAGGGATCACGACGTCAGGGTCATGATGCCGCTGTACCGAGGCATCTCCCGCGATGGTCTGCAACCGGTGGCCCATGTGCGCAGCACGATCGGCGAGACCGAACTCGACGGCGCGATCTGGCTTGGCGCGTTCCCCAACGGTACGCCCGTGTATTTCGTGGACCACGCCGGGCTCTACGACCGCGGGGGCGTGTACGGCGAGGGCGGCCGTGACTACGATGACAACCTGGTACGATTCGTCTTCTTCTGCCAGGCCGCGTTCGCGCTGATTCGCGACACCTGGACACCCGATGTGGTGCATTGTCACGATTGGCACGCGGCGCTGCTGCCGGCCTATCTCAGGATGCACCGGAGCCCGCTGCCGACGCTGTTCACCGTGCACAACCTGGCGCATCAGGGTCTTTTTCCCGGCGAGTCTTTCCCGCTGACCGGCCTGCCCGGCGAGGCGTTCACCTCTGAGTCCGTCGAGTTCTACGGGCGACTCAACGTGATGAAGGCCGGCCTCGTGTCATCGCACGTCCTCAGCACGGTGAGCGAAACCTACGCGCGGGAGATCCAGACGGACGAGTTTGGGATGGGTCTGCAGGGACTGCTCCGAGCCAGGTCGGTCGATTTGTTTGGCGTGCTCAACGGCGTCGACTACTCGCAGTGGGATCCCAGGGTCGATCCCCACATCCCCGCCCGCTATGGCGGGGATGAACTGTCGGGGAAGGCGGTCTGCAAAGCGGCGTTGCAGCAAGACTTGGGTCTGCCGATTATCGCGCAGGCGCCGCTGGTCGGCGCCATCGCCCGGCTGGTCCCGCAGAAGGGTTTCGACCTGATCGCGAGCGGGCTCGATGCCTTCACGTCAATGGGTGCACAGGTGGTCATCCTGGGCGCGGGCGATCCTGGGTACGAAGCAACGTTTCGCGAGGCCCAGACCCGCTGGCCGTATCAGGTGCGGGCCTTGATCGGGTTCGACGAGCGCGTGGCGCACCGGATCGAGGCCGGCGCCGACATCTTCTTGATGCCCTCGCGTTTTGAGCCCTCGGGTCTGAGTCAACTCTACAGTCTCCGCTATGGGACGGTGCCGGTCGTGCGTCGCACCGGCGGTCTGGCGGACAGCATCGTCGATGTAACGCCTGAGAACCTCCACTTGGGGCAGGCGAACGGGTTTGCATTCGACACGTATTCGACCGAGGCGTTGGTGGCGACGGTGGGGCGGGCGATCGCTGCGTACCGCGATGCGGGGTTGTGGAGCTGGTTGCAGCACGTGGGGATGCGCGCCGATTTTTCGTGGGACCGCGCCGCCGAGAAATACGCGGTCCTCTACACAATGACGATCGATCGTGCCTCGAAATGGCGCGTGTAGGGTAAACAGACACCGATGATAGCCTACTTTTGCATGGAAGTCGGCCTCGATCGGGCGATGCCCACCTACAGTGGCGGGCTGGGTGTGCTCGCCGGGGACACGCTGCTCGCGGCGGCAGATCTAGGGATTCCGATGATCGGCGTCACCCTGCTGCATCGCAAAGGGCACTTTCGCCAGCGGCTCGACGCGGCCGGAAACCAGGTCGAGGACCCGGCGTCCTGGTCTCCCGAGGCTCTGCTCCAACCACTGCCGGCCCGCGCCGTGGTCACGATCGAGGGACGCGCCGTGCATGTGCGTCCGTGGCGTCTAGCGATCCACGGTCCTGACGGAGACGCCGTGCCCGTGTACTTTCTGGACACCGATTTGCCCGAGAACAGCCCTGAGGATCGTTCCCTGACGGACTTTCTCTACGGCGGAGACGGACACTACCGGCTGGCGCAGGAAGCGATCTTGGGCTTCGGCGGCGTGGCGTTGCTGCGGGCGATGGGACACGACGTGCGCACCTACCACATGAACGAGAGCCACACGGCGCTGCTGGTCGTCGCCCTGCTGGAGGAGCAAACGCGGGGGCGCGGCCTTGACAAGGTGACGGAAGCCGACGCGCAAACGATCCGGGAACGCTGTGTGTTCACTACCCATACGCCGGTGGCGGAAGGGCATGATCAATTCTCGTTCGACATGACGCGTCAGATCCTGGGATCGGATCGGGCCACCTTCTTCGAAACCCACCCGTGCTGCCGGGAAGGCGCGCTCAACATGACGCAACTGGCCCTGTATTTCTCCCGCTACATTAACGGCGTATCGATGCGACATGGAGAGGTCTCGCGTACCCTGTACCCACGCCACTCGATCAATTCCATCACGAACGGCGTGCACGCGGTCAGATGGGCGGCGGACCCGTTCCGCCGCCTGTACGATAGGTACTTCCCGCAATGGCGGCGAGACAATCAGTACTTGCGATACGCGATCAGCATCGCTCTTGACGAGATCCACCAAGCCCACGGCGAGGCCAAGGAGATGCTGCTGGCCGAGGTCCAACGTCGGACCGGCGTCCAGTTGGAACGCGACGTCTTGACACTGGGCTTCGCGCGCCGCGCGACGGGCTACAAGCGGGCGGACTTGCTGTTCTCCGATCCGGAGCAACTGCGGCGCATCGTCGAGCGCGCAGGCCGCGTGCAGGTCATCTACGCCGGCAAGGCACATCCGCGCGACGATGGCGGCAAACACTTGATCCGCCGGGTCTTTGAGGCGGCAGGCGTTCTGCACGGCGTCGTGCCCGTTCTGTACCTGGAGGATTACGATGTGGACCTCGCCGCGCAAATATGCGCGGGGGTCGACGTCTGGCTCAACACCCCGCAGAAACCGAGAGAAGCCTCGGGGACCAGCGGGATGAAGGCCGCGCTCAACGGGGTACCAAGCTTCAGCGTGTTGGATGGCTGGTGGGTCGAGGGGCACATCGAGAGCGTGACGGGCTGGTCGATCGGCGATGGTCCGTATGCGGAGAGCAATCCATCACTTGAGATCGCGTCCTTATACGAGAAACTCGAGCACGATGTCCTTGCAACCTTTTATCAGAGGCCGGAGCAATTCCGGCACATGATGCGCTGGGCCATCGCCATCAACGGCGCGTATTTGAACACCCATCGCATGCTGTTCCAGTATGCGCACCATGCCTATCGCGTCGAGTCGGTGTGACCGGCCATCGGCGCGCTCGGAGGTGGTCATCCCCGAGGGGGCGAAGGAGTGAATACGCATGCCCGGCGAGCGTATTCTCCTCGGCCCTGGCCCCAGTATGGTGCCGCCAGAAGTCACGGCGTCGCTGACTGAACCACTGGTCGGGCACATGGATCCCGACCTATTCCCGATCCTCGATGACATCGTTCGCCTGCTCAGGCATGTGTTTCAAACCGACAACGACCTGACGCTGCCGCTGTCGGCCACCGGTACCGGGGCCATGGAGGCCCTGCTGCTCCATCTGGTGAAGCCGGGAGACCGGCTGGCCGTGTGCACGGCAGGATTCTTCGCGGATCGCCTGGCCGACATCGGCCGCCGCGTTGGGGTAGACGTGATCCGCGTCGAGGCGCCGTGGGGACAGACTGTTGACCCCGCCGACCTCGAGCGGGTCCTGGCATCGGCCCGTGGCGCACGCATCTCCACAGTCGCGATGGTGCACATCGAAACCTCGACCGGGGTCCTCCAGCCACTCGCCGACTCAGTCCGCATCGCCCACGAGCACGGGGCGCAGGTCCTGGTCGACGCGGTGGCGTCGCTGGGTGGTGTCGATTTGCCGGTCGACCGGTGGGGGATCGACGCGTGCTACAGCGGATCACAGAAATGCCTGTCGGCACCCCCGGGGCTCGCGCCGCTGACCGTCCACGCGCGGACACGCGGCCGGCACACCCCGCCATCGTTCTACTTCGACCTGGAGACGCTGTGGCGATACTGGGGACCCACGCGGGCCTATCATCACACGGTTCCGGTCCCGTTCCTGTACGCGCTCCGCACCGCGCTCCGGCTCGTGGTCGATGAGGGTCTGCCGGACCGGATCGCCCGGCACTGGCGGCACGCGCGCGGTCTGTGGCGCGGGTTGGACGCGCTTGGCCTGACGCTTCTCGTGAGCGATGACGCCCGGTCACCGACCGTGACCACGGTCCTGATTCCCGAGGGTGTCGATGACGCCCGGGTTCGCGCGCGTCTGCTGCGCGACCACGGCATCGAGATCGCGGGCGGCCTCGGACCGCTGCGCGGCAAGATCTGGCGCATCGGTCTGATGGGTCATTCGAGTCAAGCCCGGTGGGTTCTGCTGCTGCTCGGCGCGCTGCAGACGGCCCTGGCCACCGAGGGCTATCGTCCGGCGGAGGGTGTCGCTGCCGCGCAGGCGGCCGCGGACCTGGCCGGGTGAAGCCGGTCGCGCTGTTCGTCACCTGCCTGGTTGATCAACTCTTTCCTCGTGTCGGTGAGGCCACGGTCCGCGTGTTGGAGCGCGCAGGGTGCACCGTGTCGTTTCCAGAGGCGCAAACCTGCTGCGGCCAGGCGACCTTCAACGACGGCTTCTGGGACGATGCGCGCCCGCTGGCCCGCCGGTTTCTGGACGACTTCGGCGACGCGCCGCAGATCGTCACGCCGTCTGGGTCGTGCGCCGCGATGGTGCGCGAGTGGTACCCGCAGTTGTTCCGGGACGACCCGGCGCTCGCCGGCCGGGCGAGGGACATCGGACACCGCACGTACGAATTGAGCGAGTTCCTAGTGCGGGTCCTCGGGCTCGCCGACCTGGGCGTGCGCTATCCGGCGGCGGTCGCGTACCATCCCTCGTGCCACGGCCTGCGCGGCCTGGGTTTGCGCGACGAGCCGCTGCGCCTGCTGCGGGCCGTCCGCGATTTGCGTCTCGTCGACCTGCCGCGGGCGGAGGAGTGCTGCGGGTTCGGCGGGTTCTTTTCGGTCAAGTTTTCAGAACTGTCGGGTGCGATGCTGGGCACGAAATTGGATTCGATCGAGGCCAGCGGCGCGGAGGTCGTTACCGCGACCGATGCCAGCTGTCTGATGCAGATCGCCGGAGGCCTGACCCGCCGCGGGAGCAAGGTACGGGCGGTCCACCTGGCCGAGATCCTGGCGGGCGAATGATGACGGGGCACGCACTCCCCCACATCGACATCATCGGCAACACCGAGCGGGCGTTGCAGGATGCCGACCTGCAGGGGGCGCTGGGCCGGCTGTCGGCGCTCCGGCAGCTGCGGGCGACGGCTGTCGCGGAGGTCCCCGAGTGGGAGACCCTCCGTACGATCGCGGCCGCCGCCAAGGATCACGCCCTGGCGCACCTCGACGCCTATCTTGTCCAGCTCGAGGCGCGGATCGTAGCGCGCGGCGGCGCCGTTCATTGGGCGACAGACGGCGCAGAGGCCCGCCGCATCATTGCCGATTTGGCCCGCGCGCGCGGCGTCAAGCGCGTCGTGAAGAGCAAGTCGATGGTCACGGAAGAGATTCATCTCAATGCCGGGCTTGAAGCCGCCGGCATCAAAGTCGTCGAGACTGACCTGGGCGAATATGTTTGCCAGCTGGCGGACGAGCCGCCGAGCCATATCATTGCCCCGATCATCCACAAGTCGGTGGCATCGATCTCCGCACTCTTCACCGAGAAACTCGGCGCGCCGCGCACCGACCGGCCCGAGCAACTGAACCATGTCGCACGCGAGGCTCTGCGCGCGGAATTCCTGGCTGCCGACATGGGCATCACCGGTGCGAACTTCGCGATCGCCGAGACCGGCACAGTGGTGATCGTCGAGAACGAGGGGAACGCGCGGCTCACGACGACGCGCCCGCGCATCCACGTGGCGCTGATGGGCATCGAGAAGGTGCTGCCGCGGTTGGCCGACCTCGGGGTGCTGCTGCGGCTGCTCGCGCGCAGCGCGACCGGCCAGCGCGCCAGCGTCTACGTGTCGCTGGTCACCGGGCCGCGGCGGCCGGGTGAAACCGATGGCCCGGAAGAATTCCATCTGGTCATCCTCGACAACGGCCGGACGCGGCTGCTCGCCGACCCTCAGTTGCGGGAATCGCTGCGGTGCATTCGCTGCGGGGCATGCCTTAACGTGTGTCCAGTGTACGAGCGTGCCGGCGGGCATGCGTATGAGGCAGTGTACTCGGGGCCGATCGGCGCGGTCATCACGCCGGCTCTCGAAGGGCTCGATCGCGCCGGGGAACTGCCCTTTGCTTCGTCGCTCTGCGGGGCCTGCGCCGAAGTCTGCCCGGTGAAGATCGATCTACCGCGCATGTTGATCGAGCAGCGGAACCGGGTCGTGCGCAGCGGGCTCACCGGCCGAGTGGACCGTCTGTTCGCGCGCGCCTGGACGTTCGCGATGGCCAGCCCGGCGCGGCTCGGCTTCTTTTCCGGTCTCGGCCGGCTGCTGCAGGTGGCCGTGGTTCGCCGCGGCCGCATTGAGCGGCTGCCGTATCCTTTTGCGGGTTGGACCGCGCACCGCACGGCTCCGCCGCTCGCGGCCACGCCGTTTCGCGCGTGGTGGCAGTCGCGACGCCGCCTGCAGAACACGAAACCATGAGCCGGGACGCTCGGGCATGAGCCGCGACCAGATGCTTGAGCGGATTCGCGCCGCCATCGCCGGTGCGCCGGCCGGCGCGCTGCCTGAGGTGCCGGCGCCTCAGATCTTCGCAGACCCGGTCGGTCTCTTCATCGAACGCGCGCGCCAGGTCGGCATGCTCGCCGAACCCGTCGCGTCGATTGGTGACGCCGCGGATCGCGCCGCGGCCTGGTGTGCGGAGCGGCGGGTCCGCCGGGCCACGGTCTGGAACACCGCTGACCTTCGACCCGTCATCGATCGCGTCCGGGCCGCGGGAACCGAGATTCTACCGCCCGGCGCCCCGCCCGACGTTTTGGCGTCGGCCGACATCGGCATCACGGGGGCGGAGTGGGGGATCGCCGAGACGGCCACACTCGTACTGCCCACGGATGCCGACCGGCCGCGGCTGACCTCGCTGCTGCCATCGGCGCATCTGGCTGTCATCCGCGCCGATCGGATCCTGCCGGATCTTCCCGCGTTCTTCGCGCGGTGCGGCCCGCTGCCATCGGCCCTCACGCTCATCACCGGCCCAAGCCGCAGCGCCGATATCGGGTTCGTCCCGGTACTTGGCGCCCACGGCCCGATGGCCGTGGCAGTGTTTGTGATCGCAAACTGAAGAGGAGGGCCAACACGTGCTTGTCATCGATTCACATCTCGACCTGGCCATGAACGCGTTGCAGTGGAACCGCGATCTGCGGCAGTCCGCCTACACGATCCGCGCGCAGGAAGCTCACACGCCGGGGAAGGGCAGAGGGGTGGGCACGGTCGCCTTTCCGGAGATGCGCAAAGGACGCATGGCCCTGAGCTTTGCGACGGCGATCGCGCGGTCGACGGGCCGGCCGGCCCCAAATATCGACTATCTGTCGTCCGCACAGGCGCACGCGGTGGGCATGGGCCACATCGCCTACTATCACGCGTTGGAGCGCCAGGGTCACGTCCGCGTGATCCGCGATGCGGCGTCGCTCGATCGTCACATGAACGAATGGGCCGCGTGGGATGCCGCGCACCCGGCAGACGACTCGTCCACGCCGCCGCTCGGTTTTGTGATCAGCATGGAAGGGGCCGATCCGATCCTCGACCCCGGCGAAGTCGAGGCCTGGTGGCGGCAGGGTCTGCGGATGATCAGCCTGAGCCATTACGGCCCCGGCCGGTATGCGGGTGGCACCGGAACGGAGTTTGGCCTCGGGGCGCAGGCGATCCCTCTGTTGTCCGAGATGAAGCGCCTGAACATCCTCCTCGACCTGACACACTGTTCCGACGAAGCTTTCTGGCAGGCGCTGGATCATTTCGACGGACGCGTCATGGCCAGTCACAACAACTGCCGGGCGATCGTCCCCCATCAGCGCCAATTCACCGATGACCAGATCAAGGCCATCGCGAGCCGTGGCGGGGTGATCGGCGCGGCCATGGACAACTGGATGATCAGACCCGGCTGGCGCCACGGCGATGATCCGTCGCTCGTGTGCCTCGACGACGCCGTCAAGCACATCGACTACATGTGCCAGCTGGTCGGCAGCGCGCGGCACGTGGGCATCGGCACCGACTTGGACGGCGGCTACGGGCGCGAGGGTTCCCCGAGCGACCTGGACACGATTGCCGATCTGCAGAAGATCGTGGGGTTGCTGGCGCAGCGCGGCTACTCGCGTGACGATATCACGGCCATCATGTGGGAGAACTGGTCATCGTTGCTGCGCACCGCGTGGGCAAACTAGCCAAGGTCGTCGATCGGCTTGTGTTTCACGAGGTCGACCCCGGTCGCTGGAGTGATCTCGTTGGAGAAGAGCTGCCCGAAGTTTCATGGGTCCTTTCCGTCAATGTGGGCACGGAAAGCATCCCACAAGTGCGACGACCAGGACTCCAGCGCGTCGATGCTCACCGCGCGGTAAGGATCGACATCGGTGAGGGCGCCGGGGATCGACTCCGCGGGGGTGTTGTAAAGAGATAGGGCGGCTTCATGCCAGTATTTCGGAATTGCGACGCGTTCCTGGTACAGATGGTCCAGCCGCTGACGATACTCTGCTGCGCTCTTGCCAGAGCGGACGTCGGTCAGATAGGTCGTGATCCATGTGGGCGCGGCGGCCAGGCCCAGGAGTCGCCGGGTAGCGGCGTTCACGTTGAGCCGGTGAATGCTCATAATGTCTTCACCTATCTGCGCGAAATAGCCGTGCCAGTCCTTCGTCTTCTTGACCTCGGACCTCTCCAGGTACGCTATCAACTCCTGCACCTCCGGGCTTAGGCGATAGAGCGCCTCCGTCCAATCGGTCAGGTTCGTCACCTCACTCTTGGCCCGGTCGATTCGCGCCC
>JBGPNN010000069.1:0-13650 GCA_041487495.1 bacterium
CCGGTGCTCGCCGGGCCCTGGTCGTCGGTACACGGAGTGCGATCTTTGCGCCGGTGCCCGATCCCGTGCTCGCCATCGTCGACGACGAGGACAGCAGCGGGCACAAGGAAGAACGGGCGCCGCGTTACCTGACCCGTTTCGTGGCGGCGACCCGGACGGCGACCTCGGGTATCTTGATCATCGGCAGCACCACGCCGACCGTTGCATCGTACGCGGACGCGCAGACGGGACGGTTGCGACTCGTCGCGCTGCCGTCCCGGCGGCCCCGCGTGGGGCTCGTCGACCTGCGCCGGCGGCCCGATCCCGACCAGCCGATCAGCCGGCCGGTGCTGGACGCGGTCCGCCGGACCGTGCGTCGCCGCGGTCGGGTCCTGCTACTCGCCGACCGAAAAGGTTACGCCACGCTGCAGTGCCAGGAATGTGGAACCGTCGAGCGCTGCCCGCGTTGCGGCGTAGCGACGCGGTATGAGCGCGAGCGCCGGCGCCTCCGCTGCCGTATCTGCGGGCGCAGTGTCACGGCCCCGGCGGTGTGCGCCCAGTGCGGGGGAACGCGACTCGCGCCGTTGGGCGCCGGAACCGAGCGGATCGCCGGAGCCTTGCGACGGTTGACCGCGAATGTCTGGCGTCTCGACCGAGACACATTGCCGCCCGGGGGTGAGATCGCGGCGGCGCTCACTCCGTTCCGCGAGCGGGGCGGCGTACTCGTCGCGACGCCGCTCGTGGTCCCATGGATTGAAACGCTGCAGCCGGATCTCGTAGCGGTCCTCGGAGCCGACCGATGGCTACACCGGCCTGAGTTCCGCGCCGCCGAGCGCGCGCTCGCGCTGTTCAGGGCCATCGGATCGGCGACCAGGACCCCCGTGCTCGTGGAGACTGCCGACCCGGCTCATCCGGTGAACCAGGCCGCGCAGGCCGCGAGCCTGAGGCCGTTTTACGCGGAAGAACTCGCGCTGCGGGAAGCGCTGGGGTATCCACCTGCGCGCTCACTGATTGTGCTCACCGTCACGGCGAAGGCGGCCGGTGTGGCGCAGATCATCGTGGCAGACCTTGCCGGCCGCGCAACAGGCGGGGTCGAAGCCTTGGGCCCAGTCCCACTTCCCGGAGGCAGATCCCAGATCGTCATCAAATCCGCCGACCGGGCGGCCGCCCGCGCGCTCATCTGGCCGCTCCTGATCGGACGGGGCGTGCCCCGCGGAGCACAGATTGCCGTCGACGTCGATCCGATCGACCTCTGAGGGTTGGACATGGTATCGTGGTGGGCGAGATGCCGGTCACGACCCAGTTTGAGATCATCACCGTCAGCGACCCAAAAGCCGGCGTCTTGCGCCGCCGCGCAAAGCCGGCGAGCAAGGTGACGGCGGAGATCCAGCGCCTCATCGAGGCGCTGTTGACCACCATGCACGCGGCACGCGGGCTCGGGCTGGCGGCCCCGCAGGTCGGCGAGAGCGTCCGTGTGCTGGTCGCGCGGGTCGAAGATCGGACGGTCATCCTGGTCGACCCGGAGTTGGTGCGTGGCGAAGGCGAGGAGACCGCGCCCGAGGCCTGTCTGTCGATCCCCGGCGTGGTGGGCGACGTGCCTCGTGCGACGGTCATTACCGTGCGCGGCAAGAACCGGCGCGGGAAGAGGATCACGATCGTCGCCCACGATCTGCTGGCCCGCGTCCTGCAGCACGAGATCGACCACCTCGACGGCATCCTGTTCCTTGACCGCGTCCGCGATCCCGAGACTATTCACTATGTGACTCCGTCAGCCGACGACGCGCCGGCGGCGGAATGATCCCGCTCGAAACCCGGTCGGTGCGGGTGATCTTCCTCGGCACGCCGACATTCGCGTTGCCGTCGCTGCGCGCGATCGCGGCCGCGACGACGTTGCAGGCCGTGGTGACCCAACCCGACAAGCCGGCCGGACGCGGCCGGACGCTGACAGCACCACCCGCTGCAGTTGAAGCCAGGCGCCTGGGGATCCCGGCGCTCCAGCCACGCACGCTTCGGGACCCGTCGGTCGTCCACACCCTGGCGACGTATGCGCCGGATTTGCTCGTGACGGTCGCGTACGGGCGTATCATTCCCGCGACGGTGATCGCGCTGCCGAGGCTCGGGTGTATCAACGCGCACCCGTCGCTGTTGCCGTTATATCGGGGCGCGTCACCGATCCAGCGCGCCGTCGCCGACGGCGCGACGACCACGGGCATCACGATCCTGTATCTCACCGAGGAACTGGACGCCGGCGATATCATCCTGCAGCGCGAGGTGCCCATCGGGCCCGAGGAGACGGCGGGCGATCTGGAAGAACGACTGGCCCGCGACAGCGCGGCCCTGCTGCTTGAGGCCGTCGAGTTGATCGCGCGAGCCGAGGCGCCCAGGCGGCCTCAGGATCCTGCCCGGGCCACCTACGTTGGGCGCCTGTCCAAAGCCGACGGCGGGATCGACTGGAAGCGGCCGGCCAGGGAAATCGTGAACCTGGTACGAGCGATGAATCCCTGGCCGTCGGCCCACACAGCCTGGCGAGGAGGGCTCCTGAAAATCTGGCGCGCCAGAACCGGCGAGGGATCGGGCGCGCCGGGGGAGGTGCTGGCGGCCGGCGATGAGGGCATCGTGGTCGGCGCCGGCGATGGGACCGTGGTGCTGGCGGAGGTCCAGCCCGAGGGCGGGCGCCGCATGTCCGCGGCCGATTTCCTCCGGGGACACCGCATGCGGCGCGGTGACCGTCTGGGCGCCTAATGCCGGACCAGGCCAGGGGATGTTAGAATGATTGGGAAGGTGAAGGGGGAAACCAATGTTTCCTTTGGGCTTTGGGTTGGATCCGACGCTCATCCTGCTCCTCCCGGGGCTGCTGCTGGCGGGCTATGCGCAATGGAAGGTGAGCAGCGCGTTCAACAAATTCAGCCAGGTCCGCACCGTGGGCGGCCGGACCGGGGCCGAAGTGGCCGCGGAGCTGCTCAAGCGAAGCGGGATTGCCGATGTGACCATCGAGCGAGTCGACGGGACACTCTCCGACCATTATGACCCGCGGACCAAGACGCTTCGGCTGTCGGCGTCGGTGTATGACAGCAACTCCGTCGCCGCGGTCGGTGTGGCGGCGCACGAGTGCGGGCACGCGCTGCAGCACAAGGAAGCGTATGCGCCGCTCTCCCTCCGCTCGGCCATCGTCCCCGTCGCGCAGATCGGTACGAACGCGGCCTGGATCATCTTCTTCATCGGGTTTCTGATGCACCAGCGTTACTTGATCGACCTGGGCATCCTCTTGTTCCTTGGGTACGTGCTCTTCTCGCTGGTCACTCTGCCAGTCGAATTTGATGCGAGCCGGCGCGCCGTCGCCGTGCTGCAGGGCCAGGGAATCGTGATGCCGAGCGAGGCCGACGGCGTGCGGTCGGTGCTGAACGCCGCCGCCCTGACCTACGTGGCCGCGGCCGCCATGGCCATCCTGCAGCTGGCGCGACTGTTAATCCTGCGCAACTCGCGTGACAACGACTAAGACAACCCGCGCCGTCCCAACGTCAGCCCGTGAGGCCGCCTTCGCCGTTCTGCACCGAGCGGAGGCGGCCGACGCGTTTGTGAACATACTCCTCTTCCGGACGCTCGAGCGGACGCACCTGTCCGCTATCGATCGCGGTCTGGCGACGGCGTTGGTCCTGGGCGTGCTCCGGCAACGCGAGCGGCTCGACTGGGCGCTGACGCCGCTGTTGAGCCGGCCGTTGGAAGCCCTGCCGCCGGCCATCCGGACGATCCTCCGGATGGGAGCCTATCAGATGCTCGACCTGGATCGTATCCCCACGCCGGTCGCGGTCTCCGAGGCCGTCAACCTTGCCAGGCGGCACGGGCACGTGGGGACTGCGCGGCTCGTCAACGCGGTCCTGAGGCGCCTGGCGTCCGACGGCGCCCCACCGCCGCCGGACGCGACGGCCGATCCGGCCGGGCATCTGGCAGTCGTCCATTCTCATCCCCGGTGGCTGATCGCCCGATGGATCGCACGCTGGGGCGTCGAGGACACGGCGGCGATGGCGGCCGCGAACTCGCGGCCGGCGCCGTCTGCCCTCAGGGTTAACACCCTGCGGACTGAACCCACCGCCCTGCTGGAGGCTTTTCACGAACGGGGCATTCAGACGTCCCTGGGGCCGGTCCCCGATTCGATTCGGGTCGTGGGTTCACTGACCGAACGGCTGCCCTTCGTCGATCAGGGCCTGGCCGTCATCCAGGACGAAGGGGCTATGCTTGTATCCCTCGCCGCCTCACCCGCGTCGGGGCAGACCGTCATTGACACCTGCGCGGCCCCCGGCGGCAAAACCACGCATCTGGCGGCACTGATGGGCAACCGGGGTCAGATTTTGGCCTGCGACGTCCACCCCCGGAAGTTGCAGGCGCTGGCCGCGCGCTGCGCGCTCTTGGGTGCTGATTGCGTCGCCGCGTATCACCTCGACGCCCGCGAGATCGGCCGCCGGTGGCCGGGTCTGGCGGACACGGTCCTGATCGACGCGCCGTGCTCGGGTCTGGGCACCATCCGTCGCCGGCCCGAGATCCGGTGGCGCGCGGCAGAGACAGACCTGCCAGATCACGCCGGGTTGCAGTTCGCGATCCTCGACGGCGCGGCGGGCGCGGTGAAGCCCGGCGGCGTCCTGGTCTACGGCGTCTGCAGCCTCGAACCAGAGGAAGGGGTGGACGTCATTCGCGCCTTCCTGGCCCGCCACCCAGACTTCGCGCCGGCGTCGTTCCCGGGGGCCTTTCCGCGGATCCTGGCTGGTCATCCGGTCGACGGAGCGGATGCGGGCCAGGCGCTGCTCCTTCCGCACCGGCACGATACCGACGGGTTCTTTATCGCCAGACTCCGGCGCCGGTAACCAGCGTATAATCAGGAAGGCCGCGGAACGTCAAGCGGCCAGTGGACCCCGGATGCCGACTGAACTGCTAGGGCTGACGCTCGACGAGCTGGAGCAGGTGGCCGTGGAACTGGGCGAACCACGTTTCCGCGGCCGGCAGCTCGCCCGGTGGATCTACCGGCAGCGCGCCGAAGAGCCGCGCGTCATGACCGACTTGCCGGAACCGCTGCGCGAGCGGCTCGGCGAGGCCACGACGCTGTCGCGACTGCGTGTCATCGCCCGGCAGGACGCGGGCGACGGCTACACGACGAAGTTCCTGTTGGGTCTGCGCGATGGGAACGCCATCGAGACCGTCCTGATGCGATACGACGACGGGCGGCGCACCGCGTGCATCTCTACGCAGGTGGGCTGCGGGATGGGATGCACCTTCTGTGCGACGGGTCTCGCGGGTCTGACCCGGAATCTGACGGCAGGGGAGATTGTTGACCAAGTGCTGCTCGCCGCCACGGAGACCGCCGAGCGTGTGACGCACGTCGTCTTCATGGGGATGGGGGAGCCGCTGGCCAACCTTGCGGCGACGCTTAAGGCTGCGCACTTGATCAACGCGTCGTACGGTGGTGGGATCGCCATGCGCCATCTGACGATTTCGACCGTGGGACTCGTCCCGCAAATACGCCGGTTGGCGCAAGAGCGGCTGCAGTTGACGCTGGCCATCTCGCTGCACGCGCCCACCGACGACCTGCGCTCGCAACTCGTTCCCGTCAACCAGCGCTGGCCGATCGCCGAACTGATGGCGGCGGCGCGCGACTACGCCACGCTGACGCACCGGCGTGTCACGTTCGAGTATGTCCTCATGGCCGGCGTCAACGATCACGATGAACACGCGCGCGTCCTGGCCGGCCTGCTGGCCGGCGGCAGGATGCACCTCAATGTGATCCCCTGGAATCCCGTCTACGGGTTGCAGTACCAGCGACCGGGTGTCGAAGGGGTGCGCCGCTTCGCGCGATTGGTGCGAGACGGCGGCGCGCCGGTCACCATTCGCATCGAGCGAGGCGTGGATATCGACGCCGCGTGCGGCCAGCTGCGCCGGACGCGCGTTGCGGGGGTGCCCGCGTGACCGTCGGCGCCGGCACCGTGATCGCGGGCCGTTATGAGATTCTCGGCCGCATCGCCGACGGCGGCATGTCGACCGTCTACCGCGCGCGCCGAGGCGACGATGGCAGAATCGTCGCCCTCAAGATCCTCCGCGAGCAGTACGTCGCCGATCGAGACTTTATCGAGCGGTTCGTCCGCGAGGCCCGAGCCGCGCAGGCGCTGGTGCATCCGAACATTGTCCCGGTGCTCGACTCGGGTCAGGATGGCGACACGTACTTCATCGCCATGGAGTACGTGGATGGCCTCGACCTCAAGTGGCACCTGCGGCGGACCGGTCGGCTCGAGGCCGCCGACGCCGAACGCATCACCCGCGCCGTGTGCGAGGCGCTGGAATACGCGCATCATCAAGGGATCGTCCACCGGGACATCAAGCCGCAGAATATCCTGCTGGCCGCCGATGGAACCGTGAAGGTGACGGATTTCGGCGTCGCGCGCGCGCTGGCGTCGGTCACCATCACACAGGCCGGCACCGTGCTGGGATCAGTGCAGTACCTCTCGCCCGAGCAGGCGCGGGGGGCGCCGGTCGGCCGGACGTCCGACATCTACGCGCTCGGCGTGGTGCTGTTCGAGATGCTCACGGGGCGCCTCCCGTTCGACGGGGACAGCCCGATTGCCATCGCGCTCAAGCATCTCCACGAAAAGGCCCCCTCGCCGCGGGCTATCGAACCCACCGTCCCGCGCCGTCTAGAAGGCATCATCCTCAAGGCGATGGCCAAACGGCCTGAGGACCGCTACTCGTCGGCGCGCGAGATGGCCGCCGACCTAGCCGGCGCAACCGACCTCTGGTCGCAGACTCTGGAGGACGAAGGCTCGACCCGCGCCTTCGGACTGGCCGAGGTGACAGGCGAGCCACCCCGCTGGCGCCTGGGCATCCTCCGGTGGGCCGCGGTCCTGCTGATCGCAATTGGGGTTGGTCTGTGGGCGGGCTGGCAGGCCGTCAGCGCCTACCTGAACGTGCCCGAAGTCGAGATGCCCGAACTGATCGGCCGGACGATCGTCCAGGCCGAGCGGATCGCAAAACAGGCGACGCTCGTCCTGGAGATTGCTGAGCGCACGTACAGCGCCACCGTCACGCAGGATGTGGTCATCGCGCAGGAACAACCCGCGGGCAAACGCGTCAAACAAGGCCGGCGCGTCGGCGTGACCGTCAGCCTCGGTCCAGAGATGGTCACAGTGCCGGACCTGGTGCAACAAAGCGTCCAGGCCGCGCAACTCGCGCTGGACGGCGTGCGCCTGCGCGCGGTCCTTCAGGAAGCCAGTGACGAGGTCGTCAAGCCCGGGTCCGTCATCCGACAGGATCCACCCGCCCGCAGCCGCGTCCAGGTGGAGTCGACCGTAGCGCTCGTCATCAGCCGTGGGCCGCTGCAGATCGAGATGCCGAGCCTGATCGGAAAGCCGCTCACCGATGCGCGGCGCATGCTGGAACAGCTGGGGCTTGCCATCACACACATGCGAACCGTTGCGGAGGTGGACCGGGACCCCGGGCTCGTCGTGGAGCAGGCGCCCGGGGCCGGCGCCAAGGTCCGGCCCGGCCAGGCCGTGATCACGGTGACCGTGACGGTTCGGCCCGGCGAGGAAGGCGCGCCGCCTCGCGCGCCGGTCATTACGGCTGAGCCGCAGCCGGTTGAGACCCCGACACCTGGGGAACCGTCACCGCGTCTGAGCCCGAGGCCCGCAACACCCGCGCCGCGCGCAGAGACGAGCCCGCGGCTGGCCCCGTCGCCGGCGCCATCGGTCAGACCCTCGGCGCCGCAGCCGGGTGGGGTCGTCCGGCGCACACGGATCCAAGTTGTGGTGCCTGAGGGCCCGGCGTCCCAGCAGGTCAAGATCATCGTCATCGATGAGACCGGTGTGCGCACCGTCTACCAGACCGCGCACGCGCCTGGCGAGCACGTCGATCAGTCCGTGCGCACCCAGGGCTACACGATTATCCAGTTGTATATCGACAACCGACTCGTGCAGGAGGTACGGCCGTGAAGGTTCGGATTGCCCCCAGCATCGTGAGTGCGGATTTCACCGCGCTCGGCGCGGCTGTGGCCGCCGCCGAGCGCGGCGGCGCGGACCTGCTGCACATCGACGTGATGGACGGGCGGTACGTTCCACCCATTACTATCGGACCCGTGATCGTGGAGGCACTCCGGCGCGTGACCGCGCTACCGCTCGACGTGCACCTGATGGTCCTGCAGCCCGAGCGGCAGGTCGAGGCGTTCGCGCGCGCGGGCGCCACCAGTATCTCGTTTCACCCCGAAGCCACCGAGCATTCGCATCGCGTGTTGACGCAGATCCGGGGCCTGGGTGTCCAGGCCGGGATTGTCCTGAACCCCGGCACACCGCCCGAGGCGTGCGCGTGGCTGGCCGAGCTCCTGGATTTTGTGTTCGTCATGAGCGTGAACCCCGGCTACTCCGGTCAGCCGTTCATCCCGACCGTACTACCCAAGATCCCGCGTGTGCGCGAACTGCTCGCCGGCCGCTCCCACTGGATTGGCATCGACGGAGGCATCTCGACCCACACTGCCGGGGCGGCGGTCGCCGCGGGCGCCGACGTGCTGGTCGCCGCGTCGGCCATCTTCCACGCCCCGGAGGGCGCTGAAGCCGCGGTCCGGGGGCTCCGCGCCGCGGCAGGCGCGTGAGCACGCTATTCATCACCCACAAGGCCTGCGAGCGGCACGCGACAGGTCAGCGGCATCCCGAACGGCCGCAGCGTCTGGCCGCGATTCAGCGCGCGGTCGAGGCGAGCGGTCTCTTCGAATACCTCACACCGTTGGAGGCCCCGGAGGTTGACCGGGATCTCCTCGAGTCCGTCCATGCGAGATCATACGTCGACAGCATCGAGGCCATCGCCCGGGGTGGAGGCGGGTGGCTTGACGCGGACACGGCCGTCAGCGTCGATTCACCGGCGGCGGCGGCACGCGCGGCGGGTGGCGCCCAGCGCGCGGCAGAGGCGCTCTGCTCCGGCGAGGCGAGGCGCGCCTTCGTCGCGGTGCGGCCTCCCGGCCATCACGCGATGCCAGATCATGGCATGGGCTTCTGTCTCTTCAACAATGCTGCGGTCGCGGCGGCCGCGGCCCGGCGAGCCGGGCGACAGCGGGTGATGATCATCGACTGGGATGTCCACCACGGCAACGGCACACAGGCTGTCTTCTGGCGCGATGCGTCCGTGCTGCTCGTCTCAATGCACCAGGAGTATTGGTATCCCGGCACCGACGCGATCGACGAAGTGGGCGAGGGGCCGGGAGAGGGGTTCACCGTCAACATCCCGCTGCCAGCCGGGACGGGCGACGGCGGGTACACGGATGTATTCACGGAGGTCGTCGTGCCCCTGACCTCGGCATTCCGGCCCGATTTCATGGTGCTCTCGGCGGGCTACGATGCCCACGAGAGTGACCCGCTGGGCGGTATGGTCCTGACGACCGCCGGATTCGGCCGGTTGGCACACCTGGTGGAAGACTCGGCCCGGGCGGTGGACTCCCCGCTCGTCGCCGTATTGGAAGGCGGATATGATCTCACCGCGCTGGGCGGATCCGTCGTCGCCACCCTGAACGTGCTCACCCAGAAGGCGCATGCCGCCGATCCCGTTGCACCGAACGAGGCACCGTCGGAGGTCGCAGCGTCGGCCATCCACTCCAGGCTCAAGGCCGTGCGGCGGATAGTGCTCAACCACTGGCGCATCTGACGGGCAGGTAAACGTTCTGAAAACGGCGAAGTCCAGAAGGCCAATATCAGGAAATCAGTTAAAGAGTTCCGCGGGACGGGGCGAGGGGGCTGGCCGGCATGAGCAGTGATGTGAAGACCCCGGAGGACCAGGGCACCAGGAGTGAGACCGTGGATCTTTCGGAGGCCGTGCCGAGCCTCCAGGAGCGTCAGATCGTCAAAGGTACGGTCGTACGCGTCGACACCGAGGGCATCCTCGTCGATGTCGGCGCGAAATCCGAAGGCATCATACCATCCAAGGAACTCGTGCGGCGGGGAGACGAACCCGAGTCCGTGAACGTCGGCGACCGGATCGATGTGATGGTGATGCGCGTGGATGGCGAAGAAGGCAGCATCATCCTGAGCAAGAAGCGGGCCGACTTCGTGCGCGCCTGGGAGCGCGTGATCGAGGCGCAAGAGGCGGGGAAGGTCCTGCACGCCATGGTCGTGGATAAGGTCAAAGGCGGCCTGGTGGTCGACCTCGGCCTGCGCGGGTTTGTGCCCGGGTCGCACGTCGATCTGTCACAGGCGAAGGGCCGGCGCTTCGAATGGTTTGTCGGGCAGTCCATCCCCCTCAAGGTGATTGAGGTCGACCGCGGCAAGGGCCGGGTGATCCTGTCGCACCGGCTCGCCGTCGAGGAAGAGCGCAAGTCCCGCCGTGAGGTGGTGCTGACCACCATCCAGGAGGGCGTCATTGTCGAAGGCCTGGTCAAACGCATCACCGACTTCGGCGCGTTCATCGACTTGGGTGGCGTAGATGGTTTGCTGCCGATCAGCGAGATGGCGTGGACCTACATCCGCCATCCCTCGGAGGTCGTCCGGCGCAACCAGCACCTGCGAGTCCAAGTGCTGCGGATCGACCGCGAGGCCGGCAAGATCTCCCTCGGGCTCAAGCAAATCCTCGAGGATCCGTGGGTCGACGTGGGCGAGCGGTATCACGCCGGCGAGTTGGCGAAAGGGAAAGTGGTCCGGATCGTACCGTCAGGCGCGTTTATCCGGCTGCGCGACATCGACGCGTTCCTGCCCATCGCCGAACTGGCCGAGAAGCGCGTGGGCAAAGTCGAAGATGTCCTCGAAGTGGGTCAGGCGATTGAGGCCATGATCACCGAGATCCGGCCTGACGAACGACGCATGATCTTGAGTCTGCGACGCCTCGCACGCGAGGCCGAGCGCAAGCGCGTGAAAGACTACCTCAAGACGCAAGAGGACGAAGGTCGCGTGACGATCGGCGACGCGGTCGGCGCGTTGCTGCGGCAGGCCGTCGAATCGCGCACCGAGGAGGCCGCCTCGGCGGCGCCGGTCGCTCCGGCGGCGGAGACCAAGCCCGGCCCCGGCCAGTAGGCTTGTTCGGCCGCGCCCCCACCGCTACAATGGGGGGCGGCGTCAGGTCTGCACGTGTCGGGGAGTGGCGCAGCTTGGTTAGCGCGCAGCGTTCGGGACGCTGAGGCCGGGGGTTCAAATCCCCCCTCCCCGACCATCGAAATGGCCATAAGGACGACGGATCGCGCGGGGCGGCGCGAAAGCGCTGCCTTTTGTGTTTTTGGGGGACGATGTGAAGCGTGTGGGTCCCACGGGCCGCCGCGGAGAGGACTTCCCCATGATGACGCGAACCACTTGGCAGTGTGCGAGATCGGCGAGGGAGCGCTCCCGCGGACGACCGATGCCACGCAGCAGGTACGCGTCGGCGTGTTCTCGGATTCGTACCTGCCACGTATCAGCGGCGTCGTTCGGTCAATCGTCTCGTTTGTCACCGAACTGCGGCGGCAGGGCCATCATGCATCGATCTTTGCGCCGGCCTACCGAGGATATCGTGACACCGACCCGGACGTCGTCCGGTTCCCCTCGGTGCGGCCCCCCGGGCATCCAGACTTCCCGCTGGCGATCCCGATTGATCGCGCGTTCTTGGCCAAGCGGCGGCGCCAGCGGCTGACCGTGATCCATACACACACGCCGTTTGTGTTGGGTGCCGCGGCACGCTACGCGTCCCGACGGCTGCATCTGCCCCTCATTTTCACGCACCACACGATGTATGGTGAGTACGTGCACTACGTGCCACTGGTGTCCGAGCGGTTCTCGCGCGAGGTCGTCACACGGTATACGGCGCGGTATTGCAACCAGTGCACCGCCGTGATCGCGCCGTCGAACGCCGTAAAGACGATGCTGCAATCGATCGGCGTGACTTCGCCGGTTGAGGTGCTGGCCACGGCAGGGTTCGAACTCGAGCGCTTCGATCGTCTCGATCCGTCGTGGGTCCGGCCGCGGTTCAATATCCCGCCGGATGTTCCCCTCGTGATCACCGTGGGACGGCTGGCGCCCGAGAAACGATTCGATATCCTGCTGGCGGCTTTTGCCGAGGCCGCCCGCGCGACGCCCGCCAGGCTGCTGGTGGTGGGAGGTGGGCCGGAGGCGAAGGAACTCCGCGCGGTGACCGCGCACCTGGGTCTGGCATCGCAGGTGGTCTTCAGCGGCCCCCTCGAACACGAGCGCGTGCTGGACTGCTATGCCGCCGCGGATCTGTTTGCATTCGCGTCAGCCACCGAGACCCAGGGGCTTGTGGTCGTCGAGGCGATGGCGGCCGGGCTCCCGGTGGCCGCGGTGCGTGCCGGAGGCGTGGCCGAGGTGGTCGGCGACGGTGAGACCGGGCTCCTGGCTGAATCCGACGTGCACGCGTTGGCGTCCGTGATCCGACGGCTGTTGGACGACGCGGTGCTGCGGCGCCGACTGGCCCATCAGGGTCGGGCAGCGGCCCGCGCCTATGCCATTGACGAACTTACGAATCGACTCGTGAGACTGTATCGAGACGTGGCTGCAAACGTACCTGTGATCGCAGCGCCCGACTAAACCTGCGCCGCTCTCCGTGGGCGGCCATCAGACCATGGGCGGGCCGGCGGGGGTCGTGTCCTTGACCCGCGGCTCGAGTCGAGGAGGAGACGAAGCGTGCAGCTCAGGCGCCTGGAGCTGATCGGCTTCAAGACGTTCGTCAACCGCACGGAACTCGAATTCCACCCGGGCGTGACCGCGATCGTCGGCCCCAACGGCAGCGGGAAGAGCAACATCATGGATGCCATCCGCTGGGCGCTGGGCGAGACGAACGCGCGCATGCTGCGAGGCGCTCGGATGGAGGACGTCATTTTCTCGGGCAGCGCCTCCCGGCGACCGCACAGCCTGGCACGGGTCGGCCTGACGCTCGACAACTCCTCCGGTCTGCTGCCGTTGGACTACAGTGAAATCATGGTGTCGCGTGCGGT
Source organism: bacterium (assembly GCA_041487495.1). GTDB lineage: Bacteria > Sysuimicrobiota > Sysuimicrobiia > Sysuimicrobiales > Humicultoraceae > JBGPNN01. The sequence goes on from JBGPNN010000069.1 coordinate 12,908, forward strand.
CACCCGCGGGGGCGACGGCGAGTTCGGGATCAACAGCGTGGACTGCCGGCTGCGCGATATCCAGATGCTCTTCCTCGGCACGGGGCTCGGCGGCCGGTCGTACGCGCTGATCGGGCAGGGCGAGGTCGACGCGGTGCTCCGCGCGACCCCGGTCGAGCGCCGGCAGTGGCTCGAGGAAGCGGCGGGTCTGGCCCGGCACAAGCGCCAGCGTATCGAGGCGGAGCGCCGGCTGAGCCACGCGCAAGGACACCTCGACCGGTTGTCCGATGTGGCGGCGGAACTGGAGACCCAACAGCAGGCGCTCGCCGCGCAGGCGGAGGCCGCGACTCTCCACCGCGGCTACACCGAAGAGGTCCGGAATCTGGAGCTGGCGCTGTACGCCGACGAAGCCCGGCGCATGCTGGGCGCCGTCCGACGTTTGAACGCGCAGGTGCAGAGCGACCGCGAGGCCGTGGTGACCGCCGGCGATCGTCTCGCCGACGCGGGCGCGGCGATCGCGTCCGTCGAAGCCCAGCTGGCTGAGGCGACGGCGGCATACGAGCGCGGGCAACAGGCGTTGCTGGAAGGCGCGGAGCGCGCCAGCGCGCTGGCGGCCGACGTGCAGGCGCTGGGGGCGCAGGCCGACGGTGTCCGGGCCCGACGTGACGATATCGCCGCGGATGTGCAGCGTCTCGGTGACGCGGTCGAGCGGCTGCGTCTCGAGGCCGAAGGGCTGCAACAAGAGGCGGAAGCGGCGTCCGGCG
>JBGPNN010000070.1:0-13609 GCA_041487495.1 bacterium
ATCACCATGCTGGTCGCGATGCAGATGCTTGCCGTCGACCTCGGGCTACGACGGGGTACACTGGCGCCGGTCCGCGCGCACTCCCTGATCACGGAGTTGCGCCGGCTGCCGGTCCTCGCGCAGGACGTGCTCGGCCGTGCCGAGCCGGTCCGTGTCCTGGCGAAAAGACTCGCCAGCGTCGAGCACGCGTTCTTCATCGGCCGCGGACTCGACTACGCGGTCGCCATGGAGGGATCGCTAAAGCTCAAGGAGATCTCCTACCTGCACAGTGAAGCCCTGGCCGCGGGCGAACTGAAGCACGGCACCCTCGCGCTTGTCACCGAGGACACGCCCGTGTTCGCGCTGGCCACACAGCGTGCCGTGTACGACAAGACGCTTTCGAACATTCAGGAAGTCCGAGCGCGGGGCGCCGAGGTGATCGCCGTGGCCTACGATGACGACACCGAGATCACCAAGCACGCTCAGACCGTGCTGCGCATCCCAAAGGTCGACGACCTGCTCGCGCCGGTGCTGGCGATCATCCCGCTTCAGTTGCTCGCGTATCACGTTGCCGTGGCGCGCGGACACGACATCGACCAGCCGCGCAATCTGGCGAAGAGCGTGACCGTGGAGTAGGGAGGGGCCCCGCCCGGGTCGAACGGGTGAACAGGCATTGTGCCCGGTCTGTAGCCGTGTGAGGTGACCGTGTGAACGTCGACGAAGAACTCTTGAAGATCCTGGCCTGTCCGGTGGATCACGCGCCGGTCGTGCGACAGGGCGACCGCATCGTCTGTACGTCATGCGGCCGGCGCTACCCTATCCGGGATGACATTCCCTACATGCTGGAGGACGAGGCGGAGAAGCCGTGACACACGTCCTGGGTCTGGGCGTGGATATTGTCGAAGTGGAGCGTATCGAGCGCGCGATCGCGCGCTGGGGCGATGCGTTCGTCAAGCGTGTGTACACGCCAGGCGAGATCGACCGGGCCTCGTCGCCTGTGGCGTTGGGCCAGCGACTGGCCGCCCGCTTCGCCGCCAAAGAGGCCGTCATGAAGGCCCTCGGTGTCGGCTGGCGTGAGATGGCCTGGCGAGATATCGAGATCACCAACGACACACTGGGCCGGCCGATGGTCCAGTTGCACGGGGCGGCCCGGCGGATCGCCGAGGCGCGCGGCGTCTCGGACGTGCTTGTCGCGCTTTCGCACACGCACGCCCATGCGGTGGCCAACGCGGTGGCTGTCGGGGGAACGTAGGGGAAAAGCGAAGAGGGGCGCTGGCTTTGTCGGGCTTTTCACCGTCTTTGGCCGCACCGCCGGTTCCTACCGCGCGTCTGGCTGATCTCGGGAGTTACCCCCCAAGAAGACCGTCCGGCTCTCGGAGTCCACGTGCGCGACGTTTGAATCGGCTACTTCGCCGTTGGGCTCGCACCCCTCTACGCCACATACTATCATCGATCTTCTACTGAGCGTCAATCCCCAACGATCGTTCTGGTGCTGTGGATTCTGTGGGCAACATGGAAAGGAAACGCGCGCTCGTGACCAGAAGCCCACGATGTATGCACTTCTGAGGCCCCATCGTGCGACTACCGACGAGCGAAGAGATGGCCGTGCTCGACCGGCGCGCGGCCGACGAATTCGGGATCTCGACCCTCATGCTGATGGAAGCGGCCGGCCGTCAGGTGGCGACCGCGGCCATGCGCATGGTCACGGGGGTGAGCCCGCGTGTGTTTGTCATCGCGGGCAAGGGCAACAACGGCGGCGACGGTCTGGTGGCGGCGCGCGTCCTGCTGGCGGCGGGCTGGCGTGTGAGCGTCCTCCTGCTCGGCCGGGAGGCCGATGTCTCGGGAGACGCGGCCGTAAATCTCGGCGCAGCGCGGCGGGCGGGTGTTGAGATCGTACCGCTCGACAGCACGGGCGTGCCGGGGTTGCGCGGCGTGCTGGCGGGCACCGACCTGCTGATCGATGGCCTCTTCGGCACCGGTTTTCGCGACGCGGTCGTCGGCCTGGCCGCCAAGACGATCGACGCGATCAACGCGTGCGGCCGCCCGGTCCTGGCCATTGACATACCCTCTGGTGTTCACGGCGATACCGGTGCCGTCGAGGGGCCGGCGGTGCGCGCGACGATGACCGTCACGATGGGCCTCCCCAAAATCGGCCTGCTCCTGCCACCCGGCGCCGAGCACACGGGGCGCATCAGCGTCGCCGACGTTGGGCATCCTCAGCGCCTGATCGAGAGCGCGGGCGTGCGGACGTTCCTGGTCACACGCGCAATGGCAGATGCCGCCATCCCTCATCGGCGCATGGACGCACACAAGGGCGCGTTCGGCCGCGTGCTCGTGATTGGCGGCGCGGTCGGATATACCGGCGCGGCCGTGCTGGCGACACGCGGCGCGCTGCGCAGTGGTGCTGGCCTGGTCACGGTCGGGGTGCCGGCGACCGTCTATCCCATTGTCGCCTCGTCGGTGATCGAGGGTATGGCGGTACCGTTGGCCGACCACGAAGGTGCGCTCGCCGTCGAGGCCGCCGATCAAATCCGAGACCTGGCCGCCTCAGCCGACGTTGTGGCGTGTGGTCCCGGACTGTCACGCCTCCCAGGGCCGGCGGCGATCGTACGCCGCTTGCTGGCGGAATGCGGCAAGCCGATGGTCCTCGACGCGGACGCGCTGAACGTGCTTGCCGGTAGTACCGAGATGCTGCGGCATGCGCGGGCGCCCGTGGTCATCACCCCGCACCCGGGCGAGATGGCGCGATTGTTGGATGCGAAGACGGAAGACGTTCAGCGCCACCGGTTGCAGACGGCGAGGACCGCCGCCGAGCGCTTCGGTGTCGTGGTCGTGTTGAAAGGGGCCCGCACGGTCGTGGCCTCACCCGACGGGGAGGCGTTTATCATCCCCACCGGCAACCCGGCCATGGCCACCGGCGGGATGGGCGATGTCCTGACCGGGGTCATCGCCGGTTTGATTCCTCAGCGTCTCACGCCGCTGGCGGCGGCGTGGACCGGCGCCTACCTGCACGGCCTCGCGGGCGATCTGGCGGTGGCCGCGCGAGGGCCGGCCGGGATTCTGGCGCGTGAGGTCGCGGACCATCTGCCGGCGGCGCTCCGCGCGGTGCGGGCCGGAACCGTCGAGGAGGTTGTGACGCGTCTGTCATGACCACCGCGACGGCCGGTGACATCAACCTGGCGGAGTCGCGCACCTGGGCGACCGTGGACCTCGACGCTATCGCGCACAACGTGCGCGCCATCCGCGGCCGGCTGCCGGCGGCGACGGCGTTCATGGCCGTGGTGAAGGCCGACGCCTACGGGCACGGCGCGCTACCGGTAGCGCGGGCCGCGCTGGAAGCCGGGGCATCGTGGTTGGGCGTGGCGACGGCGGATGAAGCCTTCCAACTGCGGGCGGGCGGCATGGACGCGCCGCTCTTGATACTTGGGCCGATCCCCGAAGCGCTTATCGCGAAGGCCACCGACGCCGGCTGCGCCCTGACCGTCGCGAACGAGTCGTTCATCTCGACCGCCCAGCGAGCTTCGACGTCAACGCGGATGCGCGTCCATATCAAAGTGGACACCGGTATGACCCGGTTGGGGATTGTCCCCGACGCGCTCGAGTCCGCCCTCGCTACCCTCGACCCGTCGCGGGTGACGGTCGAAGGGATCTTCACGCACCTGGCCAGCGCGGATGAACCCGACCCCGCGATGACCCGCAAGCAACTGGCCGCGTTCCAGCAGGCGGCCCAGACGGTTCGCGGGCGGTGGCCTCACGCGCTGCGCCACGCGGCTGCGAGCGCCGGCGCGTTCGCCTACCCGGATGCCGCGTTGGACATGGTGCGTATCGGTATCGCATTGTACGGGGTACCACCGGCCCCACATCTCACCACCCCCGCGCTGCGGGCGGCCATGATGCTGACGACGCGCGTGGTACATGTGCGCCGTGTGGCCGCCGGGACGCCGGTCTCGTACGGGGCAGCGTACCGCACGCGGCGTGAATCGACGATCATCACGGTGCCTGTGGGCTACGCCGACGGGTATCCCCGGTCGCTCAGCGGCACGGGGCATATGCTTGTTGGGGACCAGCGCGTCCCGGTGGCCGGGCGCGTGTGTATGGACTACACGATGCTCGATGTCGGCGATACGCCCGTTCGCGAAGGCGACACGGTGACCGTGTTCGGCGGCGGCCTTCCGGCCGCCGAGGTGGCCGAGGCCGCGGGCACCATCGCCTACGAGCTTTTCTGTCGGATCGGTAGCCGTGTGCCGAGGATCTACAAACCGGCGAGGGCACGCGCGTGAAGGTCGGGTTTCAGGGCGAACGGGGCGCCTTCAGTGAGGCGGCGGCGATGGCCTACTTCGGGACCATCGACCCGATGCCGTGCCGGCTGCTGGTCGACGTGTTCGACGCCGTCGAACAGGGCCGGGCCGACCGGGGAATGGTGCCGGTGGAGAACTCGCAGGCGGGCAGCATCAACGACACGTACGATTTGCTCGTCCGTCGTGCCCTGCACATCGTCGGCGAGCACAACCAGCGTGTCCAGCACTGCGTGCTGGCGCCGACCGGTCAAGCGCTGCAGAACGTGCGGACCGTGTACTCGCACCCGCAGGCGCTCGCACAGTGCGACGCGTTTATCGTGCGCCAGGGCTGGGAGAGCGTGCCGATGTACGATACGGCCGGCAGCGCCAAGTTCGTGGCAGACGAGCGGAGTCAGGGGACGGCCGCGATCGCAAGCCGGCATGCCGCCCAGATCTATGGGCTCGAAGTGCTGGCCGCGGGGATCGAGACCAACCCCATGAACTACACGAAATTTCTCGCACTGGCCCTGGTTCCCGCCGCGCGCAGTGAGCACGCGAAGACCTCAGTGGTGTTCATGACGGCGAATATCCCGGGGGCGCTCTACCGGGCGCTGGGTGCCTTCGCCACGCGCAACATCAACCTGACCAAACTGGAGTCACGACCACGCCGCGACCGGCCATGGGAGTATCTGTTCTACGTGGACTTCGAGGCCCATCAAGACTCGCCCGACGGCCGCGCAGCGTTGCAGGAACTCAGCGGCGTGACCGCGTTTCTCCGAGTGCTGGGCTCGTATCCGAAGGCCGCGGAGTGAGTGGCTTTTGGCCGCGCCTCCTCCCGATGGGCGATCGGGGGTTGCTCATCGAGTATCCACGCGAGATCTCGCCCGAAATTAATGCGCTGGTCAGAGGCGCCGACGCGGCGCTCGCCGGGCTCCCCGGTGTCGTCGAAACCGTCCCGGCATTTCGCTCCGTGCTCGCCGTCTACGATCCGATGGTCGTCGGGTTCGATGACCTGGCCGAGCGCGTCGAAGCCGCGGTGCGCGCCGCCAAACCCGCGCCCGCGGAAGGTGGTGCGCTGCTCGAGGTGCCGGTGGTCTACGGGGGCGTCCACGGTCCGGACCTTGAAGCCGTCGCCGCAGCGTGCGGGCTCTCGCCCGCCGACGTCATCCGCTTGCACACCGCCACAACGTACCGCGTATACATGCTGGGATTCTCACCGGGCTTCCCATACTTGGGGCTGCTCCCCTCCGAGCTCCGTGTACCGCGCCGCGCCACTCCACGGACGCGGATCCCAACCGGCAGCATCGCCATCGCCGACCTGTTCGCCGGCGTCTACCCGCAGGAGACCCCCGGCGGGTGGCATCTTCTCGGCCGCACGCCGCTGCGTCTCTTCGACCCACACGGCGACCCCCCGTGCCTGCTGCAACCGGGTGACCGGGTCCGGTTTGTGCGGGCAAACGGTGAGCCGGCTTCTGAATCCCCGCCTTCGCGACCCATGGCCATGCCGCGCCGCCCGATCCTCGAAGTGATCCGGCCCGGTCTGATGACATCGATCCAGGACCTCGGCCGCCGCGGAGGACGACGCCTCGGGGTTGCGGGCTCGGGCGCCATGGATGTCCGCGCCCTGCGCGCAGCCAACGGCGTGCTTGGCAACCACCCGGGTGACGCGGCGATCGAACTGACCTTCCCGGGACCGAGCGTGCGCGCCCTGGCCGACGCCGAGATTGCCATTGCCGGCGCCAATTTCGAGGCGCGCCTCAACACGTCACCCATCGAGCCGTTGACCGCAACTCGGCTGCGACCCGGCGATGTCATCAGCTTCCAGGCGCCGCGCCGCGGCCAGTGGCTCTATCTGGCGCTGGCCGGAGGCGTCGACGTGCCACCGGTTTTCGATAGCCGGTCGACCTACGCGCGCGGCGGTCTGGGCGGGATCGACGGCCGGGTCCTCAGGGCAGGAGATATTCTCGGCGCGGGCGAACCAAGCCGCGCCCGGCGCGCCCAACATCCCGCTGACGCCGTCTCGCCGGCCGGTCCCATGCGCGTGATCGTTGGTCCCCAGGCCGAGTACTTCACTGCCGGCGCCCAGGCGGCGTTGCTTGGGTTGCCGTTCGAGCTGACTGTGCAGCGCGATCGCAGCGGGATGCGCCTGCGCGGTCCCAGACTCGAGCATCGGGGCAGCGCAGAAATCCTCTCCGACGGGCTGCTGCCCGGTTCGATCCAGGTGCCCGCCGATGGCGGGCCGGTGATCATTCTCGCCGACGGACCGACCACCGGTGGCTACCCCAAGATCGCGTCGGTCATCACGGCTGATCTCGACCGGCTTGCGCAGTGCGGTCCTGGTGAGCGACTGCGGTTCGAAGCGGTGACGGTCGCTGCCGCCCATGCCCTGCTGCGCGAGCGGGTGGCCGAGCAGGCGGTGCCGCGTTAAGCGCGGCACCTGAAGGAGGTCTTCGTGCAGCTCGGACGCCTGCCCCGCCTCAAAGTCGCCGTCCTGCCAACGCCTCTCGAGGAGGCGCCCTCACTGTCCGCATATCTCGGTGGGCCGCGCATCATGATCAAACGCGACGATATTACCGGCCTGGCTTTCGGCGGCAACGAGGTGCGCAAGATCGAGTACCTGATGGGTGAGGCGGTTGATCGGGGCTGTGATGTTGTGCTGACCTCCGGCGCGATTCAGTCCAACCTGGCGCGGGTGACGGCGGCCGCGGCGCGCCGCCTCGGTCTGGAGGCGATCATCGTCCTCAACGGTGAGGAGCCGGCCATCCGTCAGGGCAACTATCTCCTCGATCGGATATTTGGCGCCGAGATCCGCATCGTCAATACCGACGACGACTATGTGCTCGCCGGCGTGGTGGACGACGTGGCGCGCGAGCTGCGGCGCCAGGGGCGCAATCCTTATGTCATTCCCCGCGGCGCGGCGACCGCGCTGGGTGCCGCGGCCTTCGCCAATGCCGGGCTCGAACTCCTCGACCAGTTGAACAACCGCGGTATCCGCGCCGACGCGGTGGTGCACGCGAGCACCTCGGGCGGGACGCAGGCGGGGCTCTATACGGCGCTCAAGGTGGCGCAGACCGGGATCCAGGTCGTGGGGGTCAGTGCCGGGCCCGGGCGGGATATCCTGACCGGCCGGGTGAAAACCCTGGTCGAGGATCTCACAAAACTGCTCGGGCTTGACTGGCGCACGCATCCCGATGATATCGTCGTGACGGACGAATATGTGGGCGACCGGTATGGCGTGCCAACGCCCGCCGGGCTCGATGCCGTCCGCCTGGCCGCGAGGACCGAAGGCGTGTTGCTCGACCCGGTATACAGCGGGAAAGCGATGGCCGGCCTGATTGACATGGTCCGGCGCGGGGCGTTCGGGCCCGATCAAACTGTGGTATTCTGGCATACCGGTGGGCAGCCGGCCGTTTTTGCCTATGCGGGCTGGCTGGCGGAGGGTTGAGGGGGCGGCATGAGAGTCCTGGCGGGAATTGCCGGAGCCGTGTTGATCGCGTCGAGCGTCGCGCCCGCGTTGGCGAACGAGGGAATGCTGCGTCGGGCATTCGGATCCTTTATGCGGTCGGCCGAGGAGCTCCGCGTCGAAGCGATTCCCGATCTGTATGACGGTGGCTACGCTCGTATCTCCGCGTGGGGAAAGAAGGTCCTGCTGAACCAGGGGCTGCGCGTCGACGAGGCCAACTTCCGGTTGACAGGTGTCAGCCTCGACCCCGAGGCGCTGCGGAATGGCACGATCAAGGTCTTGGACATGCGCGACAGCGCGTTTCAAGCGAAAGTGTTGCTCCGCAGCCTCCAGGAGTACTTCAACACCGCGAACGCGATCGACGATATGCGCCTGTGGGCGGAGAACGGTTATCTGCTCGGGACGGGGACGGTGGCGTTCCAGGGGAAGACCACGAGGTTTCGGATGAAGGGGTTCTTCGCCGTGTCCGGCACCACCGAGGTCTATTTCTACTTCGACACGCTGCACGCCAACGGGTGGCCGCTGCCGACGCCCGTGATCCGTGACCTCGAGCGGCAGATCAACCCGGTCGTGCACCAGCGGGACTGGCCAGTGACCTTTAAGATCCGATCAGTGCGTCTAGACGCGCAGTCGTTGACGGTAAGCAGCCAAGGCGACGGGACCTGCCCGACGTGCGGAGGAGGAGAGCAACCTGCCGTCTCGCCCTGATCGACCCCGAATCCTTATTACGGTGCGGCGCGCGCTGAACGGCGAGGCCCCGGCCCGCCTGGCCCGCTCCATCAAGTACTATGCCGACGCGGTGTATGCGGCCGGCGGCGATCCCGTGGTGATCGCGGCCGGCGATCCGCTGCCCGAGGAGTACGACGGCCTGCTGCTCGCCGGCGGCGCGGATATCCACCCACGCTACTACGGACAAACCATCAGTGCGCCGGTGGCGGAGACCCTGACCGTCGATGACGATCGCGACACACTCGAGGTGCCGCTGGCGCGCGCGGCGCTTGATCATGATCTGCCGATGCTGTGCATCTGCCGTGGAATCCAGTTGCTCAACGTCGCAGCCGGCGGGACTCTCTGGCAGGATCTATCGCTGGCGAAGGTCGACCCGGCCGCCCACAATCAAGACGGCAGGATGGAGACCTGGGAAATCGCGCATGAGGCCTCGGTGGATGCTCGCAGCCGGCTGGCGGACGTCGTTGGCGCCGGGTCCATCGGGGTCAACACCTTTCACCATCAGGCCGTGGCCGATCCGGCGCCGGGATTCAACGTGACGGCGCGGGCGCCCGACGGCACCATCGAAGGTCTTGAGAGCCCCAGCCATCGCTTCGTGGTTGGCGTCCAGTGGCATCCCGAGCGGATGGTCGGGCACCACCCGCGGCATCGCGCGCTCTTCGAGCGCTTCGTCACGTCGACCAGAAGCGGCTGATCGGACCGCGCGCCGCACGTATGCGAACACCCAGAATCCTCGTCGTTCTGCTCTGCGCCGGACTGGTGTGGTCCGGCGCGCAGGTAGCGGGTGCGGCGAGCCCGAGCGACGTCCCCACCGTCTACCGCATCGTCGTCGATGGCATCATTGGACCCGCGACGTCGCGCTTCATTCTTCGAGCGATCCGTGACGCTGAGGGGGGTGAAGCCCTCATCATCCAGCTCGACACGCCCGGCGGTCTGTTGAAGTCGACGGAAGAGATCACGCGCGCGATCCTGAACGCTCCGGTGCCTGTGATCGTGTATATTGCCCCACGTGGAGCGCGGGCGGCCTCGGCGGGGGTCTTCATTACGTACAGTTCGCACATCGCGGTCATGGCGCCGGCGACACACCTGGGCGCGGCCACGCCCGTCTCCGTGGGCGGTGAGGGACAAAAGCTCGACGAGACCATGGCGCGCAAAGTGACCAACGATGCGGTTGCCAACCTCCGGGCCATGGCCCGGCGCCGTGGCCGTAACGCGGAGTGGGGCGAGAAGGCGATACGCGAAGCGGTGTCGATTACCGAGGAAGACGCGGTCAGGTTGAAGGTCGTCGATCTGGCCGCCGACGATATCAACGACCTGCTGCGCAAGGTCGACGGCCGATCGGTCGAGACCGGGCGGGGGACGGTCAAACTCCGGACCGCCCGTGCGCGCATCGTCGACCGTGAGATGGACATTACTGAAGGCTTCTTGGGTCTGCTGAGCGATCCCAACATCGGCTTTATCTTGATGAACGTCGGCACCGTCGGCATCCTGGTCGAGCTCTACAACCCCGGGGCGATCCTGCCCGGCGTGGTCGGCGGCATCGCGCTGATCTTGGGGCTGGCATCATTCGCCATCCTCGAGGTCAACGCCGCGGGGCTGCTGCTGATCCTGTTCGCCGTCTTGCTCTTCGTGGCCGACATCAAAGTGCCGGGGCACGGCGTGCTGACCATCGGTGGCGTCATCGCGTTCGTGTTCGGCGCGATCCTGCTGACCCAGCGCCAGATTCCGGTGCTACAGATCTCGCTCCGGCTCATCCTGTCGGTGGCGGCGATCCTGGCGGGGTTCTTCCTCTTCGCCGTCACTGCTGGGATACGCGCGCAGCGCGCTGCGCCGCGCAGCGGCCGTGAGCAGATGATCGGCGCCGTGGGCGTCGCCCGGTCGCGGCTGGATCCAGACGGGCAGGTGCACGTGCAGGGCGAGCTCTGGACGGCCGTTTCTGTGGGCGGGCCGGTGGAAGTTGGTCAACCCGTTCGCATCATCGCCCTCGACGGCCTGCGCGTGCGCGTGAAACCCGAGACAGGGTCCCAGGCTTAAGCCCGTCCGGTCTCCGCGTGCCGCAGCCTCCCGCGGATCTCACCCTCACCGTCGAGACGCACTCGGAAGACGCGACCGTCGCCCTGGGCCGCCGCATCGGCGCTCGCCTGCACCCAGGTGACTGGGTGTCGCTGGTCGGGCCGATGGGCGCAGGCAAGACCGCGCTGGCTCGCGGCCTCGCGCAGGGCGCCGGCGCATCAGGGCACATGGCCAGTCCCTCGTTTGTCCTCATCCGCGAGTACGGCGGCCCCGTGCGCGTGTTCCACGTCGACCTCTACAGGCTCGAGCATCGCGATGAGATCGACGCCCTGGGCCTGGAAGACCTTCTCGAGGCTGGCGGAATCGTGATCATGGAATGGGCGGACCGCGCGCCGTGGATCGCTCCGGCGGGGCACCTCGCGATCATCTGCGACTTGGGTGCCGCGCCCTCCGACCGCGTCATCACCATGACGATCCCGGAGACCCTCCGCGGCCGCTTCGAAACCGCGGCGCGCGGCTAAACGTCGTGCTGGTGCTCGGTATCGAGACGGCGACCGCCCGAGGCAGCGTAGCCGTCGTCGGGCCCGGCGGCGTGGTCGCCTCGCGGGCCGCACAGGTGCCCGCCGGGCACCTGGAATGGCTGGTTCCCGCTATCGAGGCGATGCTCGCCGAGGCCGGTCTCGCGCGTGACGCGGTCGATGGGCTGGCCGTGTCGATTGGTCCGGGCGGGTTCAGCGGACTCCGTATCGGTCTGATCACGGCGACCGCCTGGGCCGTCGGCACCGGACGCCCGATCGCCGGGATCTCGACGCTGGAGGTCCTGGCCGCCGGCCATTCGGCCGCCGGCCTCTCGCACCACGGGCTGGTGCTCGCCGCGCTCGACGCCCGTCGGGAGCAGGTGGCGGGGGCGCTGTTTCGGACAGGTGTCACGACGGTAGAGCGCCTCACCACTGATCTGCTAGCTCGCCCCGAGGATCTGCGGGCGCAATTGCCGGCCCTCGACGAGCCCGTGTTGCTGACAGGCGACGCGCTCGTGCGCTACCGCGCGACCCTGGTCGCCGCGCTCGCGCCCCACGCGGTGGTTGCTCCTCCGGAGGAGTGGTGGCCGAGGGCCGAGATCGTCGCCGCGCTCGGCCGGGCTCGGCTGCTCGCCGGAGATGGTGACGATCCCATGCGTCTCGTGCCTCGCTACGCACGGACGTTCCAGGCGAAGGAGTTCGTCCGCCAACCGGAGAACCCGCGCAAGGAATCGTCGTGAAGCAGATCACCCGAGTGCGCATCGATCCCATGACGCTCGCGGATGTCGCGCGTGTGCGGGAAATCGAACAAGATGCCTTTGCGGTCCCCTGGCCGAGAGATGCCTACCGGGCGGAACTGGAAGAGAACCAGGTCGCCTGCTATGTCGTCGCGCGCGGCGATGAGGATCATATCCTCGGGTTCGCGGGTATGTGGGTGATCTTCGACGAGGCTCACGTGACGACGATCGCGGTCGACCGGAACCGCCGCGGGCAGCGCATCGGTGAGCGGCTGCTGCTGGCGCTCATCGATCTCGCGCTGGGGCGCGGCGCGCGCTGGATGACTCTTGAAGTCCGGCCCTCGAACGCTCCAGCCCTGTCGCTCTATCGCAAGTTCGGCTTCCGCGACGTCGCGCTCCGCAAGCGCTACTACAGCGACAACGGCGAAGATGCCGTTGTTATGTGGAGCGGCAATCTCCGAGAGCCGGATTCGGGGGTCCGCCTCGACCTGGTTCGCGGCGAACTGGACGCCTAGCAGGGATCTCGCCCCCTTTCCATGCTCGTCTTGGGTATCGAGACATCGTGTGACGAGACCGCTGCGGCCGTCGTTGAGGACAGTGTGCGTCCGCGCAGCAATATCATTGCCTCGCAGGCGGCGCTGCATCAACGCTACGGCGGAGTCGTGCCGGAACTGGCCTCGCGACGCCATAACGAGCGCCTCCTACCCGTGGTGCACCTGGCTCTCGAGCAGGCGGGCGTCGCGTGGGATGACATCGACGGTATCGCGGTCACCCGCGGCCCAGGGCTGGTGGGAGCGCTGGTCGTGGGGGTCGCGGCGGCTAAGACACTCGCGTACGTGCGCGGGCTTGCCCTGGTAGGGGTCAACCACCTGGAGGGCCACCTGTTCGCGAATGCGATCGACCACGAACCCGAACCCAGCGGAGGCCTGCTCCCGACGCCCTCGCTGGCTCTGATCGTGTCGGGGGCGCATACCGACCTCATCCTCGTGGAAGGGGCCCACGCGTATACGATTCTCGGTCGCACGCGCGACGACGCGGCCGGTGAGGCGTTTGACAAAGTGGCGCGCGCGATGGGCCTCGGTTATCCTGGAGGGCCGGCGCTCGATCGGCTCGGCCAGACCGGTGATCCCTCACTCGTCCCCCTCCCGGTGCCATTCCAGGACAAGGGCTACGACTTCTCCTTCAGTGGAATCAAGACGGCGGCGCTGCGGGTGCTGGCGGCGCAACCCGCGCCCGAGCCGGTATTTCTCGCCGGTCTGGCCGCCTCGCTCCAGCGAGTCGTGGCCGAAGCGCTCGTCCGGAAGGTCGGCCGGGCTGCGCGGGAGCACCATCCCCGGGCGATCCTGTTGGCCGGCGGGGTCGCGGCCAACTCGGTCCTCCGCCGGCGGCTGGCCGACGAGGCGCAAGGCCTCGGGATCATGGTCCGGATCCCGCCGCCGATTCTCTGCACCGACAACGCCGTCATGATCGCGGCCTGCGGGGCCTCCCTTTTGTCGCGAGGGAAGCGGGATGGATGGGATCTGGGCGCGTCAGCCAACCTGCCCCTGTAGCTCGCGCGGTCTCGGAATCGCGAGAAAACGCCGAAATCACGATGATTTTTGGAGATTGAGGGGGGTGCGGCGATGGTTCGCGCCATGCGCCTACGTCCGAGGGGGCTTGATCGCCTTCCCGCGCCCGCATAAGATGGGGGTGGCTGGCACTCATTGCCCTAGAGTGCTAATTCCTGAAAGACCCACATTGACTAGGAGGGACATGACAGATGAAGCTAAAGCCACTTGGTGATCGCGTGGTCGTCAAGCCACTTGAGGAGGAAGAGCGCACGAAAGGCGGCATCGTGCTTCCGGACACCGCCAAAGAGAAACCGCAGCACGGTGAGGTCATCGCCGTCGGTCC
>JBGPNN010000071.1:0-13540 GCA_041487495.1 bacterium
AAGCGTGATCTCCCAGAAGACGTAGAACAGGAAGAAATCGAGGGACGAAAACACGCCCATCATACCGGTCTCGAGCAGGAGGAACAGGAACAGGTACTCTTTCAGCCGCAACTCGATGCGCCACGAGTAGACGATCGAGAGCAGGGAGAGCAGTGTCGTGAGGATAATCAGGGGCAGGCTCAGCCCGTCGATCCCAAGGTGGTAGTTCACGCCGATGGTCGGGATCCAGAGGTAGCGTTCCTCGAGCTGCATCCCGGCCTTGCCGATCTCGAAGGGACCAAGCAGCCACAGCGACACCAGGAACGTCAGCACCGCCGTGACCAGCGCCACCCGCTTCATCAGGTGTTCGTTCTCTTTGGGAATCAGCAAGACGACCAGCCCGCCGAACAGCGGGAGGAAGACCGTGATCGTCAGCAGGTAATCCATCAGCGCGCCACTCCTCCTATCTCAACAACACGACATGTGCTCAACCGGCCTCGGGAAAGGCGCCCTCGGCCTCCTCAGCAATCGGCTCGCTATGCTCGCGCGCATCTCGACACTCGCGCGCATTTCCACACGCCCGTCCTTCATCGAAGTAGCCCTGCCGCTAACAACACAATGACGCCGAGCGCTATCACCAACAGGTAGTTCTGCGCGCGGCCGGTCTGGACGTAGCGCAGCAAGCCGCCCGCGGCCCCGACGACGTACCCGATCAGGTTGACCAGCCCATCCACGATGTGCGTATCGAACAACCGGTAGAGTCTCGCGAGACCAATTCCCGCGTAGCCCACCATATTGACCAGCATGTCGATGACGTAGATGTCGAACATGCGCAGGGCCTGGGCGATCCACAGCGTGCCGCGAACAAAGACTACCTGGTACGCTTCGTCAACGTAGTATTTGTTGACGACCAGCGCGTGCAGCGGTCCGGCGGCGCGGCGCAGCGACGCGGAGGGGATGACCTTCCAATGGTAGACCACCGCCGCTGACAGGATCCCGGCGCCTGCGATCGCGAGCGAGGCCAGCGCCATGCCGACATCGAACGGGATCGCCTCGATCCCTTCGAAATGAATGAATTCGTGGAACGGGTTCCCGAAGAACGGCGCCCCCACCAGACCGATGAAGATGGAGAAGATCGCCAGCACCCACAACGGCCGGGTCATGACGTTCGGGCTCTCGTGCGGGTGCGCCTGGTGGCTGCGCAGCGTGCCGGTAAACGTGTAGAAGATGACGCGGAACATGTAGAACGCCGTCAGGAACGAGGTAAGCGCTCCCATGGCGAAAAGTGCGGTGTTGTGATGGAACGCCTCGAGCAGGATCTCGTCCTTGCTCCAGAAGCCGGCAAACGGGAAGATCCCCGACAACGCCAGCGTGCCGATCAGAAATGTCCAGTACGTGGACGGCATGATCTTGCCCAGGCCGCCCATGTCCTTGATGTCGTTCGTGTGCATGGCGTGGATGACGCTACCGGCGCCGAGGAACAAGAGAGCCTTGAAGAACGCGTGCGTCATCAGGTGGAACATGCCCGCGGTGTAGCCCAGCACGCCGAGGCCCATCATCATCAGGCCCAACTGGCTGATGGTCGAATAGGCCAGCACACGTTTGATGTCATCCTGGACAACGCCGATCGTCGCGGCCATCAGCGCCGTGATGCCGCCGATCCACGCGACCACGTTCAGCGCCTCGTGGCCCGCCGAAGCGAAGAACAGCGTGTAGGTGCGCGCCACCATGTAGACGCCGGCAGCCACCATGGTCGCCGCATGGATCAGGGCCGAGACCGGCGTCGGGCCTTCCATCGCGTCGGGCAGCCAGGTGTGCAGCGGGAACTGGGCCGACTTGCCGACCGCGCCGCCGAAGAGCAGGATCGCCGCCACCGTCAGCAGCGGCCACCCGCCGATCGTCAGATCCTTCAGCGCGCCGGCGTTGATCTTGGTGAAGATCTCCTCGAACCGGAACGTGCCCAGGTGGAGGAAAATCAGCAGGATGCCCAGGAACATGAAGAAGTCGCCCACGCGCGTCGTGATGAAGGCCTTCATCGACGCCCGCGCGGCCGACGGCTTCTCGAAATAGAACCCGATCAACAGGTACGAACAGAGCCCCACCAGTTCCCAGCCCGCGTACAGGAAGAGCAGGTTGTTCGCCAGCACCAGCAGGAGCATCGAGAACCCAAACAGCGAGAGGTACGCGAAAAACCGGGGATACCGTGGGTCGCCCTGCATATAGCCGATCGAATACGTGAAGATCATCGATCCGACGACCGTCACAACCAGCAGCATGACCGTGGTCAGGTGGTCCACTCGGATGCCCAGGTCGAGTGGCAGGCTCCCCAGCAGCATCCACGACACGTTCCGCTCGAACGGCTGGGCGTGGCCCAGCATCTCGACGAAGATTCCGATGGACAGCAGGGCCGCCAGGGCCATCCCGGCCACGGCGATGTAGGCGCCCTCACCCGGAAGGCGGCGGCCGCGGACAGTGATGATCGCGAACGCCGCGAGAGGGAAGAGCGGGATCAGCCAGGCCAGATTCAGCATCGCGCTACCACTTCATCACGTTCATCTCGTCGACGTGAATCGTCTCGAGGTTGCGGTAGGCCGCCATCACCAGCGCCAACCCGACACCCGCCTCGCACGCGGCCAGGGTGATGACGACCAGCGCGAAGACCTGGCCGGAGAGCGCTGCCGGTGCCACAAACTTGTTGAACGCCACCAGGTTGATGTTGGCGGCGTTGAGCATCAACTCGATACCCATGAGGATGGCCACCGCGTTCCGACGCGTGAGCATTGCATAGAGCCCGAGGCAGAACAGCAGCGCGCTGACCACCAGGAAGTGCGTCAAGCCGACCTGCACGCCCCCTGCCTCCTTGTCGCGGCTACTTTTCGCGCCGCGCGATGATGATCGCGCCCATCAGCGAGATGAGCAACACCAGGCTGGTGACCTCAAACGCGAGGACCGCGGTAGTCAGGAACGTGTTCCCGATCGCGCTGGCCGTGTATTGCGGCAGCGTGGCCGTCGACTTGGGCCACTCGGTGCGTAGGAAGACCGAGATCAGGATAGCGGCCAGCGCCGCCGCGGCCAGCAGACCCAGCGGCGCCTGCTCGTTGCGCTGGCGCTCGCGCAGACCCGTGCCGCCCTCGGTCAGCATGATGACGAAGAGGATCAGTACGGTGATGGCGCCGGCATAGATGAGCACCTGGATGCCGGCGACAAATTCGGCCTGCAGCAGGATGTATAGCCCCGTGACCCCGAGAAACGTCGGGACCAGCGCCAGCGCGGCCCGCACAATGTTGCCGGAGTTCACAACCACGATGGCCGACGCCAGCGTGATCACCGACAGGACGATGAAGACCCCCAGTTCACCCATAGGTCACTTGCCCAGGAACGTGATCGCAAACCCGGTAATGAGAATCCACACCAGGCCGGCCGGTAGCAGGACCTTCCAGGACAGGTTCAGCAACTGATCCAACCGCAACCGGGGAAACGTCCACCGTGCCCACATAAGGAAGAACACCACAGTGTACATCTTGATGAGGAACCACAGGAGGGGAAAGGCAAATCGGCCTCCCCCGACGACATCAAAGGGTCCCTTCCACCCGCCCAGGAAAAGCGTCGTGGCCAACGCGGCCATCGCAAACATCTCGGCATACTCACCCAGCTGAAAAAGGGCGAAGCGCATGCCCGTGTACTCGGAGAAGTACCCGGCGACCAGCTCCGATTCCGCTTCCGGCAGGTCGAAGGGCACGCGGTTGACCTCGGCGGTCGCGGCGATCAGGAAGATGATGAACGCCGGGAACTGCGAGAAGGCGAACGACCCGAACCAGCCATTTTGCGCTTTCACGATGCCGACGGTCGAAAGCGTGCCGGCCTGCATCGCCACGGCGATCAACGCCGTCGCCAGGGGCAGTTCGTAGCTGATCATCTGCGACGCCGACCGGAGGCCCCCGAGCAGCGAATACTTGTTGTTCGAGGCGAAGCCGCCAGCGAGAATCCCGATGACGGTGATCGAGGCCATCCCGGCAAAGAACAGCACGCCGATGTTGAGGTCGCGGACGATCAACGGGATCGCCTGGCCGCCGAGGGTGACGACCCCGAAGGGGATCACGATCCAGTCCATGAGTCCCGCCACCGCGACAATCAGCGGGGCCGTGTTGAAGATGACCGCGTCGGCCGCGAGCGGGGTGATGTGTTCTTTCTGCAGTAACTTCACCGTGTCGGCGATCGTCTGTAGCAGGCCCTGCCGGCCGACGTGCTTGGGCCCCAGGCGGGATTGGATCCAGCCGCCGATCTTCCGCTCGAGCAGCACCCCGAACATCGCGGCGACAACGGCCAGAAACGTAAAGATCACCACGGCCAGCCCGACGGCCTTGACGACCTCCAGTGGCCAGTTTACCGTCACGGCTCTACGCCCACTCGAGCGCGCCCTTCCGCCAGGCGTAGGCGAGACCGACCAACAGGACGACCAGGAAGATCAGCATTTCCACGAACGCAAACTTGCCGAGCGCGCGAAACACGATCGCCCACGGGTACAGGTAGATGACCTCGACGTCGAAGATGACGAAGACCAGGCCGAACAGATAGTAGCGGACGTTGAACTGCGCCCAGGCCTGCCCGAAAGGCACCACGCCCGATTCGTACGTCATGCGCTTCTGGGGCAGCGGGAAGCGAGGCGCCAAGGCCCACACAATCGCCAGCGGCAGCGCGGCCATCCCCAGCCCCACCACCGCGAAGATGCCCACGTACAGCCAGTCAACCAGCACCATTCTTGTTCACCCGGCAGAACACCCATCGCCCCGGGGCGTTCACACCGCTCCCATCAGCGCCGAACGCGTGATGCGCTCGAGATTCTGCGATCCGCGACCCGTGTGGACCTGATGCGTCTATGATGTGCCTGGTGACGCACGCCAGCGTATCGGGTTCGTCGTGGGGGGTCAAGAATCCTATCGTCGGGGCAGAAGACGGACGGACTAATGCCGCGATTGGGCCAGCGCCGCGAGCCGGCGGCCCCGCCGGGGCCGGCCGTTGGCCAGGTCCATCACCTGCAGCACCGCGGCGGCCAATCTCACCGGATCGTGGCGGAGCAGTTCTTCCTCGCTGATCAGCGAGAGGCCTGCGGGGACCAGACCCATCCCCTCCAGTTCGCGCAGGGCAGGTTCCACCGGCCGGCTGCCCTGCTCGGCATAGCGGTCGAGCAGCGCCCGGCTCTGGGGCATTTGCGTGTTGACGATCACGTGAGAGAAGAGCCCTTGTCCGACGTGGGCGTGGATCGCCCGGATGTGATCGGCGGCGGTATACGCATCGGTCTCGCCCGGCTGGGTCATCACGTTGCAGATGTAGACACACGGCGCATCGGTGTCGCGCAGCGCGTCGGCGACGCCCGGCACGAGGAGGTTCGGGATGACGCTCGTGTAGAGGCTCCCTGGTCCCAGCACAACCAGGTCGGCGTCGGCGATGGCCTCCAGCACCTCGGGCAGCGGAGCCGGCTCGCTGGGCCGGAGAGAGACCCGCGTGATCCGGCCGCGGGCCCCGGTGATGGTGGATTCTCCCTCAACGACGCGCCCGTCATCGAGCTCGGCGACCAGCACAACATCGCGCGCGGTCGTCGGCAGCACGCGCCCGCGGATCTTAAGGACTTTGCTCGCTTCTTTTACCGCCAGTTCGAGATCGCCGGTGACGCCGGCCAGGCTGGCAATAAAGAGATTGCCAAAAGCGTGCCCGTCCAACGCCCCGCCGCGGAAGCGATATTCGAAGAGTTTGGTCATCAGCGGCTCGGCCTCGGCCAGCGCCACCAGGCAGTGGCGGATGTCGCCGGGCGGGAGGATCCCGAGCTCGCGCCGCAGGCGGCCCGACGAGCCGCCGTCGTCAAAGACTGTGACCACCGCCGTCAGGTTCGACGAATACTGCTTGAGCCCGCGCAGCAGTGTGGCCAGCCCGGTGCCACCGCCCAAGACGACGATGTTCACGCCGCGCCGGCGCCGCCGTTCCTGGCGCAGAATGTCGACCAGCGTCGGGCTACCCGATGGGAATAGCACCCGATCGATCGACCGCAACATACCCCGGAGACCGGCGAATGCGCCCAACAGGCCCACGGTAACGCCAATCACGCCCAGCGCCATCGGTGACGCCTCGCGGCCGGTGATCTGGGCGAACGACTGCGCCAGCCTGAAGATCGTCGCTTCGAACTGGGTGAGGAACCGCTCGTTGATCAGCAGCACGAACCCGCCGGCGAACACCAGCACGCCCGCGAGGATCACCAGGCCCCATCGTTTGATCCCGATACCCGGGGCCAGCCACCGGTGCCAGCGCCGCCACTGCTTGCTCATTCCGCCGCCTCGGCCAGAGCCAGATCCTTTCGCACGTCGCGATGCCGCACGTGCACCCGGCACCCCCGGGCCCGCACGTGCCGCGCCAGTTCCTCGCCCAGCACCACCGACCGATGCCGGCCCCCCGTGCAGCCGAGGCCGATTGTCAGATGAGTCTTCCCCTCGGCCACGAACTGCGGCAGCAGGTAGTCGGTGAAGTCGTACAGCCGCTTGAGAAACTCCCGCGTCTCTGGCTGCTCCAGCACGAACCGCCGGACCCGCGCATGACTGCCGGGCAATGGCCGGAGCGTCGCCTGATAGTGTGGGTTCGGCAGGAAGCGGACGTCGAGGATCAGATCGGCATCGATCGGGATGCCGTACTTATAGCCAAACGACACGATGCTGATCTCTAGCTGCCGTGCGCGCTTGCGGTCTCGCAGGTAGGTCGAGACGATTTCGTCCCGCAGTTCCTTCACCGTCAGCGTGGACGTATCAACGATCCTATCGGATCGGCCCTTGACGACTTCGAGTCGCCGGCGCTCCGCACGGATGCCGTCTAGCACGCGGCCGGCCTGCGCCAACGGATGTTTGCGACGGGTTTCTTTGAAGCGGCGCACCAGCACGTCGTCTGCCGCGTCGAGGAAGAGGATGTCATAGCGCAGCCCCATCCGGCTCAACTGCTGCAGGGCGGCGAACAACTCGTCAAAAAACTCGCCGCCGCGGATGTCGATGACCAGCGCGACGCGGCGAACCTTGCCTCCCGAGTGCAACACGACATCAGCAAACTTCGGCAGCAGCGCCGGTGGCAGATTGTCCACGCAAAAGAAGCCCAGGTCTTCGAAGACCTTCATCGCGTTCGACTTGCCCGCACCGGACAGGCCGGTGATGATGACAAACTGCACCGCGCCCCCCAGGCGGAGGCGAGAACCGCGACGGCGCGTCCGGGCGCTACCGTCTCGAGAGATGGCTGAGGCTCGTGCTGACGATGGCAATGATCAGCGCTCCCACAAAAGCAGACCAGAAGTTGGCGATCTGGAATCCCGGAACCACTGCGCTGACGACAAACAGCATCAGCGCGTTGATAACCAGGGTGAAGAGTCCGAGCGTGAGGATGCTGAGCGGCAGAGTGAGGAGGATAAACAACCATCGGATCGACGCATTGACGAGACCCAGGACCAGGGCGGCCCAGATGATCGTCCGAGTATCCGGGACGCTAATGCCGATGGGAAGAAGGGTGGTGACCCAAATGGCAATGCCGTTAAACAGCCACCGGATCAGGAACCCGCCAAACATACCGCCCCTCCTCCCCGATCTGTTCCACCATTATACCCTTGCGGGCCAGGCGAATAACCCAGCTTACGGCTCTCTCCGCCACACCCTCTCTCAGGGGCGCTCCCGCGGCGATCCACTGACGAGCATCAGGTGGCGCACGCCCGCCCCAACGACGAAGATCAGCGTCAAGATGAACCAGCGGTGCGGGCCGCCGTATATCCTCGGAAAGTGGTTGCTGATCATCAAGAAGATGGCGGGGAACGTCAGGTACGTGTTATGCGTCGAGCGCATCTTCGCGTGTCTGCCGAGTGAATGGTCGACCGCGCGGCGCTCGCGCGCCGCGCGCACCATTTGGCGCTGCGGGAGCATGATGTGGATCCACACGTTCGCGGCCATGATCGTCCCCGCCATGGCCCCGACGTGTAGAAAGGCCGCGCGGGGACTCAGCACATGGGTGGCCGCGTAGTTCACCGCGACTAGGAGTGCAAAGGACACCCCCGCCGCCAACGCCGGGCGCCGGGCCAGCGACCGCCACAGACCATCGTAGACGAACCATCCGGCCGCCAGCATTCCCACGCCCACGGCGACCGCCTGCTCGGGAGTCAGCGCGGCGCCGCGATCCACCATGAGGACCGATGCGCTGAGGTAGTAGACGACGATGAGCAGCAGGAAGCCGGACAGCCACGTGGTGGTGGCCTCGATCCAGAACCACCGAAGGTACGGTGGCAGACGACCGGGAACCAGCAGCCGTTTTTCGAGCTGGTAGTAGCCACCGCTATGCAGCAGCCAGGTGACGCCGTCGACATCCTTGCGGAATTGTGGATCGCGGTGCAGATGGCGGTCGATCCACATGAAGAGGAGCGAGTCGCCGATCCACATGATGCCGGCGATCACGTGGATCCAGCGCAGCAGGGCGTTCAGCCATTCCAGCCAGGCTGACGACACGGCGACCTGCCTCTCCCCGCGTGGGCGGGACGCTAGACTCGCAGAGCCGCCTTCAACGCCTCCGGAACGCGTGCCGGCAGGTCGACCATACGGACGCCGGCGGCTTCCAGCGCGGCAATCTTGGCCTGCGCGGTGCCTTCGCTGCCGGAGATGACGGCACCGGCGTGACCCATGCGCTTGCCGGGAGGCGCTGTGCGCCCGGCAATGTAGCCGGCCACGGGTTTCCGCACAGACGCCTTGATGAACCGGGCGGCTTCCTCTTCCGCGCTCCCGCCGATCTCACCAACGAGCACGATCGCGGTGGTCTCGGGATCATCATTGAAGAGTCTAATCGCTTCGGTAAACGACACCCCAACCACCGGGTCGCCGCCCAATCCCAGGGCGGTGCTCTGACCGAGCCCGGCGTGGGTCAAACCCGCGACGATCTCATACGTGAGCGTGCCGCTGCGCGAGACGAGGCCCACGCCGCCCTGTTTGAACAGGTGATTCGGCATGATGCCAATCTTGCAGCGCCCCGGCGAGGTCAGGCCCGGCCCGTTGGGCCCGACCACGCGGACCCCGGCCGCGCGTGCGGCCGCGACCACTTCGATCGCGTCGTGCACGGGGATGTGCTCGGTGATGATCACGACGGGATCGAGGCGTGACGCGATGGCTTCGAGCGCCGCGTCCTTGGCACCGCGCGCCGGCACGAAGATGCAGGAGGCCGTGGCGCCGGTCTGCGCGACGGCCTCCGCGACGGTGTCGAATACAGGCACCCCGGCCGCCGTAGCGCCGCCCTTCCCGGGCGTCATGCCGGCCACCACCTTCGTGCCGAACTCCCGCATGCGGCCCGCGTGGAACTCGCCCTGGTAGCCGGTGATCCCCTGCACCAGGACGCGGGTCTGTTCGGTGATCAAGATCGCCATCGAGTCCTCCGCGTGAACTGGGCTGCGCGTCTACGCCCGGGCGGCCTGGCGGACGGTTTCCTGCGCCGCGGCCTCGGGGTCGACATAGGCGTGAATCTTGGCATCCTGCAGGATCTTGCGGCCTTCGTCCTCATTCGTGCCGGTCAGGCGGACGACCATGGGGATCTGCGGTGGCTGCGAGGCGATGGCGCGGGCGATGTCGTCGCAGCGGGTGATCCCGCCGAAGATGTTGATAAACAGCGCGCGCACCCCCGGCTTGCGGAGCACAATGCTCATCGCGTGCGCCATGTTCTCGGTGGTCGCGCCGCCGCCCACGTCGAGGAAGTTGGCCGGGCGACCGCCGAAATGCGCGATCATGTCGAGCGTGGACATCACCAGACCGGCGCCGTTGCCGATGATGGCGACATTCCCATCGAGTTCCACATATGAGAGATCCTGGCTCTTCGCGGCCTGCTCCAGTTCAGTCAGTTCCTCATTGCGCGGGAGCCCATCATGGCGGTACGTGGCGTTGTCGTCGATGATGAGCTTTGCATCGACGGCCAGCAGCGCACCGCCGGCGATCGCCAGCGGGTTGATCTCCGCGAGTTCCGCGTCCATCCCGGTGCAGATGCGGGAAAGACTGTGCGCGATCGTCGCAAACTGCAGCAGGAGCTTACCTTCGAAGCCGAGTGTGCGGCCGAGTTCGCGGGCCTGATACGGCTGGAAGCCCGCGAACGGGTCGATGTGCATCTTGGCGATCTTCTCAGGAGTCGTGCGGGCCACTTCTTCAATATCGATCCCGCCGGCCGCCGAGCCGATCACTACGAGCCGCCCCGCGCCACGATCGACCGTAAACGCCAGGTAGTATTCGGCGCCGATGTCCGCGGCCTCGGCGACCAGCAGCCGGCGCACCTTCTCGCCCTTGATGTCCATCCCGAGGATGGCCTTGGCCTTCTCGCGCGCTTCGGCCGGATCTTTGGCCAGTTTGATCCCGCCGGCCTTCCCGCGCCCCCCGACGAGTACTTGCGCCTTGAGGACGACGGGGTACGCGAGGGCGACCTCATCGATCTGCTCGGGCCGGTCGATGACGGTCCCCTTCTGGATGGGGATGCCGTACGACGCGAAGATCTCTTTGGCCTGATACTCGTGCAGTTTCATGGGCACCCTCGGTGGGACAATGAGACGGGTCGTCGTCCTTCAGCATGGTAGCACGACAACTTCATGGCAAACGTCCCAGCTTCTGAGCCAATTGTGCTTTCACCTCAGGCCACTCGCTATCGATGATGCTGAAGTACACGGTATCGCGGACGCGGCCGTCAACCAGGATCATGTGGCGGCGAAAGATGCCCTCCTCCTTCGCCCCGATCCGCAGCAGCGCCCGCCGTGATCGCTCGTTCAAGACGTCGGTCTTGAACTCGACGCGGATGCAGCCGAGCGTCTCAAACGCGTGCCGTAAGAGCAGGTACTTCGTCTCGGTGTTCACCGCCGTCCGCTGAAAGGCACGTCCGTACCACGTCCAGCCGATCTCCAGCCGGCGGTTCGCTTTGTCGATGTTCGCGTAGCGGGTGCTGCCGATGGCCCGGCCGGTCGTCTTACTGATGACGGCGAACGGTACCGCCGTACCATTCACTTGCCAGGTGAGGGCGGTCTGAATATAGGTTCGCAACCCTTCGGGTGTCGGCGGATACGCCTGCGTCAGCCTGACCAAATCCTCGTCCAGGCCGACCTCACAGAGCGCAGGGTGGTGCGCCATCGAGAGCGGCTCCAACCGCACGTGGGCTCCATCGAGTGTAACCGGCTCGACGTACACCCGGTCAGGCCTTCAATGCCCCGAGCATCTCCCGGATCGCACCCACCGACGCCTTGAACGCGGTCTTCTCGGCCGCGTCCAGCGGGATCTCGATGATCTTCTCCATCCCGCCTGCGCCCAGCACGACCGGCACGCCCACACACACGTCCTTCTCCCCATACTCCCCGTCTAGATAGACGCAGCAGGGGATCACGCGCTTCTTGTCGCGCAGCACCGCCTCGACCATCTCGCAGATCGACGCGCCGGGCGCGGTGAACGCGCTCGCCTTCATCAGCTCGGTGATCTCGGCCCCTCCCCGGCGGGTGCGGGCCACGATCGTCTCGATCTGCGCCGCTGAGAGAAAGTGTGACACGGGGATGCCCCGCACCGTCGCGTAGCGCGGCAGTGGCACCATATCCTTGTCGGTGTGTGCGCCGATGACCAGCGCGTGGATGTCATCGACCGAGACGCCAAGTTCCATCGCCAGAAACGTCCGGAAGCGCGTCGAGTCCAGCGCCCCCGACTCGCCGATCACACGCGCGCGCGGCAGGCCGGCGGCCTTGAAGGTCAGATACATCATCGCGTCCAGCGGGTTGGTCACGACGATGATGACCGCGCCCGGCGACGCCTTCACCACAGGCTCGATGATGCTGCGCATGATGCCGGCGTTGGTATCGATCAATTGTTCACGGGTCATCCCGGGCTTGCGGGCGATGCCCGCGGTGATCACCACCACGTCTGAACCCGCGGTGGCGGCGTAGTCGTTGCTGCCGGTCACCTTCCCGTCGAAGCCGGCGATCGGGCCGGACTGCGTGATGTCCAAAGCCTTGCCTTGCGGCAGACCCTCAATGATGTCGACCAAGACGACGTCGGCGAGTTCCTGGCTCGCGATCCAGTGGGCCGCAGCGGTGCCGACGGTACCGGCGCCCACGATCGAGACTTTTGCTCGCTTGGGCACGATATTCTCCTCGACGTCCTACGGCATATTATCGATAACGGCCGTGGCAAATTCGCTGGTCTTGACTTCCTTCGCCCCCGGCATCAACCGCGCCAGATCGTAGGTCACGATCTTCTGCTGGAAGCTCTTCTCCATCCCCTTGACGATCTTGTCCGCGGCTTCCTGCCAGCCCATGTATTCAAGCATCATCACGCCCGACAGCGTCAGCGAGCCGGGGTTCACCTTGTCCTGATTGGCGTACTTGGGCGCGGTGCCGTGCGTGGCCTCGAAGATCGCATGGAAGTCGCTCATGTTGGCTCCCGGCGCCATGCCGATGCCGCCCACCTGCGCCGCAATGGCATCAGAAAGATAGTCGCCGTTGAGGTTGCCGGTGGCGATGACTGAGAAGTCCTGCGGACGGGTAAGCACGTGCTGGAACGTGACGTCGGCGATGTAATCTTGAAGAAGGATCTTGCCCGCCGGCGTCTTGCCGCCGTGCGTGTCCTGCACGTCCTGCCACGAGATGGTCTTGTCGCCAAACTCTTCCTGGCCCAACTCGTACCCCCACTTCGCAAAGGCGCCTTCCGTATACTTCATGATGTTGCCTTTGTGCACGAAGGTCACGCTCTTGCGCTTATGGTCGACGGCATACTGGATCGCCTTGCGCACCAGCCGCTTCGTGCCAAACGCGCTCATGGGCTTGAGCCCAACCGCGGAACCCTCACGGATCTTCCACTTGAACTCATTCTTGACGAAGTCGATCAGCTTGTTGGCTTCGGCCGAGCCGGCGGGCCACTCGAAGCCCAGGTAGATGTCCTCGGAGTTCTCCCGGAAGATCACCATGTCCACCATTTCGGGGCGTTTGACGGGACTGGGCACGTTCTCGAAGTAGCGCACCGGCCGAACGCAGGTGTAGAGATCGAGCAGCTGCCGGAGCGTCACGTTCAGACTGCGGAACCCGCCGCCGATCGGCGTCGTCAGCGGTCCTTTGATCCCCACGACGTAGTGCGTGAACGCCCGCAGGGTATCTTCGGGCAGCCAGTTCTTGAAGGTATTGAATGACTTCTCGCCGGCGAAGACCTCGAACCAGACGATCTTACGCGCGCCGCCATACGCCTTGGCGACCGCCGCGTCGAAGATGCGCTGGCTAGCTCGCCAGATATCGGGCCCCGTGCCGTCGCCTTCGATGAACGGGATGATGGGATGGCTGGGAACAACGAGGCGGCCGTCTTTGATATCGATCTTCTGGCCCTGCGCCGGGGGTTTCAGGGTTTCCAATTGAAGCATGCGGTCACCGTCCTTGTGGCTTCTGATGCGCGTATGCGCAGAATACTGAGCATTGCGGGGAATCCCGTTCAACTGTAGCGTAAACACTGGGGGTGTTCAAGAACGCGACAGGAGCGCTATGGCGGCGCACCGAAATTCCCGGGTGCGCATA